>CAZSAZ010000064.1:0-9002 GCA_964604925.1 uncultured Oscillospiraceae bacterium | reverse complement strand
GTTTTGTTTGTATATATCCAACCGAAAACAAAACAAATAAAGACAAACTTTTCTTTCTGTGGTATAGCAGTACATTTCAAAATATCCAAGAGATATTTCTTATATACTAACCTTGATTCCATAATAAATCCTTCATCCCACTGACTTTCTCCAAGCACCATTGCCAATACATACTGGAACAAATGAGATATTGTAACATATAAACATTCTGGTTCTACTATCTCTTTCTTCTCTTTGATAAACTGCATTATCTGATCAGACGCT
This sequence comes from uncultured Oscillospiraceae bacterium, assembly GCA_964604925.1. GTDB lineage: Bacteria > Bacillota > Clostridia > Oscillospirales > Oscillospiraceae > Faecousia. The sequence goes on along the minus strand of CAZSAZ010000064.1, from coordinate 8,738 downwards.
ACAATAATATCTTTTGAAGGAATTTTTTTCATGCCACTCATTGCACCTTTTAAATTTTCGATATAGTGGTATTGAGTTTTTGAAGTAACACTAACAGTAGTGGCATTAGAAAAAACAAGCAAATTGAATAATATATCCTCATATGTTTTCATCACAGGAAATATAATCTTTCCGATAACATTTCGTTTGAATAACTTACCTCCTGGGCCTGAGTTAATTATTTTTCTACATAATAATAAATTTATTGCATCATCTCGGAATAGTGCATCATATTCTCCTGTAAAACGCTTCATCTCTATCCCGTTACATTCTACTACCGTATCACATACAGCAATATCTGAATGTTGACACGCATTCATTAAAACTTCAAGATAATTTTGATCTATTTTATCATCTGCATCAACAAATGCAATATACTTGCCTTTTGCTCTTTTCAACCCATTATTTCTGGCTACAGATACTCCCTTATTCTCTTGATAATAATACCGGAAACGTAAGTCGTTTTTTGCTATTTCTTTACAAATATCAGCGGACTTATCCTTACTTCCATCATCAATCATAATAACTTCATATTCTGTAACCGATTGTTTCTGAATACTTCGCAGCATTCTATCCAATTCTCTTTCAGCATTATATATTGGAACAATTATTGAAATCATTCTTTTCACCTTTTAAATTCTAATTGCTTTCAAATTATTCTTAGCACTGTATCTTTAATTTTTTAACTAATGCCCTTATTTTCCTGTACGTTACTAAAGTAATCTTTGTCGCTATTAATTGCTTCCTTCTGAACAATAGCAGAATCCATTTTTGTAAAATACTTTTTCCTTTTAACTCTACTGATTCAGTACCAACCATACTTCTCAATTCAATAAAATTAGTATAGATGTTCTTTTTTGAACTATAGAAAAGAACAAAATAAACATAATTGCTTATCATTTCATCAATAATCTGTTTATTAATATCTGCATATGCATCTTGTTCAATTAAGAAATTTTTAAATCTTAATTTTATTTTCAATTGTGCCAAATAGTCTATTTGATTATCTGCAATCGTAGATGACGAATTATCTGCGCATTGCAAATACCGATAATAGCATTTATCATCAAAATAAAATGTGTGCACTTTTCTATACACATTTAAGTAAAAATCAAAATCTTCAGCCAATGACAAATTTGAATCAAATTTAACATTTCTAACTAGATCTTTTCTAAATATTTTAGCTACACAAAAACCAAATATTCCCGTATCTTTCTGTATTTGTGCAAATCGAGGAAGTATAATGTCTTTGTTGTATCTTCCAAAATATGGTGGACGAATACATTCTTTTTTATCTGACCCATCCCAATATTTCTCCAGCCCACTAATTACCAAATCGACTTCATTCTCAATAATACAGCGAAACAAATTATTCAAATATTCCGGATATAATCTATCATCCGCATCAATAAAAGTGATATAATCTCCTTCAGATTGGCATATACCATAATTACGTGCATTTGAAACCCCACCGTTTATCAAATGAAATGTTCTAAAACGATTGTCAATCTTGCTGATATTATCGCATATTTCACCTGAGCCATCTACCGAACCATCGTCTATAAGAATACACTCATATTCAGTGAATGTTTGTTTCAATAAATCAGATAACAGATTATTTAAATATCTGGCTTTATTGTATACAGGAATTATAACACTTATCTTCATCCTACTTCTCTTTCCTTAACACCTTATAATTTTTCTTAATAACTTATATGTCGTCTTTCCTAGCATCAAAAATAAAATATATCTTACTTTCTGTCGAAAAGGAATCGATTTTTTTAGTACTTTTCCAACAGATGTTTTCAGAATCCTTTTGGCCAATTCATCCATCCCCTCTGGAATGGTTTCGGTAATTGATTGAGAAATTATTTTATCAATTTTCAAACACTCTACCGCCACAACAAGTTCATCCAATGACTGTTCTTTATATAAATTTAGATGATTATCCCATATTATAAAAGAATCCCTAAAAGCCTTTTTTCTGTGAGCAGAATTAACTGTATTCGTAATACTGTTGGGTTCTTCTCTATAATAATAGCCTGCATAAGAAATAAACTTAACTTTCTTACATTTCAAGTGCATGTATGGCATCAAATATATGTCTTCAAACAATAATCCTTCTGGAAAATTCATCCCTATCCAAAGTTCTTTTCTATACAGCTTCCCCCAAACGTAAAAACAACTAATCTTCGCACGTGCATTGTCTCCTGTATAATGCCTATATAATGTATCTTTACCTGTTAACACAATCTCTTCTGTTGGCAAAAATGCATATTTTATTCTTTCCTCACTATCACAACGTGAAAAACCACATGAAACATAATCAGCATCATCTATTTGGGAAAATAATACCTCGATTAAGTCTAAAGAGATATAATCATCACTATCAACAAATGTGATGAACTCTCCCCGGCAATGCTTTAACGCTGTATTTCTTGCTGCACCTACACCAGCATTTTCTTGATGGATTACTTTCACTCTTGAATCTATTTTTTGATATTCATCACAAATCTCTCCGCACTTATCCGGACTTCCATCATCAACTAAAATGATTTCAAGATTTTTGTAGGTTTGACGTAAAATACTGTCCACACAGCGATGAATATATTTTTCTGCCAGGTATACTGGCACAATCACAGAGATGAGTGGTTGCCCCCCCGAATATTTGTTCGCTTTTCAAAAACATTCTATTTCCTCCCATAATAAGCTATCAACGCTGAGAGCCCTATTTGATATTTGTAAATCAATGTAATCAACTTCTGTTTCTTTGAAACCCGAAGTTTTGTAACTCTCAAGCGTTTAAACATACTAGTAACTGCTGATGTCATTAAGATACTCTTTATCTTAGCTTTCTTATCACACATCGAAAGATCCGTCTTATATATTTCTCCTATTGTATTAAACACAAAGAAAAGCAAACACAAATCTATCTGGTAAGAAAAATCAAATCTTTCATGTTTGTCAAACGCATCTTTGATTCTTTCATGTAATATTTTATAATCATTCCATTTATCTGGAACATAAGTGTGACTAGCAGACTCTGGATTCAGCACATAATGATAATAAGCCGCCCCCTTCATATAATAAAAGGATTTAGCTTGACACATAAGTTTAGCACCAAATAACAGATCTTCTGAATACCTAATACCTGGCTCATATCTCATTTCTGGTACATTCAATGTACTTTTCCATAACAATAACCAATTTGAAATGGTTGCTGGATACTCAACATCCTCCATCATTAACAAATGAGGATAATATTCTTCTTCAAGCTGTTCATGATTATAAAAACCAGCTCGGATATTATGTGAATACATTTCGCTACATTCTATACCGTCCTTCATACAATCACACATAACGACATCACATTCATACGAAAGTGCTTTGTCTAACATCATTTCGTACATACATGGTTCAAGATAATCATCACTATCAACAAATGATATGTATTCACCTCTAGCTATGTCTAAACCAGCGTTCCTCGCACTAGATACACCGCCATTTTCTTTGTGCAATACCCGCACTCTTGAATCATTAGCAGCATATTGGTCGCAAATTCTTGGACATAAATCGGGAGAACCGTCATCTACAAGAATCAATTCGATGTTTCTATAGGTTTGATTCAAAATACTATTCACACAGCGCTCTATGAATTTTTCTGCTTTATATATTGGCACTATCACACTAATTTGAGGCATTTATTTCATCTCTTTCATATCTCTTTTATTGTATTCTTGAATACTGTATTTGTCTTCTTATTCCTAATAAGAAACCGAGTGGGAACGTTAATATAGTTGCTAATTTATTGTTTGACTTTTTCAAATAGGAAAACTTTCGAGCATATGCGGTTAACGCAGTCATTTGCATTGCATCATATAAATTACGTTTTATAGAAGAATATATCTTTAGGTTCTGATTATACATCATAGCGTATCCCATCGGATTTTCTTTTTCTAGTTTACTTGCTCCTAAAGTTAATCCCCCTTCTTGATATTCGCATACTGACATAGCAATAGGATACCATCTAATTTTAAGTCCCATCAACGCCAAATCATAAAGTACCAATTGTTCTGGTGCAAACTTTTCCCCTTGCCAAACAGGAAAGGGATGTTCCCTTAAAACATCGGTTTTCCATGCTTCGCACATATCAGCATCTAAATCGTATCTTTTCCTTTCTAAATCTGTCGCATCAATATAATCCCTACCCATTGGGATTTTAGGCATGCAACCTTTAAGTGGAGTACCATCCGGCCTAATCCTCAAACCAGAAACAGCATATATTTCTGATGAATCATCGATTTCTTTTACCCAACGCATTATGTTCTCAGAATAATCCCCTAACACATAATCGTCTGAATCAATTTTAGAAAAATACTCTCCCTTAGCAAGTGATATCCCTTTATTTAATGTTCGTATCAATCCCTGGTTTTCCTGATAATAGTATCTTATGGTAAAACGATTATGCTCTGCTAACCATTTTTCAAAAAGTTTTTTTGTATTATCAGATGAACCATCATCGATTACCAACCACTCAAAATCAAAGTTACTTTGTTTTTGCAAAGATTCATATAATTGATGAATCAAATGACCTCTATTGTATGTTGCCGTAAATACGGTTAGCTTACACATTTCATTCTCCTATGCTGTTCATTTACTATTGATTAATGATTTTATACAGTTTTGTAATCTCTTTTGCGTTCGAATAATCATTCTTTTTGCAGTTTTCAGTTAATAAATTTATTTTCTCCGGCTGCCTTAACAAAGCTCCAATACCACGTGCACATAAATCATTATCAAGTGGAACAATGATACCATCAATCCCATTCTTTAACTGGCTCTTAGATGTCGCATATTCAGTAATTATGACTGGTTTTCCGAGCATTTGTGCTTCTCTAACGGTAACAGATTTCCCTTCATAACGACTTGGTTGGATGTAAAGATCACATGCATTTATATATGGATATGGATTTTCTTTTTTCCCTAACAGAATCACTCTATCTTCCATATTAAATTGCCTGATTTTTTCTTTAATAAGTTTCTCATCTGGGCCATAGCCAATAATATACCAATAGACATCATTCCCCATACTTGAAATCTTTGAACATATTTCGGGGACATTATCAAAATTTTTTGCAGTACAATATCGTCCTATTGATAATAATTTAATCCCTTTGCATACCATTTCGTTTTCTACCGAAAAAGCTTCTTTCTGAACATCGATCAACTTTTTAGGAAGAATATTTTCAATCATTAGTATTTTCTCTTTCAGGTCTGGAAATACCCCTAAGAAACCGGCAGTAACAGCATCGGAAATTGAAATAATATAGTCATATTGATTCCACATCTTCATTTCAGATGATTTATTAATTTGGACTTTACTATAGTCAGTATGTATCCATGCTATTTTTTTCTTTGCTTTTACCTTTTCCGCAATATAATAATGCGGCGTCAAAAAGCTAATTGCCAAATCATACTCTTTATCAGGATTAATTTTAGGTAGCAATGGTGCTGTATACTTGTGACTATACTCAAGTGCTACTCCACTATCTGTATAACCATGTTTAATATCATATATTTTTGCTGCTACTTTGCCTATTGCTCTAGCAAGCGTAAGCATTACATGCCCTTCGAATAAAGTAGCTTTCATCGGGCGTGCCAATACTGTATATGTTTTCAACTGTGGCAACAAATTAATCTTATCTGGAATTGATTCTAACAATTCTCCCTCATGCCGCAATAAAAACAAATCAACATCATATTCATCTGTATTAAATTCATCAAGTAAACCGATTAAACTTCGCTCTGCACCACCTAGTTCCATGGCGTGAGACATAATTAATAGTTGCTTTTTCTCTTTCATCTTTTTACCCAATCAAAACAATCATTACCAAAAATACGATGAAATGGCTTTGTTATTATACTTCTTAAAATTGTTTTTTTGTCCATCCAGCTTTTGGAATACCAATGTATAGAAACCGTATTCTTCGATTTATTCAATCGACCTGTTGGATCATCATATGGATTCAAATAATCAATAGGCAAAATAACGGCACCTTCCACATTTTGAAGCTGTCCATTCAGCTTCAATCCCATCGGTATTAATGCTTCTGTATTTAAAGCTGGACATACAACCAACGGATATTTACCGTTTTCATCTGCTTTGAGTTCATTATACTTCTGAATCATGGCATCCACCGTCTTATGTTTTGAAATTGCTCCAAAGCCTAAACCCGTGGCAATATTAGTATTATTTTCGAATCCATAGAAAGCATCGTAAAATAAAAGTTCATGAAATGGCTTTATCACTTCAACATCCGTATCGAAATACACACCACCATATTCATATACAACTATAAGTCGAACAAAATCACTGAGAAATGCCCATTTTTTGTTTTCGAAACAATATTTTGCATATGGATAGTTTTCTATATTAAAATTATCCTCATTCCATTCCATTATTTCAAAATCAGGGCAAAATTTTTTCCAGCTTGCAATACATTTCTCTGCTAATCTAGGTTTTTCACTTCGGCCGAACCAACAATAATGAATAGTCTTAGGAATCATATATACTCCCTCCTTACCGTTTTAAGTTTTGTTTATGTAACAGATCATACAAAAATCCCGGGAGCAAACCGACTACTATTGGTCTCAAGACAAATACATACCCCCACATTGGTAATTTCAAATCTCTTACGGCTAAGAACTTCACATATGCTTCATTTATACGATATTTAAACTTTCTTCGTCTATAAGCATTTTGATCATCTCTCATGCTGTAAAGAGCTTTATGAATATTCTTCCCCTTAAAACCAGCTTTGTACATTTTAAACCAAAGATGATAATCCTCGACACGTAACAACTTAGAATCTACCGAATATCCATGTACTGCAGTATATGCTTCTTTACGAACCATACATGGGGCATGACAAAACGGAGATCCCATCAAAAAATCCGATTCATTTGGATATTCAGGATGGGAAATCTTTCCCCAGACACCGCTTTCATCAAAAAAGTTCATATCTGTACTTACAATCGAAATATCCGACTCTCTCTCTAAAACCTCAAGTTCCTCCTTAAAACGATCTGGATCGCAAATATCGTCGCCATCCATCCGTGCAATATACTTTCCTTTTGCAACTTTTAAACATTTATTTAAAGTCGCATTTAATCCTATATTTTTCTCATTTACCAGAACTACAATTTTATCTGGATAATTGCGTTCAAACTCAAGAGCTACTTGCAATGTATTGTCCTTAGAACCATCATCACATAATATCAGTTCCCAATCTGTAACTGTCTGTTTCAAAATGGAATTTATAGCATCAGGTAATGTGGATGCACAGTTGAAAATTCCCATAATAACACTTATAGTAACCATATTTTTTCCTCATCAATCAAATCAATCCCCATGTAAAATGAATCTGATAGTAGTAAAACATAACAAAAGCAACTATCATCAGCAACTTCATCATTCTCGCAGATTCTTTCGTAAACATATTATCTAATTCCCACGGTAACAGGATACCTGTTGCGTACATGGAACAGTAAATTGGGAGACGTCCGATAAATATTCCCGAAGTCGCGGCGCTTAAGCAATAGAGCATTGTTGATAGAATCCCCATGTTACAAGCTAAATCTATGACGGGATCATTTGCCTCTTTAATGTACCGAAAACCAATTAAAGATAGAATTGTAGGAATAGAATAAACCAGTACTCGAATTGGATTTGTACCGTCATCTCCACCTGTTTGCCAGTCACTTACCACATTAGTATACTGTGTATCTGCTAATAAAGTATCCAGCAAATCTGTAAAACTATCTACAAAAACGATAGCAAGTGCAAAGGCAAAAATAGCAAGCATTGTTTTTTTATTCCATGGCCTCCCTTGGACTACAAATATAATCGGCAGCATCAATAATGCAGATCCATGAATTGTAGATGCCAGTAGAATAACTGCTATTAATGGCACATATTTTTTTCTAAGCATCAACTCCGTTGCTGCAAAAATCAGCACAACGGCTGTAAACTGACGAATACCATTATGCATCCATGACAGATAATCCGTTGTTGCGACAAAAAGAAATAGTGCCATAATATAATTCGATGAATATTTTCTGAAAACAAGGGCTAAGATCACTAATTGAATAGTAGCAAGAACAAAGAAATATGCTACAGTACTATTACCTACTACAGTTTTTATTAAGATACTTAGTATTGAAAATCCTTCATCTTTATTGACAGTTTGCATATACGAACTTACCTCACTCAATGAACTAGGCATCGATTCAAAGTTCTTCATATATACGCTTGTATCAAAAAACCATTGAGAACGCGTAGCAGTCCACCAAACAAGTGGGATAACTGCTAAAATTGCAAAAAATGTTTGGACTCGAATTTCCTTTTTGCCAAGCACATACTCACTCTTATATACATTAATCGTCTGACTTATAAGGCATATTACTGCCAGCCAAACCATTACCAAAATATACTGCGACATACACATTCTCCTTATCTAATGAATTTCCCTAGGAATACCGTAATCTATGGTTTCAAAATAGCATAATGCTACATTTTTTCAGCCTATTATTATACCACAATTCTTCAGCGTATTCTACCTTTTTACATGAACATTATCGACCTTTTTGTAGGTGTTACAATGATGTGTGACAAATAGAAAAAAAGAATAGTGAATAGG
>CAZSAZ010000063.1:0-9036 GCA_964604925.1 uncultured Oscillospiraceae bacterium | reverse complement strand
TGAAAATTCTCCAAGAATCTGGGGAAAACCGGGAAAATTCGGAAAAATCCCTTGCATAAATCACCGGAATATGGTAGTATGAACAGACGTATTTATGCGGATTATCATGTGGCATCGGGCCTGGCCCACCATAGAATGGTTTGCCACTGTTTTTATCATGATGCAAGGGGGACAGGAAATGTCCATTGAAAAAGCGGCCTATGCGTTCTGCATGGATGGAACGCCGGTCAAATGCGGCCCCATCGGCAACGGACACATCAATGCTACCTTACGGGTGGAAACGGATACCGGTGCGGAGTATGTGCTGCAAAAAATCAACAAACACGTGTTCGCGGATCCAGTCAGTCTGATGAACAATGTGGGTACTATCACCGATTTTATTCGCCAGCGAGTGGAAGACCCTCGTTTGGCACTCCACTTCATCACCACCACCGATGGAAAGTTCTATCACATGGACGAGAAGGGGGAGTTCTGGCGGATGTACGACTTTGTAGGCGGGTTCAGTTTGGATACGCCGGAGTCGGATGAGGATTTTTACCAGAGCGCCTTGGCCTTCGGTCGGTTCCAGCAGATGTTGTCGGATTTCCCGGCGGACACCCTGACGGAGACCATCCCCGAGTTCCACAATACGGTGGATCGGTATCGTCAGTTCAAACAGGCGGTTCAGGCCGACCCGGTGGGCCGGTTGGCTGGGGTTCGGGAGGATGTGGAATTTCTGCTGGCTCGGGAGGAGCGGGGAACCCAGCTCCATCGGATGCGGGAACGGGGGGAGCTTCCCCTTCGGGTGACCCACAACGATACCAAGCTCAACAATGTGCTGCTGGACAAGAAAACCAGAAAGAGCCTGTGTGTACTGGATTTGGACACCGTCATGCCCGGCCTGAGTGCCTATGACTTTGGTGATTCCATTCGCTTTGGCGCATCTACTGCGGCAGAAGATGAGGTGGATCTGTCCAAGGTGGAGATGGATCTGCATTTGTTTGAGGTATACACCAAAGGCTTCCTGGAAGCAGCTACTTCCCTGACTCAGCGGGAGCTGGAGGTGCTTCCCATGGGCGCATATGTGATGACCTTGGAAGTGGCAACCCGGTTTTTGAAGGATTACCTGGAGGGCGACCACTACTTTAAGGTGGACTATCCCGATCACAATCTGGTTCGAGCCAGAACTCAGATGAAGCTGGTGGCAGATATGGAAGGGAAAATGGACGAGATGAACCGAATCGTGGCCCGGGTGGCTCAGAGTGTTCGGGGATAACAGAAAAAGGATGGGCAGCGGCGTTCGCTGCCCATTTTGCGAGAGAAAGGAGAATCCAATGAAAAGAAGAACATCCATCGATTGGCCGTTTTACAAGCGGATTTTGCTGGTTGCCCTGCCGATTATGATTCAGAACGGCATCACCAATTTTGTTTCCTTGCTGGATAATGTGATGGTGGGCCAGGTGGGAACCATTCCCATGTCGGGCGTCGCCATTGTCAATCAGTTGCTGTTTGTGTTCAACCTGTGCATTTTTGGTGCAACCTCCGGTGCAGGTATTTTCACCGCCCAGTTCCATGGCTCTGCCAATGACAAGGGCGTGCGGGATACCTTCCGGTTCAAAATCCTCATTGCCCTGGCCTTGACCGTGGTGGGAAGTGGCGTGTTTCTGGTGGGCGGGGATGGCTTGATCGGCCTGTACCTGGACAAGGGTGCAGACCCGGAGGAAGTGGCTCAGACTCTGCGCTACGGACGGGATTATCTGGCGGTGATGCTCACGGGACTATTGCCATTTGCGTTGAGCAATGCCTATTCCGGAACCCTCCGGGAGACGGGAAAACCTGCCATTCCCATGATTGCCGGTGTCACAGCGGTTCTGGTGAATCTGGCACTGAACTATGTGCTGATTTTTGGTCACTTTGGTGCCCCGGAGCTGGGAGTAGTGGGTGCTGCCGTTGCCACGGTGATTTCCCGGTATGTGGAACTGGGAATTGTAATGGCCTGGACCCACGGGAACCCGAAAAAGAACCCCTTTATCCGGGGGGCATACCGTTCCATGAAGATCCCCAAGGAGTTGACCCGGAACATCATCCTCAAGGGAATGCCTCTTTTGGTCAATGAATTTCTCTGGTCCACCGGCGTGGCCTTCCTGAACCAGTGCTATTCCACCCGGGGACTAAGCGTGGTGGCGGCGACCAACATTGCGACCACCATTTCCCAGGTGTCCAACGTGGTGTTCCTTTCCCTGGGCAATGCGGTGGGAATTCTCATGGGCCAAATGCTGGGTGCCGGAGAACCGGAGGACGTGGTTCGTCGGGACAATCGCCGTATGATCTGCCTGAGTGTGGGCGTGTGCTTCGCCATTGGTGGCGTGATGGTGGCGCTGTCCGGGTTGTTCCCCCAGATGTACAACACCACCCAGGAAGTTCGTGCCATTGCTTCCGGCCTGATTTGCATCAGTGCTGTGATGATGCCTGTGAACTCCTACAACAACGCCATGTATTTCACCCTTCGTTCTGGCGGTCAGACGGGAATCACCTTCCTGTTTGACAGCGGCTTTACCTGGGTGGTATCCGTGCCGGTGGCATACTGTTTGAGCCGATTTACCGGACTGGATATTTTGCCCATGTATGCCATTTGTGTGGGCGTGGATGTGCTGAAAGTGGCGGCAGGGGCATACCTTCTGAAGAAGGGAACCTGGATCCGCCGGATTGTGGTGGACTGAATGAAAAAGCTGGAGCCCAACTGGGTTCCAGCTTTTTTGCGGTTTGATTAGTAATTTTGGGCGCTGATCTGGAAATAACCTTGGCTGTAGCCGCAGGTAGGGCACACGGGAGGCGCCTGGAGCCCCACCTGGATGTGTCCGCAGTTGCGACATTCCCAGATTTTGACCTGGCTCTTGGCGAAGACCTGGGCGGTCTCCACGTTGTGCAGCAGGGCACGATACCGTTCTTCGTGATGTTTTTCAATGGCGGCAACCAGGCGGAATTTGGCAGCCAAGTGGTGGAAGCCTTCCTCCTCGGCGGTTTTGGCAAAACCGTCGTACATATCCGACCATTCATAATGCTCACCCTGGGCGGCGGATACCAGATTTTCTGCTGTGGTGCCGATGCCATTCAGCTCCCGAAACCAAAGATCGGCGTGTTCCCGTTCGTTTTCCGCGGTTTTCAGGAATAGGGCGGCGATTTGCTCGAAGCCGTCCTCCCGGGCCTTGGCGGCGAAAAACGTGTATTTGTTCCGGGCTTGGGATTCTCCGGAAAAGGCGGTGCGGAGATTTTCTTCGGTTTTGGTTCCGGAATATGGATTGGACATGGTAAAACCCTCCGTGAAATAGGATTGGGAAGGAACCTTCCCTGGTTTCATCATACCCATCTTCTTTTTGGTCTATTCCCCGGAAAAAAGAATCCCCCAGTTCCGGATCGGTACCGGACTTGGGGGAAGGGGGATCATACCCAAATATTGCCGTCCTCATCCGGGACGATGGGAAGAATCTGCATGAGATCCACAATGGTCATGGCAATGGAGAAGCCAGTCCAGCAGGTGAGCAGATAGATGGTGCCCAGCACATACTGCTTGGCGCGGAACCGGTGGGCACCACTCCAACCCAGCAAAAACGTGAGCCAGAGATATTTTTTTCGGTTTACCAGAACCTTTTCCCGGTCTTCCCGGCGCTGGAAAAAGGCGGAGATCATCCGGGAAATCCGGCCCTCCTTGGGGGCGATGCCCTGTTGGGCCTTCAGATCGTCCAGTTCCCGCTGGGCGGCGACATAGGCATCCAGATCAAGGGGCTCTTCACCGGGGGATTGGGTGTGCTTGTGTTTCATAGGGGTGTTCCTTTCCTGTGGAAAAAGGGTGGCGCGGGGCGCCACCCTTGCTTTGGTCATGGAAGTGGAAGAAAGGGGATTTAGCCTTCCTGGGCAGCCTTTGCCTTGATGGCAGCAACTTCGTCCTGGATCTCGGCCATCTTTTCCTTGGTCAGAGGATAGAACTTCATGGCGATCAGGTTGCAGACAAGACCGACCATAATCAGACCGTAGGCCAGGAATGCAACGCCGACACGGAGCTTCATGGTAACCACATCGCCCTGAACAGGGTTGTGATCTGCAAAACCGACAGCGGCGAACACCAGACCGGCGATCATGGGAGCAAAGGAGGAAACCAGCTTGTCCACAAAGGAGAACAAAGTGCCCATCAGGCCGGGGACGTAGCGGCCGGAACGATAGGTCTCGTAGTCTGCGCAGTCAGCGGTCATGGGAATGACGATGTTACCGGAAATGCCCTGGAAACCGGCGGTGATGACGGTGAGCACCAGGTACAGGATCACGAAATAGCCCCAGTGGATGGTGCCGGCAGCGACATCAGCCACCATGGTGGTGGGATCGCCAATCAGCCACAGTGCAATCAGCATAGCGTTGGTGATCAGGCCGCCAATGGAGCCGATGATCATGGCCTTTCTCTGACCCAGAGTGGTAGCGATGGTGGAGATGGCCAGGAAGGTGACGATTGCGGAGGGGACGGTGGTCAGAGCGGTAACGTTGCCCTGGAGCTTGGTGGAACCGGCGATGCAGGCGAACATGGCCACGGTGACAGCGGAGGACTTTGCGGAGGAGCCCAGCTTGTCGGTGGAGGCGGACAGAACCAGCATCTGGATGGCACGGTTGTTCTTCAGTACTTCCCAGTAGTCCTTCAGGCCAACCTTGACAGCCTTGCCGGTGCCGAAGAACTCGGTCCGATCCTTGGGAGCGATGGAGATCACGGCGATGATGGTGAACAGACCGGACAGAGCAGCACAGAGCACCCAAACTTCGTGGAAGAACTGGGTGGAGGAGTAGCCGCCAACGGCTTCATACTTGGCAGCAATGTTGGCCACCACAACGCCCAGAGCGGCGAACAGCACGGTGTTGAACACGCCGTCGAAGGAGGCGAACAGGGGTCGCTGCTTGGGATCATTGGTCAGAGCGGACTGGGCGGACTTGGTCACCACGCACTGGCAGGTGTAGCCCAGATAGTACAGAGCACTCATTACAATGAAGAAGGGGAAGCGAACGACACTGGGCAGCAGGTGGGTCACATGGAACAGCAGGAAGCTGGTGACCAACAGAAGCACATTACCAACTACCATGAAGGGACGGTTCTTGCCAAAGCGGCCGTCCATCTTGTCCACCATGAAGCCAACGAAGGGATCGGTGACACCGTCCCAGATACGCATTGCCATGGAGAAGGAAGATGCGATGACCATGCCGACGCCGACCCAGCCCATCAGGTAGTAGGACACATAGCCCATCAGCAACATATAGGTGTTGGTGGCAGTATTGTTCAGGGCAAAGCCAGCAATCCGCCAGATAGGTACCCGGTGCAGACCGTTTTCGCCCAGGTACTTGGGGTTAATAGGTTTCTTGCTCATACGAAAATCTCCTTACATTTATTTCCCCGATAAAAGCGGAAAGAAGCAGGTGCTGTCCATGACCAAAGAACAACGGTACCTACTTCTGGGTGACGCTTCGGGGGATTACGTTCTTTATTATAGCGGCAGAAGGAGAATTTGGGAATATGGCATTTTTACCGTTTTTCATCGGAGATATTTGCGGAAGAGAAGCAAAAATTTGGTTAATTTTTTGAAAAGAAATGGTTGACAAAGGAACCGGTGGAAGGGGAAATGATAAAACCCCGCCGATTTTGCTTAAGACCAAACCGGCGGGAGAGCATCAACTCTTTTTCTTTTTATGTGCCAAATAGGTGGCGGTTCCGCCAATTACAGCGGCGGCAGCGGCAATTCCGCCTAAGAGAATGGGAAAATGAGCTCCCTTGGACTGGGAAGAAGGAAGGGGAGGCTCCAGGGTTAGCACCATGGCACTGATGGGTTCCAGGGTGGCCTGGCCGGTGACGGTGGCCAGAGTTTCCGTTCCGGCATGGAGCCCGTCCACCACCACATTCCAGTTGCCCTGGGGCAGGGGAATTTGGGTGGAGGTTTTGTTGGGATTGAAGGCCACAATCAGCCCCTGAACTGGGTCATCCACCGAACCCCGGAGACGGAAGGCAACCACATTAGGCTCCAGATTTTCCAGGGGGAACACCTGCTGGGAGACCTCCTCGGCAGTGGAGAGACGGAAGGTGGGGTGGGCTTTGCGCAGGGCAATCAAACCCTGATAATAGGCGAAGGTGTCATGATATTCGGGAATTTCCAGATTTTTCCAGCGCAAAGCGTTGACACTGTCCGGGCTGTTAAAGCTGTTGTGGACGAAACTGCCGTCGGGGCCGGGCTTGCTCCGGAGAAATTCCTCTCCGGCCTGGAGGAAGGGGATGCCCTGGCTGGTGGCAACGAAGGCAAAGGCCAGCCGGTTCATCCGGATCCGCTCGTCCCGTGTGGCCTCCGGCGCAGAGGTGGCCAGACGATCAAACAGGGCCATATTGTCGTGGCAGGAGGCGTAGTTCACGCTTTGACTGGGGCTGGGGCACCAGTCGGGCCGGGCCAGGAAGCACTGCTTCAGCATGGGCTCCAGCTTTGACGCACCGGCCACATAGCCTTTGTAGGTATCTTCGAATACATAGCCCCGGAGCAGGTCCCGGAGGGTATCGCTGA
Organism: uncultured Oscillospiraceae bacterium; assembly: GCA_964604925.1. Lineage (GTDB taxonomy): Bacteria > Bacillota > Clostridia > Oscillospirales > Oscillospiraceae > Faecousia. Next base: position 2,482 of record CAZSAZ010000063.1, on the reverse strand, counting down.
AAAAGGCAAAGTCAGGAAGCAGATGGGCGTTGGTCTGAACGGCCAGGGGAGTGTCAGCTTTTGTCAATTTGGTATCCATGGTCCAGCCTTCCCCGTAGAAGATGACATTGGGATGGGTCTGGTGGACGGTGGTGACGACTTCGCGAATGGTGTCCACGTCCAAAAGACCCACCAGGTCGAACCGGAAGCCGTCCATGTGGTATTCGTCGGCCCAGTATTTCACGGAATCGACGATGTATTTGCGTACCATGCTCCGCTCGGAGGCGGTATCGTTGCCGCAGCAAGAGCCGTCGGAATAGACCCCATTGTGGATACGGCTGAAATATCCGGGGACGATTTGGTTGAAGCAGAATTGTTCTGCATCGTAGACATGGTTATACACCACATCCAGAACCACGCTGATGCCGTTTTGGTGGAGGACGTGGATCATCTGCTTCATTTCTTTCACCCGAACCTCTCCGTGGAAGGGGTCGGTGGAGTAGCTGCCCTCGGGAACGTTGAAATTCACCGGGTCGTAGCCCCAGTTGAATTGGGGAATTTCCGGGTGGGATTCATCCACGGAGCCATAGTCGTAGCTGGGCAGCAGATGCAGATGGGTAATGCCCAGGGATTTGATATGATCCAGACCGGTGGGAATGCCAGCTGGGGTCTTGGTACCGGTTTCCGTCAAACCCAGAAATTTTCCCACATTCCGGATGCCGGAATCCGGATCCGCACTCAGATCCCGGATGTGAAGTTCATAGATCACCGCATCGGTGACAGAATCGCCAAAGTGGGGATCCAAATCCTCCTCCCACCCCTGGGGATTGGTGGAGGCGAGATTCAGCACCATGGCCCGGCGGCCGTTGACGCCGGTGGTACGGGCATAGGGGTCGCAGGCCTCCACGGTTTTATCCTCCAACGTCACACAGTAGGTGTAGTACACGCCGTGAAGATCCCCGGCAATCCGGGCACACCAGGTTCCAGCTACGGAGGGGGTCATGGATTCCTCCCGGATCAGATCCTGGGCAGAGGGGTCGCCGGAGGTGTACAGCCGGATGGAAACGCCGGTGGCGGTGGGAGCCCAGAGCCGGAAGGAAGTCTCCTCCTGGCTCCAAATGGCGCCAAGATCCGGGCCGTGGTAGGTGTATTGGTTTTCAAATTCCTCGGTGGAATAACAGTTGGTATTGACCATGGGAATCGTTCCTTTTGTCATTGAAATTTGGAATCAAAAGACATGAGATTCCGCTTGGATTATACAATAACCGAATGGCCTTTGTAAAGGGGAGACTTCCCCTTTTGGGTAGAAAAGAATTCGGGAAAAAACCTTGGATTCACCCTATGAAAACGAAAAATCCTGTGGTATAATAGAAAAAACGACACCCATTTGAAATTTGGAGGAACCTTTCATGAAAGAAATCTTTTTGCTGAAGCTGGGTGAGATTGTTCTCAAAGGTGCAAACAAGCGCCAGTTTGAGGCCAAGCTCCGCTCCAACGTTCGCCGGAGAATGAAACCCTATGGCGAATTCGATGTGTATCTGATGCAGTCCACGGTTTATGTGGAACCTATGGATGAGCAGGCGGATGTGGATGGAGCCTGGGAGGCTTGTCACACCATTTTTGGCGTGGTATCCCTGTGCCGGTGCCGTCCCTGCGAGAAAAAACTGGATGCCATTTTTGATGCGGTGGAGGAGTACCTGGGGGATGACCTGGATTGCGCCAAGTCTTTTAAGGTGGAGTCCAAGCGTTCGGACAAGCAGTTCCCCATGAACTCCATCCAGATCTCCCAGGAGATTGGCGGTCGCCTGGCGGAGGCCCACCCCACGGTGGAGGTAGATGTTCATCATCCGGATTATACGGTGTATGTGGAAGTCCGGGATCTGGCGGCCTATGTCCATGGCCCGGCTGAAGCTGGTGCCGGCGGCTTGCCCACCGGTGTGGGAGGGCGTGCGATGTGCCTGCTCTCTGGCGGCATTGACTCCCCGGTGGCGGCGTATATGATTGCCAAACGTGGCGTGGAGATTGAGTGTGTCCACTTCTTCTCCTACCCCTATACATCTCAGTTGGCCAAGGACAAGGTGCTGGAGCTGGCCCGACTGGTGACCCGGTATTCCGGTCGGATGACCGTGAATGTGGTTTCCTTCACCGAGATCCAGGAAGCCATCCGGGATAACTGCCCGGAGGAGTATTTCACCCTGATTATGCGGCGATTTATGATGGAAATTTCCCAGCGTTTGGCCAAGAATGACGGCTGTGGTGCCTTGATTACCGGCGAGAACCTGGGTCAGGTTGCCTCCCAGACCATGGAAGCGATGACTGTCACCGGCGCGGTGGTGGATATTCCCATTTTCATGCCGCTGGTGGGCATGGACAAAGAGGAGATTGTTACCATTGCTCGAAAAATCGGAACCTTGGAAACGTCCATTTTGCCCTATGAGGATTGCTGTACCGTCTTTACCCCCAAGCATCCCAAGACCAAGCCTACCCTGGGTCAGCATGGAGC
>CAZSAZ010000062.1:0-9254 GCA_964604925.1 uncultured Oscillospiraceae bacterium | reverse complement strand
TGATTAAGCGGTGCAACGACTTCGGCGCCGGCGGTGTGTCTGTGGCCATCGGCGAGCTGGCCGACGGACTGGAGATTGACCTGAACAAGGTTCCCAAGAAGTATGAGGGCCTGGACGGCACGGAACTGGCCATTGCCGAGAGTCAGGAGCGGATGGCAATTGTGGTGGCACCGGAGAACGTGGCACGATTCCTGGAACTGGCTCAGCAGGAGAACCTGGAAGCAACGGTGGTGGCCACGGTCACAGACCGCAATCGATTGGTGATGCACTGGAATGGGGAGACCATTTGTGATGTCAGCCGGGAATTTTTGAACTCCAATGGTGCAGAAAAGCATATTGACATTGAACTGGCTCCTGCCAGTGCCTATGAACCGGAGATCACCGGCTCCTTTAGCGAAAATATGAAGCGTCTGGCGACGGATTTGAATACCTGCTCCAAGCGGGGATTGTCCGAGCGGTTCGACTCCACCATTGGTGCCGGTACGGTGCTTATGCCCTTTGGCGGCAAAAATCAGCAGACGCCCATCCAGGCCATGGTGCACAAGATCAGCCTGGAAAAGGGCCACACCGACGATTGCTCTGTTATGAGCTGGGGCTACAATCCCTACCTCACCGAGCACAGTCCCTACCACGGAGCATATCTTGCGGTGGTGGAATCTGCTGCTAAGCTCATTGCCACCGGTGCAAAGTATGAAGATGTGTACCTGACCTTCCAGGAGTATTTCCAGCGGGTGGGGCATGACGGGAAACGGTGGAGCCAGCCCCTGGCGGCACTGTTGGGTGCCTTTAACGCCCAGATGGATCTGAAAATTGCCGCCATCGGTGGTAAGGACTCTATGTCCGGCTCCTTTGAGGATCTGGATGTGCCTCCCACCTTGGTGTCCTTTGCCATTACCACGGAAACGGTTCAGAACATCGTCTCCAATGAATTTAAGGCAGCAGGCCACCCGGTGTGTCTGTTGAGACCGGAGTACGATGACAATGGTCTGCCGGTGCCTGAGAGCCAGCTGGAACTGTTTGACTTTGTGACGGAGTTGCTCCGGTCTGGACGGGCCGTGGCGGCCTACACCCCTGGCATGGGAGGAGTAGGCGAAGCAGTGATGAAAATGGCCTTCGGCAACGGCTTGGGCTTTGCCTTTGACTCTGCGTGCACGATGGAAGAGTTGTTCGGACTGTGCTACGGCAGCTTTGTTCTGGAATTTGCCGGGGAGACCGAAGGAAAGTGCATTGGTCATGTGACCTCGGATGGGGCATTCACCTATGGCAAGGAGCTTTTGGCTGCCGGTGCTCTGATGGAAATGTACGAGGAAAAATTGGAACCGGTGTATCCCTGCAACATTGCCCCGGCCAACACCCCGGTGGAAAAGGTGTCTTTTGAAGCAACTTCCTGGCCTGCTCCTGCTGTGAAGGTGGCAAAGCCCCGGGTGCTGATTCCTGTGTTCCCTGGCACCAACTGCGAATACGATTCTGCCAAGGCCATGGAAGATGCCGGTGCTCAGGCAGAGATTTTCGTTATCCGCAACCTCACCGCCGATGCCATTGCATCTTCGGTGGAGGAATTTGCCAAGCAACTGGCCCAAAGCCAGATGGTCTTTATCCCTGGCGGCTTTTCCGGCGGCGATGAACCGGACGGCTCCGGAAAATTCATCACGGCGTTTTTCCGCAATGCCGCCATCAAGGAGGAAGTCACCCGGCTGCTGGAACAGCGGGACGGCTTGATGCTGGGTATTTGCAACGGTTTCCAGGCATTGGTGAAGCTGGGTCTGGTGCCCTATGGTAAGATCCTGGACGCAGATTGCTCCATGCCTACGTTGACCTACAACAACATCGGACGGCACCAGTCCCGACTGGTTCGAACCAGAGTCGCATCCAACCTCAGCCCCTGGTTGTCCGCTTGCCAGGTGGGGGATGTATTCACTGTGCCCATTTCCCACGGCGAGGGTCGCTTCCTGGCCGAGGAAGCTCTGGTAAAGGAACTGGCGGCCAAGGGTCAGATTGCCACCCAGTATGTGGATTGGAAGAATACGCCTTCTACTGATGTCCACTTCAACCCCAATGGCTCGATCTACGCCATTGAGGGCATTACCTCCCCGGATGGCAGAGTTCTGGGCAAGATGGGCCACTCTGAGCGGAAGGGGCATGGCCTGTACAAGAATGTTCCCGGAGAATTCGATATGAAGTTGTTCGAGTCTGCGGTGAAGTATTTCAAGGGTTAAATCTTTCTTTTATCAGCTCCCTCCTGTTTGGAGGGGGCTGATTTTTTTGACAGGGTTCCATAGAGCGAAAAGAGGGTTGCAAATCGGAAGCGAATTGATATAATGAAAAAAAGAAATACGTCAACAAGAAAGGATTGGCCAACCCCTGTGGGGGTGTGGAGGGAGAAAACGATGAATGTGGAACAAATCAGCAGCCGAAAAAATCCTCTGCTTCAGCAGACCCGAAAACTGTTGTCTAGCCGTTCGGCCCGGGAAAAAGGGGGATACTTTGTGGCAGACGGCACAAAGCTACTGGCAGAGGCCATCGCCCATGATTCCGGTTTGGATACCATCATCCTCACCAAAGGGGTGGAAATCCCGGCGGTGGGGCCTCAGGTTCGGGTGGTGGAAGTGCCAGAGGATGTGATGGCATCCATCTCTCCCATGGAATCCCCTCAGGGAGCACTGTTTTGGTGCCGAATTCCGGAAAAACAGCCGTTTCGCCCCACTCCGGGGATGATTTTGCTGGACGGGATCCAGGATCCCGGAAATCTGGGGACGATTTTGCGTACTGCCGATGCTATGGATGTGCCGGTGGTGTTGTTGGAGGGATGTGCTGACCCCTGGAATTGGAAAACCGTCCGGGCCAGCATGGGTGCCGTGTTCCGGGTTCCGGTGATTCAGTCGGAGTGGAATACGGTGGCGTCTGTCTGCCGGGAAGCGGGAATCCTCATCGGGGTTACAGCCCTGTCGCCCCGGGCGGTGGACATCCGCCAGGAGGATTTGGGACGGTTGGCACTGGTCATTGGCAGTGAAGGACGAGGGGTTCGCCGGGAGATTCTGGAACAGGCCGACCGGGAATTGATTATCCCCATGAATCCCCACTGTGAATCCCTCAATGCAGCCATTGCCGCTGCCATTGTCATGTGGCAAATTCGGCTCAACCGATAAATACCGTATGATTTTCAGGAAAGAGGGGAACGTATGCTGGTACATTGGATTTGGCTTGCAACCCGGGCAGGGGTGGGAGATTTTACCAGAAAGAAGCTGCTGACCCGGTTCGGCTCGCCGGAGGCGATTTTTGAGGCCGGAGAGGAAGAATTGCATCAGGTGGAAGGGCTGAAGGAACTGGGACAATGGAGCCTGATGGACAAAACGCTGGATCCCAGCCATGGGATTTTGCGCCGTTGCACAGATAAGGGTATCCGTATTTTGACCTATCAGGATGCGGCCTACCCCAATCGGCTGAAGAACATTCCCGACCCGCCCATGGTACTTTATTATAAGGGAAACCTGCCGGATTTCGATGCACTTCCTGTGATTGGTGTGGTGGGCACCCGGAGCGCATCTCCCTATGGACTGACCATGGCCAAGCGGATGGGCTACCAAATCGCAGCCTGCGGTGGCGTGGTGGTGTCCGGATTGGCTGCCGGTGTGGATGCCATGGCCATGAAGGGCGCCTTAACAGCAGGCGGCATTGCGGTGGGGGTGTTGGGTTGCGGCGTGGATGTGGTCTATCCCTGGTCAAACCGTGCCCTGTTTGAGGATACCCAGGCCTATGGCTGTATTTTGTCGGAGTTTCCACCGGAGACCAAACCGGTGGGGAAACATTTTCCCCAGCGGAACCGGATCATCAGCGGCCTGAGTTGTGGCGTGCTGGTGGTGGAGGCACCGGAAAAATCCGGAGCGTTGATCACAGCCCGTCTGGCGGCGGATCAAGGCCGGGATGTGTTTACCATTCCGTCCAATGTGGACAATCCTGCCGGTCGGGGGAGCAACCAATTGCTCAAAGACGGTGCCATTCCAGTGGAAACCGGATGGGATATTCTGGGGGAATATGACCGACAATTCCCGGATCAGATCCGAAACGTGTCCGGAGGAACCCGGCTTCAGGCCGCTCCGGAGGAGATTCATCAAGCGGGACAGGAACGGGAAAAACGGATGGCTCGGGTGGCGCAGAAACCCCAAAAACCCGTCCCGTCCCAGACGAAAGAGGCAAAAGAAACAAAAAAAGTCATTGACAACGGAGAAAATGAGCCGTATATTGACTTAAACGAAATAGAATCCAGTCTGTCCGGAGATGAAAAGGCCATTGTAGCCCAACTCCGGGAGGGACGGAGATTGGTGGACGAGGTCATTGCAACGACCGGGTTAAGTGCCGGTGCGGTGCTGGCCAGCCTGACGCTTCTGGAAGTGAAGGGCGTTGTCCACCGCCTGCCTGGCCGGTTTGTGGAACTGGCGCGGCGGCGTTAACCGGCGGAGCGTTACCGCCAAATCAAATTTCGGAGGAATTCCATGTCGAAAGCATCAAACCTTGTGATCGTGGAGTCTCCGTCCAAGGCCAAGACCATTGGCAAATACCTGGGGCCGAACTATGTGGTGAAAGCCAGCATGGGTCACCTGCGGGATTTGCCGAAAAGTGTCATGGGTGTGGATTTGGAGACATTCGATCCCCACTATATTCCTGTAAAGGGAAAGGAATCCATCATCTCGGATCTTCGGGATGCAGCTAAGCAGGTAGACACGGTCTACCTGGCAACGGACCCGGACCGGGAGGGAGAGGCCATTTCCTGGCATTTGAAGGAGCTGCTTAAGCTACCGGAGGAGTCCACTCATCGGGTTACATTCAACGAAATCACCCAGAAGGTGGTGCGGGAGTCCATTGCAAACCCCCGTTCCATTGATATGGATCTGGTGGATGCCCAGCAGGCACGGCGGATTCTCGACCGGGTGGTGGGTTATACCCTGTCCCCTCTGCTGTGGAAGAAGGTCCGCCGGGGGCTGTCTGCCGGACGGGTGCAATCTGTAGCGACCCGGCTGGTGGTGGATCGGGAGCAGGAAATCCGGGCATTTGTACCCCGGGAATACTGGTCATTGGACGTGAAGCTCAGTCGGATCGGCAAACCGGGCACCTTTGTGGCCCGATACTACGGAAGCCCCAAAAAGACAGAGCTGGAGTCGGAGGAGCAGGTCAACCGGATTATGGAGGAAATCTCCGGAGCGGAATTTACCGTCACCGGTGTTCGCCGGGCGGAGAAAAAGCGTACGGCAGCTCCTCCGTTCACAACGTCCACGTTGCAGCAGGAGGCATCCCGGAAGCTGAACATGACTCCCAAGCGTACCATGGCCATTGCCCAGCAGTTGTATGAAGGCGTGGACATCGCCGGAGAAGGTACCACAGGCTTGATTACCTATATGCGTACCGATTCCCTGCGTTTGTCTGATGAGGCCATGACCGCGGCTGCGGATTTTATCCAGGGTCGGTATGGTAAGGAATATTACTACGGCTCGTTCCACACCTTTAAGACCAAGGCCGGAGCCCAGGATGCTCACGAAGCCATCCGTCCTACCCATGTGGAATTGGAGCCGGATCGGATCGCATCGTCTCTGACCAAGGAACAGTATCGGCTCTACAAGCTGATTTGGAGTCGGTTTTTGGCAAGCCAGATGGCAAATGCCTTGTATGACACCGTGTCCATTGATACCTCCTGCGCCGGTCATGTGTTCCGTTCGTCCCATTCTTCCCTCCGGTTCCCCGGCTTCATTGCCGTGTACGAGGAAGGAAAGGATGAGGAAGGGGAGGCCGTTGGTTCCCCACTACCGGATCTCCAGGAGGGAGACCGGGCAAAGATCCAGCCCGATGGCATGAAAAAAGAGCAGCATTTTACCCAGCCGCCTGCCAGATTTACCGAGGCAACCCTGGTCAAGGCCATGGAGGAAAAGGGTGTGGGACGTCCTTCCACCTATGCTTCCATCGTGTCCACCATTTTGGATCGGGAGTATGTTCTGAAAAAGGACAAGCGTCTGGAACCCACTCCCCTGGGAGAAGTGGTAACCGGGCTGATGGTGGAACGGTTCAACGACATTGTGGACGTGGATTTCACCGCCAATATGGAGCGGCAACTGGATGAAGTGGAGGAGGGCAACCGGGAGTGGAAGGCTCTGCTTCAGGAGTTCTATGCCGGATTCCATCGGGAAATGGATGAGGCAGAGACCGCTCTGGAGGGGGTTCGCCTGAAGGTTCCTGATGAAGAGACGGACGAAATCTGTGAAGTCTGCGGCAAGAATATGGTCATCAAAAGCGGCCGGTTTGGTCGGTTCCTGGCCTGCCCCGGTTTCCCCGAGTGTACCTTTACCAAGGCCATTGTGGAGCGGATGCCCGGCCGGTGCCCCAAGTGCGGCAGCGGAATGTTGAAACGAAAGTCCAAGCGGGGCTTTGCCTACTATGCCTGCGAGCGGGGAGCCGAGTGTGGCTTTATGAGTTGGGATGTGCCCACGGCGGAGGATTGTCCGGAGTGTGGCCAGAGCTTGTTCAAAAAGAGCGGCAAGGGTCGGATGAAACCCTTCTGCATCAATGAGGCTTGTCCCAATTTCCTTCCGGAGGATCAGCGTGGCTATCGCCGGAAGGTGACTACTCAAAATGGAGACCCGGAGACGGCGCAGGTGGAGGAAGTGCCTCAGGAGGAAGAATCCAAGATGGCGGCAAAGAAATCCTCTGGGAAAACCACAGGAAAGTCCACAAAGAAGGTTACAACTAAGAAAACGGCGGCAAAGAAAAACGGGGCAAAGGCTCCGGCGAAAAAGACAACCAGAAAAAAGAAAGAGGAGGCGGCTCAGTGATGGAAAAAGTGAAAGTGATCGGTGCCGGACTGGCTGGATCTGAGGCCGCATGGCAGTTGGCCCAGCGGGGCTTCCAGGTGGAGCTGGTGGAAATGCGGCCGGTGAAATCCAGCCCTGCCCACCACACGGATCAGTTTGCCGAGCTGGTTTGCTCCAATTCCTTCCGTGGCGACCGGCTGGAAAACGCAGTGGGTCTGCTGAAAGAAGAATTACGTCGGTGCGGCAGCCTGATTATGCGCTGCGCGGAAGCCACCCGGGTGGAAGCAGGTGGAGCCTTGGCGGTGGATCGGCAGGCCTTTGCCCAGATGGTCACCCGGGAGGTGGAAAACCATCCCAATATTACCATTATCCATGAGGAAGTGACCCAGGTTCCCCAGGGGCCGGTGATTGTGGCCACTGGGCCTCTGACCTCCGATGCCATGAGCCAGGCCATTGGCCACTATTTTGGCGACGAGGATCAGCTCCACTTCTTCGATGCTGCGGCTCCGCTGGTGACGGCGGACAGTGTGGACATGGATCTTGCCTGGTGGCAGAGCCGGTACGACCGGGGAAATGCGGACTATGTCAATTGTGCTATGAACCGGGAGGAGTATGAGGCATTTTATGAAGAACTCATCCACGCCCAGGAGGCAGAAGTTCACGGTTTTGAGGACAAGAACGTGTTTGAAGGATGTATGCCCGTGGAGGTTATGGCTCGCCGGGGATTTGATACCCTTCGCTTTGGCCCGTTGAAGCCGGTTGGCCTGGTGGATCCCCGTACGGGGAAGGAACCCTATGCGGTGGTGCAGCTGCGCCAGGATAATGCGGCTAAAAGTGTGTTCAATCTGGTGGGATTCCAGACTCACTTGAAGTTTGGAGAACAGAAGCGGGTATTTTCCATGATCCCAGCCCTGAAAAATGCAGAATTTGTCCGTTATGGTGTGATGCACCGGAACACCTTCCTTCAGAGCCCCAAACTGCTGGATCGGTTCTATGCAGACCGGCGGGATCCTCTGGTGGCCTTCGCCGGGCAGATGACCGGTGTGGAAGGCTATGTGGAGTCCACGGCTTCCGGCTTTTTGGCGGCAGTGGCCATGGCGGCCAAGATCCAGGGACGGCAGCCAGTGGAATTCCCTAAGGAGACGGCCATTGGAGCCTTGGGCCGGTATATCAGCGATGAGAGCATCACGGATTTCCAGCCGATGAATGTGAATTTCAGCATCATTGCCCCTCTGGAAAAGCGGATTCGGAAGAAAGCGGAAAAGAACCTGGCCATTGCCCAGCGGAGCCTTGCCATCCTGGACGGGCTGCTGGAGCAGGGGCTGTGAGCATAGGAGAGAACAGCATGAAAATTATTTTAGACGCTATGGGCGGGGACAATGCCCCGGAAGCCGTGGTGGTTGGTGCCCTGGATGCGGTGAAAGCCTATGACTGCCAGGTGGTTCTGGTGGGCAAGGGAGAGGCCATTTTGGAGGCCATGAAAAAGCACGGTGTGACCGATCTGCCCTCCGGGGTGGAAATTGCCAACGCCGACGATGTGGTGGATATGCACGACGACCCGGCGGCGGTGCTCCATAAGCGGAAGAATTCGTCCATGGTGGTGGGTCTGAAAATGCTGGCCGATGGCCAGGGGGATGCTTTTGTCTCTGCCGGTTCCACCGGTGCGCTCCTTACGGCGGCTACTCTGGTGGTAAAGCGGGTGAAGGGTGTTCGCCGGGCGGCCATGGCTCCGGCATTCCCCAATAAGGCCGGTGGAAAGACCATCATTTGCGATTGTGGAGCCAACGCTGAGTGTACCCCGGAGTTCTTGCTCCAGTTTGCCATTGTGGGTTCCCTTCATGCCCAGAAAACCCTGGGCCTGGAACGGCCCCGGGTGGGTTTGCTGAACATCGGAACCGAAGATTCCAAGGGAACCCGGCTCCAATTGGAGACCTATCCGTTGCTGCAAAAGGCCCATGAACAGGGTCTCATCCACTTCATCGGCAATGTGGAAGCCCGCCAGGTTCCCCTGGGCGAGGTGGATGTGTGCGTGTGTGACGGCTTTTCCGGCAATGTGCTGCTGAAGTCCATTGAAGGCACCGCCATGTTTATGGGCAGTGCCGTGAAAAAAGTGTTCAAGCGGAATGTGTTTTCCAAGATTGGCTACTTATTGTGCAAGGCCGGTGTGACGGATATGATGAAACTGCTGGACTACCGGGAGATCGGTGGAACCCAGTTTTTGGGAATCAAGAAGCCTGTGATCAAGGCCCATGGTTCTTCCGATGCGCTGGCTTTCCGCAATGCGGCGCGTCAGGCCATGGAGGCCGCCCAGGGCAATGTGGCCCAGGAACTGGAGGCGGCATTGAAGCAAGTGGCAGAAGCCAAGGAGGCGTAATCGTCCATGAGAGCAGAATTGGAACAGGCCATTGGCTACCATTTTAAGGACGGATCTTTGCTGGAAAATGCCCTGACCCATTCCTC
>CAZSAZ010000061.1:0-9336 GCA_964604925.1 uncultured Oscillospiraceae bacterium | reverse complement strand
AACTGGAGGGGGACAATGATGGTGCCCTGGTGCAGGAGCTGATAGAAGGAGTGCTGGCCGTTGGTGCCAGGTTCACCGAAGATGATGGGGCCGGTGACATAGTTCACGGGTTCACCAAAACGGTTGACGGATTTGCCGTTGGACTCCATGTCCAGCTGCTGCAAATGGGCGGGGAACCGGGACAGAGCCTGGGAGTAGGGCAGCACAGCGGTGGTGGCATAGCCCAGAACATTCCGCTCGTAAACGCCAATCAGTGCATCCAGCATGGCAGGGTTTTCCAGAATATTCTCCTTGGTGGCCAGGCGATCAGCCTCGGCGGCACCCTGGAGGAACTGGTCAAAGACCTGGCTTCCGAAGGCCAGGCTCAAAACACATCCACCCACACCAGAGGAGGAAGAGAACCGACCGCCGATGTAGTCATCCATGAAGAAGGCGGCCAGATAATCCGAAGAGGCAGCCAGGGGAGAGGTCTGACTGGTGACGGCGACCATATGCTTGGAGGGATTCAAACCAGCTTTCACCAGAGCGTCCTTGACAAAGGATTCATTGGTCAGGGTCTCCAAGGTGGTACCGGACTTGGACACCAGAACAAACAGACTGTGGCTCAGATCCAGCGTGCTGAGCACACCGGCGGCATCATCGGGATCCACGTTGGAGATGAAGGCGGCCTTCATCTTCAGGTTTCCCGTGACCTTGGCCCAGTTTTCCAGGGCGAGATAAATGGCTCTGGGGCCCAGATCCGATCCACCAATGCCGATCTGGCAGACGGTGGTGAACTTCTCTCCGGCGGCGTTGGTGATCTTGCCGGAATGAACCTGCTCGACGAACTGGGCGATCTTCTTCTGCTCTCCCAGGTAGAATTCCCGCTTGTTGACACCGTCTGCCACAACGTCGGAACCCAGCTGGCCCCGGCACAGGTGATGGAGCACCAGACGGTTCTCGCCGGTATTGATCACGGCACCGTTATACAGTGCGGCAAATTTCTCGGTGAGCTGCTGTTCTGTTGCAAACTGCTGCATCAGCTCCAGCAGATGGTCATTGACCGGACGGGCGGCGTAGTTAAAGGCCATGTCTGCGCCCATGGGGACGGTATAACGCTGAACCCGCTGGGCACCTTCTTCGCCGGTCATGGCCTTTGCCAGATCCACTTTCTCTGCATTTTGCAGAAGCTGGTAAGATTCCAGCTGATCCATATTGTTCCAGGTAATCATAGGAAATTATCCTCCTCTGAAATGGTGTGATGTGGTATCATTCACTCGTTTGAATTATACATCCCCTGACGGGAAATTGCAAGGGCTGATCGGGAAATGGCGGCTTTGAGAAGGAATATCACAGAAATACCGCCAGGTTTCCCCATCCGCCACCTGGCGAACGCGGACCCCAAAGATTTCATCCAGCTGCCCGGAGGCGAAAACCTCCTGGGGGGTACCGGTGGCGACCAGGAAGCCCTGGTTCATGAGGATCAAGTTCTGGCAGGTGCTCAGGGCTAGAGACAGGTCGTGAAGCACAAATACGGGGGTCTTTCCCTGGGTGCAAAGGGTCTGGGCGAAGGAGAGCAGTTCCAGTTGACTGCCGATATCCAGAAAGGTCGTAGGTTCATCCAGGAGCATCCAGGGGCTTTCCTGAGCCAGAGCCATGGCAAGATACACTCGCTGGCGTTGTCCGCCGGAGAGTTGCCCAACCAGGGTCTGGGCAAGATCATCGATGCCCATTTGCGCCATGGCCTTATGGGCGATGGCATAGTCCTGTTGGCGGTAGCGACGGGGATAGGACAGGTGGGGGAAACGGCCCTGAAGCACCATGCGTTCCACGGTCATGTGGGGAATGGGGCTGCTTTGGGGAAGGTAAGATAGGCATTTGGCTCGCTGGGTGGAAGGGAGAAACGCCAAATCCTCACCATCCAGGGTGATGGTTCCCCCGGTGGGGGGCAGAATTCCACAGATGGTTTTCAGCAGCGTGGACTTTCCGCAACCATTGGGCCCCAGGATGGCGGTGAGTTGACCGGAGGGAATGGAGCAGGTGAAGTCCGACAAAACAGGCTTTCCGGGATAGCCCGAGGAAAGATGACACAGTTCAATCATGGCGACGGCCTCCCTTCCGATTCAGAAGTAAGATCAGGAAAAACGGGCCTCCAATGAGGGAAATCAGAACCCCAACGGGAAGTTCATAGGGGGCAAAGAGCACCCGGGAAACGAGGTCACACACCATCACCAAAATTCCACCCCCCATGGCACATTGGGGCAGGTAAAACCGGGTGTCCCGGGGGAAAAGACGGCGAATGATATGGGGAACCACGAGTCCCACAAAGCTCAGTAGCCGAGGAAAGATGACACAGTTCAATCATGGCGACGGCCTCCCTTCCGATTCAGAAGTAAGATCAGGAAAAACGGGCCTCCAATGAGGGAAATCAGAACCCCAACGGGAAGTTCATAGGGGGCAAAGAGCACCCGGGAAACGAGGTCACACACCATCACCAAAATTCCACCCCCCATGGCACATTGGGGCAGGTAAAACCGGGTGTCCCGGGGGAAAAGACGGCGAATGATATGGGGAACCACGAGTCCCACAAAGCTCAGTAGCCCAGCCACACTCACCGCAGATCCAGCCAGAACGGCAGCCAAAATCACAAACAGCTGCCGAGTGGCCACCACAGGAAGCCCCAGGCTGTGGGCAGTGTCGTCTCCCAGGGAAAGAACCTCCAATTCGTTGGAAAGACAAAGGCTAACCACGGTGGCCAGGAGAATGAAAATTCCTGCCGGAATCAGCCGTTGGAGGGACACGGCGGAAAAACCGCCCACCCGGAAATCACTGCCCAGCAGAGCAGCATCTGGGAACAGGGTGGTCAATCCCTCCCGCAAGGCGTTGGCAATGGTATTGATTGCCACGCCGGAGAGAATGACCGTGGTGTGGGAGGCACCCACCCGTTCAGAGAGAAACAGTACCCCGAAGGCCGCAATGCTGGCGCCCAAAAAGGCACTGAAAGACAGGCTCCACCCGGACATGATCCCCAGGGCACAGCATAGCGTGACCCCCAGACCGGCGCCGGCGTTAATGCCGATGATGCTGGGGGAGGCAAGCTGATTCATGAGAATTTGCTGAAGTATTCCGCCGGAAAGGGCAAGGGCTCCACCGGCCAAAAGACAGCCCATGGTTCTGGGCAGACGGGAATACCAGAAAATATAGCTAGAGGTGGAGCGTGGGCCCTGGAGGACGGCAAAGAGCAGTTCCTTCGGAGACAGGGAAACAGCCCCAAAGCACAGACTGGCGAAAAAAGCCAGCCAAAGCAGCAAAACCCAAATTCCCCAGCGGGGACGGGAAAGGGAATGGTCAATCATGGGACAAAATCTCCTCTACACGTTCGTACGCCTCTGCCCAGCGGTGGTTTGGTTTCAGGCTATAAAGTTCCTTCTCCATAAAATATACCTGTCCTGTGCGGACGGCAGTGAGGCAGGCCCATCCCGGATGGGAAGTGAGTAATTCCTCTACCAATGCTTTGGCTCCTTCTGAATCGCTACCCCGCTGGACAAAGAAGATCATATCCGGATCTTCCACCAAAATTTGCTCTATGCTCAGTTGTTCCAAAAGCATGGAATTGGAGTCGGCAATGTTGACACATCCCAGATTTTGCAGGATGCGACTCAGGACATTGTCCTGGCTGTTTTTCGTGTGAATTCCAGAGGCAGAGGCGGTCAAGCACAGAATCCTGGGGGCACTTTGGGCTTCCAGGCGGGTGATGCTGTGGTCAATTACGGTTTGAATCTTCTGCTGAACCTGCAAACCGTAGGTATCATAGGCCTGGGGATTCCCGTTGATCTGGGTGCAAATGGAAAGAAGATTTAGATAATCTTCAAAGTCCGTTACGTCAAAATAGGCCACGGGGATCTGTAACGCTTCCAGGGTATCCATCCACTGGAGATCCTGGCTGGAGTTGGCGCTGGCGAGGATGAAATCCGGCTTTGCCGACAACAGAAGCTCCAGACTCAGGTTGTGGAGGCTGCCCAAATTCACAACGGTATCTTCCAAAGGTAGTGCCAGTTCTTCCCAGGCGTCTTCAGGGGCGGCGCACAGGCTTCCGCCGGACAAAAGCCATACCTGGGCAAAGCTGGATAGCAAGGCTGCCACATTTTGGGGGTGATCCACGGTGAGACTGCGACCCAGATCATCAGTAAAGGAGATTCCCTGGGTGGGAGATGGGTTTGGCGTGCAGGAAGACAGAAGAAGGGAACCAACCAGGATCGTCAGCAGCAGACACCGATGAAGGTGACTTCGGAAAGAAAACAACATGATTTGACCTCGCAATGGAAAATGTTATATGGCCACCATTATACCATATTTTGGGGGAAAATCAATTTCTCTATCTGGGGCTGGATGGGGAAAACGATGGAAAAATATCGAAATAGGGGTTGACAAAACCCTTTGCTGGGAGTATAGTGAAACTAACTTCATAGCCCTTTGAGTGCCGCTGAGATGCGTTTAGGCTCAGCGGAGAATAGAGAATCCGGTGCAAAACCGGAACGGTACCGCCACTGTATGCGTGGAGGCACCGCACAGGACGAAAGTCGGTCATTGAGGGAAGTTCCCTTGAGAAGGCTGGTGCGGTGGCTGTTGATGCGCAAGTCAGGAGAACTGCTCAATGGTTTGTGTTCGCCGCCAGATCCCGAGTCAGGACTGGAGGTGTAATTGCTTCGCGGAAAAACGGCCGCGGCAGTCTATTTTGGACTGCCGCGGCTTTTCTTTTTTCTTAGCGACCGACGTGGCGGCTTCGTTTCCCCTTGCGAAGCGGCCGCGTGTGATCCATTCCGGTGGGTACCAGCATGCCCACCGGGTATCCTCCGAGCCCGGGCGTTGGAAGGGAACGCCAACGCCCGGATCAATGGGAAAGAAGGAGTATGTCATGATCGAAGCAAATCAACTGATCCGGCTTGCGTTGCAAACCGGATAAGCTCTGCGTATTTGCCGGAACGGCAGAGGGGCGGGAGCTGGTGGAATTCCTGGCAGGGCAGCAGGTAAAGCTGTGGGTTTGCGTTGCCACAGAATATGGGGGAAAACTCCTGCCCCGGGGGGAAGAAATCACCGTCTCCACCCATCGAATGAACGAGCAGGAGATGGAAGAACTGTTTGCCCGGGAGGGCTTTGATCTGGTGGTGGATGCCACCCATCCCTATGCCAGTGTGGTGACCCAGTACATCCAAGAAGCTTGCAAGGCCCGGGGAGGGGACAATCTCCCGGAAGATGGCGTGTATGTACCCGATGTGGCCCAGGCGGTGGCGTACCTGAACACTCGAGAGGGGAATGTCCTTCTCACCACGGGAAGCAAGGATTTGAAGGCCTTTTCCGCAATCCGTGACTTTGAAAGCCGGGTTTATGCCCGGGTGCTTCCCATGGAGGATTCCTTGGCTCTTTGCCGCCAGGCGGGGATGAAATGCGCCCATATTCTGGCGGTTCAGGGGCCCTTTACCCTGGAAATGAACCAGGCAATGCTGCATTTTGCCCAGGCGAAATATCTCGTGACCAAGGACTCCGGAGCAAGAGGAGGCTTCGATGAGAAGATCGAGGCGGCGCAGGCGTTGGGGGTGACGAGCATTATCATTGGACGTCCACCCCAGGTGGAGGGAATTGGCCTGGACGAGATGATGGAGCAACTGGAAGGACGGTTTGGTCTGCGGAACCGGAGGAAGGTCACGGTGGTGGGCATTGGCCCCGGAAGCCGTCGGGCCATGACACAGGAAGTGGAACAGGCCATAGAAGAAGCGGATTGTATCATCGGTGCCAAGCGGATGATCCAGGCAGTGGCCCGTCCGGGACAGCGGGTTGTGGATGCCATTGCGCCGCAGCAAATCCTCCAGGGAATCCAGGATACCCCTTCTGCCCGACGGGTCGTCGTGGCCATGTCTGGGGATGTGGGATTTTTCAGCGGCACCAAAAAGCTCCTGCCTCTGCTGTCTCAGTGGGAGGTGGAGGTGTTGCCTGGCTTAAGTTCAATGGCGTATCTGTGTGCCCGGATCGGGGAGTCGTATGATGATGCCATTCCGGTCAGTGTCCACGGCCGGGAACATGATTTGGTCATCGATGTGCGGAAAAACAGACGGATTTTTGCCCTGGTTGGGGGAAAAAATGGCATGGCAACCTTGTGCCGCAGCTTGACCCAGGCCGGTTTGGGAGATGTTCTTCTGGCAGTGGGAGAACGGCTAAGCTACCCTCAGGAGCGAATTACCTGGGGAACGGCCCAGGATCTGGCAGAAAAAACCTTTGATGATCTGGCGGTGGCATTGATTCAGAATCCCCATGCCAACCTGGTTGTGACCCACGGATTGCCAGACGAGGCGTTCCATCGGGCAGAATCGGTACCCATGACCAAGGCAGAAATTCGGGCGGTATGCCTATCCAAGCTGGCATTGACCCGGGAGGCGGTGTGTTGGGATCTGGGTGCCGGAAGCGGTAGTGTGGCCATTGAAATGGCCCTCCAGGCAGACCGGGGCCGGGTGTACGCCATTGAGAAAAAACCTGCTGCCCTGGATTTACTTCGGAAAAACTGCCAGGCCTTTGGCCTAAACCAGTTGCAGGTGGTGCCGGGAACGGCGCCGGAGGCGTGCCAAGATCTGGAAGCACCCACCCATGCCTTCATCGGGGGCAGTTCCGGAAATCTTCGGGAGATGATTGCCCTGCTGTTGGAAAAGAATCCTGCTGTCCGGATTGTGGCCACGGCCATTGCCTTGGAATCGGTGGGGGAATTGACGGAATGTCTCAAGGCCTTCCCCTGGGCTCATCGGGAGGTGGTGTGCCTGTCGGTGGCAAAAAATCGGGCTGTTGGGCCATACAATCTCATGATGGGCCAAAATCCCATCTACATCGTGACCATGGTAGGAGGCGGAAAGCAATGACACATTTGGTATCGTTGGTGCTGGGCTTTGGTCTGGATTTGTTGGTGGGCGATCCCCATGGATTTCCTCATCCTGTGATCCTCATTGGAAAATGGATTTCCTTGGTAGAAAGAGGTGTGCGGAAAATCTTCCCCAAGACATTGTGGGGGGAACGGATCGCCGGAGGCGTGCTATGGTGTGCCGTGGCATCGGTTTGCTATGCCGTCCCGGTAGGAATTCTGTGGCTGTGCAATGGGATTCATCCCTGGCTTGCGCTGGGGGTGGAGAGTATCATGTGCTGGCAAATTTTGGCCACCAAATCTCTGAAAGACGAAAGCATGAAGGTATACACCGCCTTGCGTTCCGGAGATTTGGAGCAGGCACGGTATGCCGTTTCCATGATCGTGGGCCGGGATACGGAAAACCTGGATGACAAGGCCATTACCCGGGCGGCGGTGGAAACTGTGGCAGAAAACACCTCCGATGGGATTGTAGCACCGCTGCTGTATCTGATCCTGGGTGGGGCGCCCCTTGGCTTTTTCTACAAAGGGGTAAACACCATGGATTCTATGGTGGGGTATGTGGAAATGCCCTACCGGAACATTGGATTGGTTCCGGCCAAGATGGATGATTTGATGAATCTCGTTCCTGCGCGGATTTCGGCTCTGGTGATGCTGCTGGGGGGAACCCTTTTGGGAATGGATGGAAAAAACGGCTGGCGGGTGTTCCGTCGGGATCGGTATAACCATGCCAGTCCCAACTCTGCCCAGACCGAGTCTGTATGCGCCGGACTTTTGGGGGGGCAATTGGCTGGGGATGCCTGGTATCATGGGGTGCTCCACAAGAAAAAATACATTGGCGATCCGGTGCGGCAGATTGAGTACGAGGACATTCCCCGAGCCTGTCGGTTGCTGTATGCTACAGCAGTATTGTCGATGCTGATCTTCGGAGGAATCCGGGTTCTACTGCTGAGGGGGTAAGGAAATGTTGTACGCAAGACCCAATCCCCATGGTGGGGATCTTTACGGGGGAGATGTGGTGCTGGATTTTTCTGCCAATACCAATCCCTACGGTACGCCCCAGGGAATTTTGGATGGGGTAATGGCCGCATTGACCCAGGTGGATCGGTATCCGGATCCCTATTGCCGGGCCTTGGTGACCAAGCTGGCCCAGGCAGAGGGGGTTCCGGAGGAGTATTTGCTTTGCGGCAATGGAGCGGCAGAGCTGATTTATGCCTATGCCCAGGCGGTGAAGCCCCAGGTGGCGGCAGAGTTGGCCCCCACCTTTTCTGAGTATGCCCTGGGCATGGAACAGGTGGGATGCCGGATGGAGCGGTATGAGCTGACACCCCAAAACGGATTTTCTCTGGACGATGGAATCATAGCCTTCCTCCAGGAGAAGCACCCTCAGGTGTTGTTCCTCTGCAACCCCAATAATCCAACGGGACAGGTGATTTCGCCGGAGCGGATGGAGCGGATTCTCCATGCAACCCGGGATTTGGGGATTCGCTTGTTTGTAGATGAGTGTTTCCTGGATTTGTCCGATGAGGGGCAAAGCGTGAAGCATTTGCTTTGGGACAATCCCCAAGTGCTGATTCTAAAGGCCTTTACCAAGAGCTATGGCATGGCCGGGCTTCGTCTGGGGTACTGCATCAGCAGCGATGGCACCCTGCTTCGGCAGATGTCGGAGGCGGTGCAACCTTGGAATGTTTCCTCCCTGGCCCAGGCGGCTGGGGTGGCAGCACTGGAGCAGGGGGCATTTTTGGAAAAGACCCGCCAGACGATCTTCCGGGAACGGAAGTGGCTGAAGCGGGAACTGGAAAAGCTGGGATTCTTTGTGGTGGAATCCCACGCCAACTATCTGTTGTTTTTTGGGGGAGCAGATCTGGGACGGAATCTTCGAAGCCAGGGCATTGCCATCCGGGATTGCAGCAATTATCACGGTCTGGAAGCCGGATGGTATCGCATTGCCGTCCGGTTGCCGGAGGAAAACCAACGCCTGATCCAGGCGATACATGAGGTGAGATCATGGCAAAAAACATTATGATTCAGGGTACCATGTCCAATGCAGGAAAAAGTTTGCTCTGCGCTGGACTGTGCCGGATTTTCAAACAGGACGGATACCGGGTTGCACCCTTCAAAAGCCAGAATATGGCCTTGAATTCCTTCATCACAGAAGCCGGTGGGGAGATGGGGCGGGCTCAGGTGGTTCAGGCGGAGGCCGCCGGTATTGTGCCGGATGTGCGGATGAACCCGATTTTGCTCAAGCCCACCACCGATGTGGGCAGTCAGGTGATTGTCAATGGCGAGGTTCAGGGCAATATGCGGGCCATGGAGTATTACAAGCGGAAGCGGGAGTACATTCCGGCGGTGATGGAAGCATACAATGCCCTGGCTCAGGAGTATGATATCATTGTTATCGAAGGAGCCGGAAGTCCTGCGGAGATCAACCTGAAGCAGGAGGATATTGTAAACAC
>CAZSAZ010000060.1:0-9345 GCA_964604925.1 uncultured Oscillospiraceae bacterium | reverse complement strand
ACTCAATGGTCTGGGGCATGATGCCGTCATCGGCGGCCACCACCAGAATGGCAATGTCCGTGGACTTGGCGCCACGGGCACGCATGGACGTAAAGGCTGCGTGGCCGGGGGTATCCAGAAAGGTAATCATCTGGCCGTTTACATCCACGGTATATGCACCGATGTGCTGGGTAATGCCGCCAGCCTCTCCCTTGGTCACGCTGGTATTCCGGATGGCATCCAGGGTGGATGTCTTACCGTGGTCAACGTGGCCCATAACCACAACCACGGGAGCCCGGGTCTCCAGCTCTTCGGCAGAGTCCACATGATCGTCGATGATCCGCTCCTCGATGGTAACGGTGACTTCCTTTTCCACCTTGCAGCCCAGTTCCGTGGCCACAAACTCAGCAGTGTCGAAGTCGATGGCCTGGTTGATACCGGCCATAACGCCGTTCTTCATCAGGCACTTGATTACCTCAGCGGCAGTCTTTTTCATCCGGGAAGCCAATTCGCCCACGGTGATCTCCTCGGGGATCTTCACCGTAACGGGAGCCTTCCGGGCAACCTCCATCTGGAGGCGACGCATCTTTTCCTGTTCCTCGTTGCGGGACTTGTTGCCCTTGAAGCCGCCCTTCTGCTGCTTCTGCTGCTGCTTGCCCTTACCGCCACCAATGCGCTGTTTGCCGCCCTGGTAGTTCTGAGCCCGCTGATCGATGAGGTTGTCCACATCCGCAAACCGGTCAGAGTTGACCTGCACTGCGGAGGTATCCACCACCCGGCGTTCCCGCTTCCGTTCCGGCTCCTGCTGCTTGACAGGCTTCTCCTGGGTCTTGTTCCCCTGGGGCTTCTGGGCTGGGGTCTGCTGGGGCTTATTTCCGTTCCGGTTATCCCGGTTGTCATTGTTTCTAGGTGCCTGACCGTTCTGTTTTTGCTGGGCATTGTTCTGGGGCTTATCGCCAGCAGGCTTGGTCTGGGCCTTGTCTGCCTGGGTCGTTTTCTCGGTCTGCTGGGGCTTCTCCGATGCCACGGTGGGCTTCATGGAAAAGATCTGCTCCAGAGACTCTGCCGGGTGCCGCTGGGTCATCCGGTCAAACACCAGATTCAGTTCCTCCTCGGTGAGAACCTGGGCATTGGACTTCGGCTTTTCCCCATTCTCCCCCAGAATATCTGCGATTTCCTTGGGGGTGGTGCCGAAATCCGACGCCACATCACGCAAACGATACTTAATAAAACTCATATACGCACCTCCATTACGAAGTTTCAATCCTTTTTGGTTCCGGAGACGTGGCGCAGTTTTCCCTGGCGCAGGTTGCGCTCATGGTTTTTCGCCTCCGTCTGCCGCTGGCGGAGTTTCCTGGACTTGATATCCAGTGCCTCCAGCGTTTCCCGGTAACGTTCCTGGTCATCCAGGGCCTTGACAAAGGCCAAAGCCATGGCAGGATCCACAAATGCCGCGATGGCGAGACTCGTCCGGCCAATGGCCATACCGATCTCGTCCTTGGTAAAGGGGACCTTGATACACTGTTGATTGGTTCCGGCAGCAAAGCTCTTGGCTCTGCGCCAGGTATGGTCAGAGGCATCCGAAGCCACCACGATCAACCGTGCGTGACCTGCCCGGGCAGCACCGCCCACAGGCTCCTCTCCCAGTTCAATCCGACCGGCTTTCCGAGCCAGAGACAAATAGTTCAGTGCTTTATTCATTTCCTTTTGCCTCCATTTCCTGCTCCAGTCGGGCATAAATCTCCGGAGGGATGGACGTATCCAAACTCCGTTCTAAACTCTTGGCCTTGATGGCCTTCTTCAAGCAGGCACTGTTGGGGCACAGGTAGGCACCCCGTCCCGGGGCCTTTCCCCGGAAATCCAGGCTGATCTCTCCTTCCGGAGAGCGAACCACCCGAATCAGTTCCCGCTTTTCCTTCCGCTCCCGGCAACCCATACACTGCCGCTGGGGAATCTTTTTTAGCATCGGAACGACCTCCTTGCTTTTGATGGGGTCAAGCCCGGCGGGCTTACTCCTCCACCACGGTCTCAGGCTCCACTGTCTCAGCCTGGGAAGCGGGCTTGATGTCGATCTTATAGCCGGTGAGCCGGGCAGCCAAGCGGGCATTCTGCCCCTCCTTGCCGATGGCCAAGCTCAACTGGTCATCGGGAACAATGACCTTGCAGGCCTTCTGACCGGGCACCAGGTTCACGGAAATCACATCCGCAGGAGCCAGAGCAGCCTTGACGTACTCGCAGGGATCCTCATTCCAAACCACAATGTCGATCTTCTCGCCGTGGAGTTCTTCCACAACGGCACCGACACGGCCGCCTCTGGGGCCAACGCAGGCACCCACAGGATCCACACCTTCCTTGGTGGCACGAACGGCCATCTTGGAACGGGAACCGGCTTCCCGGGCGATGTGACGGATCTCCACTTCCCCTTCCTGAATTTCGGGGGTTTCCTTCTCAAACAGACGACGAACCATGTTGGGATGGGTTCTGGACACCCGGACAGAGGGGCCGCGGTTGCCGCTGTGAACCTCCAGGACGTAAACCCGGATAGTCTGTCCTTCCACATAGGTCTCCCCAGGAATCTGCTCAGAAGCCCGGAGGAACACATCATACGCGTCCTGATCCTGACCCACCCGAACAATCACATCGCCGCTGGGCTCCTTACGGTAGACCACACCGGTGAGCATCTCCTGGGTCTTGGAGGAATAGCTGTCGTAGGTGTACTTGTTCTCTGCCTCCCGAATTCCCTGGATCACCACCTGCTTGGCAGTCTGGGCGGCGATTCGGCCAAAGGATTCGGTCTTGATGGGCACGCGCATATTGTCCCCCACCTGGACATTGGGATTGATGATCCGGGCGGCATCAATGTGAATCTCCTGGGCTGTATCCAGCACCGTCTCCACCACGGTTTTGTTCTGGTACATAAACAGGCCGCTTTCCGACAGTTCCACGAACACATTGTCCTCGGAAACGTCTCTCCGGTCCTCCTGATCCTTGCGGTAAGCATTGAGCAGGGCCCGCTTCAGACGGTCCACCATATACTCCACAGGGATGCCCTTCAGCTCTTCCAGCTGACGCAGGCTCTCGAAGATCTCTGCGCCTACGTTGACTTCCTCGACCTTTTTCCCTCTTCTGCCTCTGGTATTACCAGCCATGATGTTACCTCCTATTAGAATTCCACACGAAGCCGCACCAATGCGACCTCAGATTTTTCAAATGTAATGGTTTCCTTGCCGCACTGGGCAGTGACCCGGCCATCTTCATATCCCATCAGCACACCGGGCAATTCCTTCAGACCGTTTCTCGGCCGATAGAGCTTAATCATAATGGGGCTGCCCAGGAACCGCTGAAAATCCCCGGGACGCTTCAATGCCCGCTCCAAACCGGCAGAGCACACCTCAAAATGGTACGACCCATCAATGGGATCTTTCTCATCCAAAATGGGATCCATAGCCCGGGAAACAGCTTCGCAGTCGGAAATGTCCACGCCGCCGTCTTTGTCAATGTAAAGCCGCAGAAAATAATCCGCACCTTCCCGGACGTATTCCACGTCCCAAAGCTGACAGCCGTGCTGTTCCACCACCGGCTGGGCAAAGCCGGCAACGATCTCCGTAATTTTCATAACACACGCCTTTCTTCATGGAAAAAGAGAGGGGCTTTCATCCCCTCTCTTTCGTAAACTATACGCTAGATACCTGCATTATAGCACCAGCGAGCCGGATTTGCAAGAGGATTTTGAAGGATTTGAGACCTTTTTTATAATTCGTTTCCATCTTTCCCGGTCAATTTCCCAGGGCAATGTATTTTTCTTCCCATTCGCAGTCAAAAAAGTTGCTGTTCTTGGCCATGGGGCATCCCTGATACAAATCCTGCGCCAATTCTTTCAATACCTGCGTCGGTTCCAGGCCATCTAAATAGAATGGGCCAAACTCTGAGCTTCCCGCCAAGGCACCAACAATGGCTCCCGTCACCGCTCCCACGGCGGCAGAATCTCCGGAATGATTGACCGAAGCAATCAACGCCCCATCCAAATCCTTTTCATGGCGAATGGCCACATACACCGCTGCTGCCAAAACCCGGGAAGAATCGTCCCCCCAAATCCGATCCAGTGCCTCCGTCTCGGATACCGAGTATGTATCTGCCAACGCTGCGGCAGATTGGAGGCGAAGGCACAACTCTGTCACCGCCTTGGGATATTCCCGGCCAAATTCCTGCTTCATGACGGCAATGGTCTCTTTTACCAGGGCTCGGATATTCTTGCACCCGTCCCAACAGATCCGGTTGACGAGGTAGGCCAGGGCTCCTCCCGATAAGAAGGCCCGCGGGGAACCGTGGGTCAATGCCACAACCTCTGCCCCCAGGCGCACCACCTCCCCACGATTCACGCGCTTGGGAGACAAGGCCATGCCCACCGACACAGCAGCAGGCAAGGAACCGGGAGTCTTAAACCGGTTCTTCGGCTCCTCCAGTGTGCCCACCGCCCCCCGTTTCAGGGTATCGAGCATCAAATTATCCATACACCGGCGGAATTGCAGCTCCTTCCGCCGGGAAATCCAGCACCGTGTTCCCGTTTCAGAGGCCCGATACCCCTGACGTTCCGCCCATTCCCGCTGGGCCAGGTGGACATAGTGGACATAGGGAGCCATGGATCCCCGCATCTGTCCCCGGGTCAACCCCAGAAGCAGTCCGTTTCCGGCATAAGCAGCGATCTGGGTATAGGAAGTGACATAGGCATAACCATTGAGCAGATCATAGCCCAACAACCCCGACGGGCCATAGTGCTCCCGGATCTGTTCGATTGACTGATTGCGCACCGGATACCCCAGTGCGTCTCCCACTGCCAGTCCCAGCAAGCACCCCTGCATTGCCTCCAACCGTTCCTCCATCTATCGTTCCTCCATCATGCTCTGATCATTGTTATTCATTTTTATTATAATGTGCCAAAGGAAAAAAGGCAAGTCTTTGGGGAAAAGCTGTCGATTTTTTCTGGCAAATCCTCAGCCCGTGGGAATTTAGGTTGCCTTTTCCCTAAGAAACTGATATAATAACAGCCATTCATCCCTCAAGGAGGCTTCCCATGGGCAAATACTTTCGGGAATTATTGGAAAATTTCAAAAAAGGCGACATGATTCTTCTGGCTCTGTGTCTTTTGACCACCGCCTTCGGTTGTGTGGAAATCGCCAGTGCCACCGCCTGGATGGGCTCCACCCGATACGTCCTCATCCAGCTCATCGCCGCCGGTTTGGGCATCATCCTCTATGTTCTGATTTCTTCCATGGATTTGGACTTCATTCTGGAACACCGGATCGCCCTGTTTTTGTTCAATTGCTTTTTGCTGTTGCTGTTGCTTCCCTTCGGCAAGACCCAGGGCGGCAACAAAAGCTGGCTGGACTTCCCCTTTCTACCCATTGACATCCAGCCTGCCGAGATTTGCAAAATCACCTTTGTCATCATCCTCACTTCCGTGATGGTCTCCCACCAAAGCCGGCTGTCCTCCTTTGGCTCCGTGATGCACGTTGTGTTCCATACCATCGCCCTGGTGGGTCTGAACATGGTCATCTCCGGCGACGCAGGCGTTTCTCTGATTTTCCTGTTCATCTTCATTGGAATGGCGTTTGCCTGCGGCATCCACTGGGGTTGGTTTTTGCTGGGTGGCGGTCTGCTGGGTGTAGGAATTCCGGTGCTTTGGAACTATGTCATGGACGAGTATCAGCGTCTGCGGTTCCAGGTGCTGTGGGATCCCAGTCTGGATCCTCTGTCCATCAACGAACGGTATCACACCAACCAGGCTTTGCTCAGTCTCACCGGCGGTGGCCTCACCGGTCAGGGCTTGTTCCAGGGAGCCAGAACCTCCGTCCACGCCCTCAACGCCCAGCACACCGACTTTATCTTCTGCGCCATTGGAGAGGAACTGGGTTATCTTGGTTGTCTGGCGGTGGTTGGACTGGAATTCGCCATCATTGCCCGTATCATTTATGTGGGCACCCGTTCCCCGGACTTTGGCCGGAGAGCCGTGTGTTTCGGCTGTGCCTCTGCCTTGATCTTCCAGGTGCTCAGTAACGTGGGAATGTGTCTGGGCATTACCCCCGTCATCG
Source organism: uncultured Oscillospiraceae bacterium (assembly GCA_964604925.1). GTDB lineage: Bacteria > Bacillota > Clostridia > Oscillospirales > Oscillospiraceae > Faecousia. Next base: position 3,277 of record CAZSAZ010000060.1, on the reverse strand, counting down.
GTCTGACCCTCCCCTTCGTCAGTTACGGTGGTTCGTCGATTTTGTCCCTTTATGCCATGCTGGGTCTGGTTTCCGGTGCCTACGCCCGCCCCACTCCCGGAAAGCAGGGACTTTATGTCCAACCTCCCCGGTGAGAAATACCACAAATGGTTTTGCCGCCTCCTTCGGGAGGCGGTTTTTCTTTCATTTGAGCGCACAAGGGAATAATCCCCCATGTTACAGCAAACACTACAGCCACATCCCGACTTGCTGGAGGAACCTGAAATGTCACGATCATTCAAATGCACTTTTCTTGCCCTGGCACTGAGCCTGTGCGTTTGGCTCTGCCCATCCGTCGCCCGGGCAGAGCCAAACGACTCCCTCCTGGGAGGTCTGATCACCGCCCTTCCAGAGGGTGAGGGCACCGTTTTTCTAGGACAGCGGATCATCCGTCCAGGGGACGCCCTTACTGCCGAACAGTTGGGCCAGTTGATTTTCTCCGCCACCAAAACAGGCTCACCCCCGGCTCTTGTCCGGTATCTTCCCCTGTTTTCCTCTGGCCTGGGTTCCGAGTGTTCCCTGTCCTTGCCCCGCCGCTCCCGAGACAATCACCCCCCTGTGGCAGAAGATTTGTCCGTGGAGACCTACAAAAACCTCCCTCGGGAGGGGCTGCTTCCGGCATCTGACCCCGAGGGACAAACCCTCCGGTTTTCCATCACCCGATCTCCCCGCCAGGGAGACCTGATTCTCCGGGAGGACGGGAGTTTCCTCTATACCCCGGAAAAAAACAAGGTGGGCATAGATTCCTTTTGCTATATCGTCACCGATAACCAGGGAACACCTTCCCGAGAAGCCACTGTGACCATCCGGATTCAAAAACCCACCGACGATTTGACCTACGCCGACACCCAGCAGCGGCCCTGTGCCTTTGAAGCCCAGTGGCTCCGTTTTTCCGGTATTTTCACCGGGGAGACCATCAATGGCCGTCTCTGCTTTTCCCCGGAGAAGGCGCTGTCAAGAGGAGAATTTCTGGCCATGCTTCTAAACACGCTGGAACTTCCCATTGACCGTGGGGAGCAGGAAAATCTCGCCTTTTCCCAGGAAACTTCCTGGCTCCGACCCTACCTGTCCGCTGCGGTAAGCTCCGGAATCCTTCCGGAAGGTTCTGGGGAAGCCGACACATTTCCCCTCAGCCAGACCATTTCCCAGGATGAGGCAGGGATTATGATTTGCCAGGCGTTGGACTTCGCCCTTCCTTCCGCATTGCAAGACGATGGAGCCATATCCGTCTGGGTCCAAGACCTGCTGTCCGGCCAGGGGCTGAACCTTTCCATTCCCCAGGGAGATGCCCCCCTTACCCGGGAGCAGGGAGCCATGGTACTGTATCAGCTTCACTGCCTGGAAACCCTGTCCCCAAAGCTAAAGCCGGTGTTTGGATAACCCTCCCGACAGTTCCGGGAGGGTCCCGGCGTTGACTTTCCCTGTAGAAAGTGGTATGCTTATCCCAGAAAAAACAATGGTTCCCATTTGGAACAAACTTGAAGGAGAATACTATGAGCTTTACTTACCGTGGCCTGAAGGCCGAGACCGACCGGCACATTGTCACTTCCGAAGAGATCGACCGTCAGATGGAACGTCTGCGTCAGCAGAATCCCCGCTACGCTCTCATTGAAAATCGTCCCACCCAGTTGGGAGACGAAGTGATCCTGGACTACGCCGGATATTGTGACGGAACCCAATTCCCCGGTGGAACCGCCGAACACCAGAGCCTGGTACTGGGCAGCGGTATGTTCATTCCCGGCTTTGAAGAACAGCTGGTGGACAAAGTTCCCGGTGAGGAAGTCACCGTCCATGTCACCTTCCCCACGGAGTACCACGCCCCGGAACTGGCAGGAAAGGCCGCTGAATTCCGGTGCAAGCTCCATCAGATCCGGGTCAAGACTGAATATGAACTGGATGATACCTTTGCCAAGGAAGTGGGGCAGTGCGACACCCTGGAGCAGATGCGCCTTCGTCTGGGTGAAAGCCTCCAGGCCTACACCGACCAGCGTGGGGAGATAGATCTTCAGGATCGCCTCATCCGTCAGGCTGCGGACAGCTTGGACTTCCAGCCCACCGAGGAGCAGATCAACGCCGAAATCGACGAGCAGATGAGCAATCTGTCTACCCAGCTGGCCCAGCAGGGTCTGACCATGGAAATGTACTGCCAGTTTTTGAACACCGACGAGCAGACCCTCCGATCCGACGCCCGTGCCAACGCCATTACCTCCGTCCGGGTTCAGGCGGCCGTTGAACTGATCGTAGAGCTTGAAAACCTGGAAGTCACCAAAGAGGAGTTGGGTCAGGCTGTGGCCACCATCTGCCGCCAAAACAACATGACCGTCGAGCAGCTCAAGCCCTACTACGACGCCGAATTTGAAGCCGCTGTGAAGCGCAGTGTCCTGACCAGCAAGGCCATGGAGTTGGTTCGCTCTGCCGCAGAAATCACCGTGAAGCCGGAAACGATTTGATCATTTTGCACACACACTGCCCCTACCTCCCAGGGGCCTGTGTGTGCTTTTTTTATATTCCAACCAAAAATGATAATCCATCTTTCTGAGTGTGATTTTCGTATTGACATCCACCCCAAAGGATGGTACAATTCACTCGTACCGATAAAAGATTATCGATATCGGCGCCGGGTGTTGCTTGTGTATTAAGTACGGCGTCGCAAACCATCTCGCTCCCGGGTGTGATTTAAGACCCCGTGAGATTCCTTAAGGAGGAAAAAGAAAATGGCAATCAATTTTGTTGACGGCAAGTACGTAGACCCCGAAACCGGTCGTGTGACGCTGGATCCCACCGTCTACAAAGACTGGCAGATCGCGGAGGAAGCAGAAAAGACCCTGCCCTCTGTGGACTTCTTCCGGGAAAAGCTGGGCCTGCTGGAGGATGAGATCATCCCCTACGGCAAGACCCCCAAGATCGACTTCATCAAGGTTATGAACCGCCTTCAGGACAAGCCCGACGGCAAGTTCATCGAAGTCACCGCCATCACCCCCACCCCCTTTGGTGAGGGCAAGTCCACCGTTTCCCTGGGCCTGATCGAGGGTCTTGGCAAGCTGGGCAAGAATGTTGGCGGCGCTCTGCGTCAGCCTTCCGGTGGCCCCACCATGAACGTCAAGGGTACCGCTGCTGGCGGCGGCAATGCTCTGCTGATGCCCATGACCGAGTTCTCTCTGGGCCTGACCGGCGACATTAACGATATTATCAACGCTCACAACCTGGCCATGGTCGCTCTGACCGCCCGGATGCAGCA
>CAZSAZ010000059.1:1565-9360 GCA_964604925.1 uncultured Oscillospiraceae bacterium | reverse complement strand
CGGAGACCCAGGCTCGGGCAGAGCAGCTGTGCCAGGCTCAGCAGGATAAGCTGGAGGAAATCTCCGGCCTGACCCAGGAGCAGGCAAAGCAGTATTTGCTGGAATCCGTGGAAAACGAAGTTCGCCACGAGAGTGCGATGAAGATCAAAGAGATCGAGGCACAGCTCAAGGACGAAGCCGAAACCAAAGCCCGTGAGATCATCGCCACCGCCATTCAGCGTTGTGCCGCTGACCACGCCGCAGAGACCACTGTATCCGTGGTACCTCTGCCCAATGACGAAATGAAGGGTCGCATCATCGGTCGGGAGGGACGGAACATCCGAACTCTGGAGACCATCACCGGTGTGGATCTGATCATTGATGACACCCCTGAGGCCATTACCGTCTCCAGCTTTGACCCCGTCCGGCGGGAAATCGCCCGGCTGGCACTGGAGAAGCTCATTGCCGATGGCCGAATCCATCCTACCCGTATTGAGGATATGGTGGAAAAGGCTCGTCGGGAGGTGGATCGCACCATCCGGGAGGAAGGCGAGCGGGCCTGCTATGAGACCGGCGTTCACAATCTGAACCCCGAGCTGGTAAAGATCCTGGGTCGCCAGAAGTACCGTACATCCTACGGTCAGAACGTGTTGAACCATTCCATCGAGGTAGCCCACATTGCCGGTCTGCTGGCCGGAGAGCTGGGCATGGATGTGGCCATCGCCAAACGGGCCGGCCTGCTCCATGACCTGGGCAAGTCTGTGGATCACGAGATGGAGGGAAGCCATGTGCAGCTGGGCGCAGACCTTGCCCGGAAGTACAAGGAGAATCCTGTGGTGGTCAACGCCATTGAAGCTCACCACGGCGACGTGGAGCCCAAGACCATCACCGCAGTGCTGGTTCAGGCCGCCGATGCCATCTCCGCTGCCCGTCCTGGCGCAAGACGGGAAAATGTGGAGAACTACATCCGTCGTCTGCAAAAGCTGGAGGAACTCACCGGTTCCTGGCCCGGCGTGGACAAGGCCTATGCCATTCAGGCTGGTCGGGAAATTCGAATCATGGTCAAGCCTGAGGTGGTCAACGAGGACAATATGATCCTCCTGGCCCGGGATATTGCCAAGAAGATCGAGCAGGAGTTGGAATACCCCGGCCAGATCAAGGTTAACGTCATCCGGGAGACCAAGGCCGTGGAGTTCGCAAAATAATCCATCAAATACCAACCCCCCATCCGATTTTCGGGTGGGGGATTTGTATGCCTTGGACAAAGGAGAAAAGATATGGTAAGGTTGATCGAAACGATTTTTCAAAGGAGGAGAAAGGCCATGATTCCCACCAAGACGCGATGGTTCTGATCCACAGGAAAAGTGGGACTATACCATAGGGCTGAAGGCGTATTTTGAAGAAAAGACCGGCCAGGATCTGAATGTCCTGGTGGAACAGGGCAGGGAGAAATGAAAAATCCCACGCTGGATAATCCAGCGTGGGAAAAAAGCACAGAGAAAAGGCCGCTTGCGAAAAGCAAACGGCCTTTGGAGCGGGTGACGAGGCTCGAACTCGCTACCTCCACCTTGGCAAGGTGGCGCTCTACCGGATGAGCTACACCCGCATGGGCTAGTTCCTCAGAACATGGTGTATTATACTGCAACCATGGCGATTTGTCAAGCCCTTTTTTCAATTTATTCCGGAATTTCTGTGGAGGCAGGTTCGGACGATTCTGGGGAATCCGAAGGTTCCGTCGGGTCAATGGTGGGGGCTATCGGGATTCCGCAACTGGGGAAGGCGGAGTAGTCCCAGACATAGTCTCCCATTTCCCAGTCACTGCGCTGGAAATATCGACCTTGACGGGCACATTCCAGCAGATCCACATGGTAATAGGTATCTCCATCTCGGACAATGTTCCAGAACCGGCTTTCGCCGTTCCGGGAGCCGGAGACGGTTTGTACCTCCATGCCGCTTTGCCGGCATAGAGCGGCATAGACCTGGGAGAAGGCCTGGCTGTCCCCCACGCCGTAGCATAGAAGGGAATAGCTGGGGGTCAGGGAGGTCTGGATGGTATAGTCAAATCGTTCCATCAAAAAACCGTAAAGCTGGGTTCGTTTCACCCGTTCATCGGATTCTCCGGCCACATACAGTTGAGCAGAGGAGAACACCTGCTGAACCTGGTTTTGCATAAACCGGAGGGATTCCCGGCTGTTCTGGTAGGCAAATTGAAGCTCCAGGATCCGCACGGCCCCCTGCTGGGGATAAGTCTGGGCGGTGAGCTGGGGCAGCTCCATCACCACCTCCGGGTAGTTGGCGGCGAAGTCTGCGACAAACTGGACAAAATCCGTGTCCGTATAGCCGCTGACCTGGACAACCAGGCTGTCGTCAAATCCGGTCAGGGCCTGGATGATGGCATCTTTGGCACCTTCAATGCCACGAACATTGTGGATGTGCTCCATCTCGGCTTTGCTCCGGCAGTAGGTGATCTTGACCGACAGCAGATTCTGTCCATATGCAGACTGAATGGAGGAAACGGCATACACGCCGATGGGATAGCGTTCTGTGACATAGGTCACAACCCCTGCCATATCCTGCTCGACCCGTTCGGCGGGATAGTCCGACAAGGTCAAAATTGCTTCTTCCTCCCGGTCATCCACCAGGGAGGTGATGGCGTTGCGCAGCTCGGAGTAGCTGCTGACGACGGTTTCACTTCCGGTATCCTGGCGGTAGCCCACCTGATGGGGCTCTACAGAGGCGTAGCTTCCCTCCATCCAGCCGCAACCGGACAGACAAAGTCCCAGCACCAGGGTCAAAAGGGGAATGGATGGACGTTTCATGGGGTCAAGCCCCCTTTCTTTACAGGGAATCGTGGGAATATTGGGCAAAGCCATCTCCCAGGACTTGGTGGGCTTCCTGGACGATGATAAAGGCGTTGGGGTCGATGGAGACCACCATTTCCTTTAATTGGGCCAATTGACCCTTTTTCACGGCGGTGAGGATGACCTTGGTATCTTTGGCAGAGTAGTATCCCTGGCCATAGAGGTATGTCACACCTCGCTCCAGTTTGTCGTTGATGGCGTCGGCAATGGCTTCATACTGCCCACTGATGATATAAGCCACCTGGGAGTAGTCGAATTTATACACCACAGCATCCACCACCTTGCCGGAGACAAACACCGTGATGAGAATGTAGAGCATATTGGCAATGTCTCCGAAGAGCAGACCTGTCAGAGCAGCCACCACCACGTCCATAATGATGGAAATCTCTCCGATGTTCATATTCCGGAACCGATGCTTCAGCAGACGCACGGCAATATCGGCACCGCCGGTGGAGGCTCCGGTCATGAACACCACACCAAGACCCAGGCCGCAGATGATGCCACCATACAGGCTGGCCAGGAAGGGCTCCGTCTGGATGGGAGGAATGATGGTGAGCAGATCCAGGAAGGTGGACAACAGAACCGTTCCGAAAATGGAACCCACGAAGAATTTGAACCCAATCTTTTTTCCACCGAAGAAAAATAGGGGCAGATTGATGAGGGCAGACAGCACGCCCACGGTACCAAAGCCTGTCAAATGGGTCACGATCATGGCGATACCGGAAATGCCACCGGCGTTGAGACCGTAGGGCTCCAGAAAAACGTCAAAGCCGAAGGCGAAAATTCCGCACCCCAGGGCGATTTTTATTACCCACCAAATATGTTCCATTGTTTTTTTCATGGCAGACACCTCGTTTGTGGTTGTGTTTTCCGTTACAGACCCATGGAGATCTGGGCTTGAGGAGCTTCCTCGGGCTTGAGTACGCTGCCGGCGGCGGGAATGGACTTGGCCCGGTAGCGCGTGGGGGATTGGATGTTGCTTCCATCCAGAAGTCCGGCGAAATCCAGTGTGGCTTTTTTTCGCAGGGTCAGGACGTTGACGCCTTGGGTGGCCCGGGTGGTTTTGGGGGCGAGCAGGGCGGTGGAAAAGACCAATGCCCGATTGTCGGTGGAGTAAACCACCACCTGGGTATCTTCCGAAAGGGAAAGAATGGTTCTCACCGGACTCTTGTCGCAGAATGCGCCGGTGAGTTTTCTGCGGTTGGTTTTGGTCTCGTAGGCAGAGAGGGGAACCTTGGCAGCCTTGCCATTTTCGTAGAAAAACAGCACAAATCCAGAGTAGTCCCCCGGCAGCACCACTTGAACCACCGTTTCTCCAGGCTCCATGCCCAATTTCTGGGGCAGATATTCGCCCAAAACCGAGGCTTTGGAATCTTCCAATTCTGACAGTCGGGTTTTATAGCACTGGAACCGGTCGGTGAACACCAATAGTTCAGCCCGGGAGGTAGTCTCTTGGGTGAAGCTCAGGCTATCTCCCTCCTTGAATTTCTGTTCTCCGGACATCCGCAGGGATTGGGGACTGATCTTTTTCACATAGCCCTGTTTGGAAACCACCAGATGCACCGGCGTTTCCGGGGGAAGTACGTCCTCATCCTCGCCTTCACCCAGGTCGGGGATTTGATAGAGAATCTCCGTTTTTCGGGGCTGGGAATATTTCTTTGCCACCTGGTTCAGTTCATCTATGATGACCTTTTGGAGTTTTTTGCTGCTTTTCAAGGTGGATTCCAGTTCGTCGATTTCCTTTTGCAGTTCTTCGATGGCCCGGGTCTGACGGAGGATGTATTCCCGGTTGATGTTCCGCAATTTGATCTCGGCCACATAGTTTGCCTGGATTTCGTCAATGCCGAAACCGATCATCAAATTGGGCACCACTTCGCTTTCCAGTTGGGTGTTGCGGATGATCTCCACAGCCTTGTCGATGTCCAGCAGGATCTTGGCCAGGCCCTGGAGCAAATGAAGCCGGTCGGACTTTTTCCCAATCTGGAAGTAGATTCTCCGGCGGACACACTCGGTACGCCAGGCGGTCCATTCCTGTAAAATCTCTTTCACACCCATGACCCGGGGCATTCCGGCAATGAGGATGTTGAAGTTGCAGGAGAAGGAGTCTTGCAAAGGGGTCATGCGGAAAAGTTTGGCCATGAGTTTTTCCGGATCCACTCCCCGCTTCAAATCGATGGTGAGTTTCAAGCCGCCCAAATCAGTTTCGTCCCGCATATCGGAGATTTCCTTGATTTTGCCCTGCTTAATCAGGTCAGCGACCTTATCCATAATGACCTCGGTGGAGGTGGAGTAGGGGATTTCATAGACCTCGATGAGGTTTCCTTCCTTCCAATACCGCCATTTGGCTCGAAGGCGGAACGAGCCTCGGCCGGTGGAGTAGATCTCCCGGAATTGCTGCTCATCATACAGCAGTTCGCCGCCGGTGGAAAAATCCGGGCCGGGCATGGTTTCCAGCACGTCATGGGCGGGGTTTTTCATCAAGGCGATGGTGGTCTCACAGACCTCTTTCAGGTTGAACGAGCAGATGTTGCTGGCCATGCCCACGGCGATGCCCTGGTTGGGATTGACCAGCACGTTGGGAAAGGTGGTGGGCAGAAGGGAGGGCTCCTTCATGGTGGCGTCGTAGTTGTCCACCATGTCCACGGTGTCCGAATCAATGTCCCGGAACAGTTCGGCACTGAAGGCTTCCAGCTTGGCCTCAGTATACCGGGGGGCGGCGTAGGCCATGTCCCGGGAGTAGACCTTGCCAAAGTTGCCCTTGGAATCTACAAAGGGATGGAGGAGGGTCTCATTGCCCCGGGCCAGACGAACCATGGTCTCATAGATGGCTGCGTCACCGTGGGGGTTGAGCTTCATGGTCTGACCCACGATGTTGGCAGACTTGGTACGTGGCTTGGTCAAAAGACCCATTTCGTACATGGTATAGAGCAATTTCCGATGGCTGGGTTTGAATCCATCGATCTCCGGAATGGCTCGGGAGACGATGGCAGACATGGCGTAAGGCATGAAGTTCAGCTCCAGGGTTTGGGTGATCTCCTGCTCGGTGGTGGAGCCAATCAGCCCCACCACACCATCGGTGTTCACTTTTTTCTTGTTGGATTCAGATTGTTTTTTCTTTGCCATATGGGGCTCCTTCTATTCCTTCTATCAGGACAAATCCGCCAGATCCAGGTATTTTGCCCCGTTCTCGGCAATGAAGTCCTTCCGCTGGGACAGTTCGTCTCCCAGCAGCACATCAAAATACCAGGCCGTCCGTTCCACATCCTCAGGCATGACCTTGATGAGACGACGGGTCTCCGGGTTCATGGTGGTCATCCACATCATCTCCGGATCGTTCTCACCCAAGCCCTTGGAACGCTGGATGGTGACTTTCTTTCCCTCCAACTGGGCCATGATCCGGGCCTTTTCCGGCTCATTGTAGGCAAACCAGGTTTGATCCTTGCAGGTGATCTCAAACAGGGGAGATTCTGCAATATATACATATCCCTCCTGGATCAGGGTGGGGCACAGCCGGTACAGCATGGTCAGAACCAAGGTGCGAATATGGAATCCGTCCTCATCGGCATCGGTACAGATGATGACCTTGTTCCACCGGAGGTTGTCCAGGTCAAAGGAGGAAAGCTCTTTGGCCTTTTTTCCCTGGATTTCCACGCCGCAGCCCAGCACCTTCATCAAGTCCGTGATGATGGGGGAGGCGAAGATCCGGTGATAGTCTGCCTTCAGACAGTTAAGGATCTTGCCCCGGATGGGCATGATTCCCTGGAATTCCGCATCCCGGGACATTTTGACCGAGCCCAATGCGGAGTCGCCACGATATACAGCTCCCGCTTGGAGGTATCCCGGGAACGGCAGTCCACAAATTTCTGAACCCGGTTGGCGATGTCCACCGAGCCGGAGAGCTTCTTTTTTACATTACTCTTGGTTTTTTCCGCAGATTCCCGGGCTCGCTTGTTCACCAGAATCTGATCGGCTGCCCGGTCGGCCTCTTGCTTGTTCTCCAGGAACCAGACGGTGAGTTGCTCCCGGAGGAAAGCGGTCATAGCATCCTGGGTGAATTTGGAGTTGACAGATTTCTTGGTCTGATTCTCAAAACAACCGATGGTGGAAAAACAGTTGGTGATGATGACCAAACTGTCCAAAACGTCCTGGATGGTGATTTTTCCCTCGGTTTTGGTGTATTTGTTGTTGTCCTTCAGATACTTGTCAAAGGCAGAGACGAAGGCAGAGCGAACGGCCTTGTCCGGGCTGCCGCCATATTCCAGCCAGGAGGAGTTGTGGTAGTATTCCGCATGGCTGATTTTTTTGGAGAAACAGAAGGAAGCAGTGATTTTCAGCTTCATTTCCGGACGGTTGGCGGCATCCCGGCCACGACGTTCGGTCTCCCAGTACACCGGCATGGTGAAGGCGTCATCCCCCACCAATTCTTCCAGATACTGGCGAATTCCATGCTCGTACCAATATTCCTCGGTTTCAAATTTTCCGCCCACCTGGTTCCGGAATTTGAACCGGATTCCAGGATTTACCACCGCCTGACGCTTCAGCACATCCCGGTAATATTCTGCCGGGATGCGGATGTCGGTGAACACTTCGTCATCGGGAAGCCAGCGGAAGGTGGAACCGGTCTTTTTCCGGTCGGCAGGCTCCTTGTGGAGTCCGCCAATGTTTTTGCCCCGCTCAAAATGGAGGGTATATTTATATCCATCCCGGCGGATGGTGGCATCAAAGAACCGGGAGGCATACTGGGTGGCACAGGAACCCAGGCCATTTAAGCCCAGGGAGTATTCATAGTTTTCGCCATTTTCGCCGTATTTGCCTCCTGCGTACATTTCGCAGAACACCAGTTCCCAGTTGTATCGCTGTTCTTTTTCGTTGGTGGAGGACTTTGGCCGGGGCTGTCCTGTGGGCTACCACGAAAAAGAACAGCGATACAACTGGGAACTGGGGTTCTGCGAAAT
>CAZSAZ010000059.1:0-1555 GCA_964604925.1 uncultured Oscillospiraceae bacterium | reverse complement strand
TTGTAGTCCACAGGACAGCCCCGGCCAAAGTCCTCCACCTCCACCGATTGATCTTCGTATCGGGTGACAATGACGGTGTCGCCATGGCCTTCCCGGGCCTCGTCGATGGCGTTGGAGAGAATTTCAAAGACTGCGTGTTTGCATCCTTCCAAATCGTCGGAGCCGAAGATCACCGCAGGGCGTTTGCGCACCCGATCTTCACCCTTGAGCATGGAGATGCTGGAGTTGTCATATTGTTGTTGTGCTTTTCTTGCCATAATCATTTAACCTGCCATAGTTCGCCATTTTATTTCTATGTTATTATACGCTTTTTTCATGCAAAAGTCAACGCAAACCCGGAAAGGCCTTTGTTTTTCGGAATTTCTTGCGAAAGTTTCCCCGGGGTGGTATAATCAATCCATGGATGAAACAAAGGAGATTTTTGCGATGAAACTGTTTTCCCTGGATTCCCCGGTGGGGCGAGCCATTTCCCTGATTGCGGATCTGTGTGTGCTCAATGTGGTATTTGTGTTAAGCTGTTTTCCCCTGGTGACGGTGGGGGCGGCTTGCGCTGGACTTTATGATACGGTACATAAGTTGCTGCTGGGGGATGGGATATCTGTGGTCAAGACCTATGCTACCGCCTTCTGGCGATGCTTTCTCCGGGGGACGGGGGGATTTTTCCTGTCGCTTCTGGTTGGTGGGATTTTGTGGGTAGATCTTGTCTGCGCCGGCCAGTTGAACGGGGGGATAGGACTGGTGTGCCTGGGAGTCATTTTGGCCAGCGGTTGGTTTTTCTGCGCCTGGATGGCTCATTTGCCCATGGTGGTGTGCCGCAAGGATGGGTCGATCCGGGAAGTGGGGAAGGAAGTCCTGGGAGCCATGCTGGCCAACGGTGTCCGGGCGGTGATTCCCGTGGGACTGAACCTGCTTCCCTGGGGGCTGTTGCTGTTTGCGCCGGTGTGGTTTTTGAAAACGGCTATGTTCTGGGCGGTATTGGGCTTCGCCCTGTGTGCGTTTTGCAACAACTGGTTGCTGCTTAAGGGGGTGGATCCGGAGGCTTGGGAAGCCATTCGATCCAACAAGAAAGAGACGTAACCGCGCTGGGCGGAAAAAAGGGGCCGCACGGCCTTCCCATGGGGAAGAACGTGCGGCCGATTTGCTTTTTTGGGGGGAGCTTAGCCTTCCTCTACTACAATCTCGGAAACCTCCAAACCGGGGTTTCTCCGATTGATGAAGTCAATGGCCCAATAGCTGGAATACACCAAAAGGCTGTGCTCGTGGTAGTCCTCCAGCAATTCGGCATCGCTGCCCAGATTCAGGTCGGACAGATCGCCGGGGTAGGCATCGATGCGGCGGATCTCCTCATAGGGTAGATACTCCATCCGCAAATCCACGCCGTACTCGTTTTTCATCCGGTACTGGAACACTTCAAATTGCAAAGTGCCAACGACACCCACAATGACTTCCTCCATACCGGAGTTGGGGACTTTGAAAATCTGGATGGCACCTTCCTGGGCAATCTGCTCGGTGCCCTTGACGAACTGCTTGCGCTTCATGGAATCCTTGGCAGAGA
>CAZSAZ010000058.1:5298-9399 GCA_964604925.1 uncultured Oscillospiraceae bacterium | reverse complement strand
AGAAGAACAACGTCCGTGGCAAGGAGGCCATCATCTCCGCCGACGATTCCAAGGTTACCGTCTGGGTCATCCCCACCAACGAGGAACTGATGATCGCACAGGATACTGCGGATCTGGTCAAGGCTGCCAAGTAATTCCATACATTTTGAGAGCCGCCGCAACCTTCGCGGCGGCTCTTTTCCGAGAAGGGAAGTGGATTTATTGCCCATTCCAGGGGTGAGCCAGCCGGAGATTTTGCAGGTGGATTCCCATTTGCGGCTGCGGAAATTTGATGACCAATATGACTTCGCCCTGGCGTGGTACCAGGACGAGGAGTTGGTATATCTGGTGGATGGACACCGGAGTACCTATGATTTTGACCAGCTTTCCCGGATGTACCATTATCTGGAACGGAAGGGAGAGCTATATTTCATCGAAGCGTTGGAACATGGAGCCTTTGTTCCCATTGGAGACGTGACATTCTGGCAAGAGGATATGCCTATTGTCATTGGGGAAAGAGACTACCGGGGCAAGGGCGTGGGCCGAAAGGTTATAGCGGCACTGGTCAACCGGGGATGGGAATTGGGATATTCATGTTTGTATGTCGATGAGATTTACCACGATAACATCGGCTCCAGACGTTGTTTTGCCTCGGTGGGATTCCGAGAATATGAATACAACGACAAGGGCGTTCGCCTGAAGCTGGAGTTTAAGGAAGGAGCGTAATGCTATGAATGTAATAGAGCGTTTTTTGAACTATGTGTCCTTTGACACCACATCTGACGAGTTTTCTTCCACCATTCCCTCCACAGACAAGCAGAAGGTTCTGGGACAGGCGTTGGCGGAGGAGATGCTGAAAATGGGCATTTCCGATGCCCACATGGACGAACAGGGGTATGTCTATGGCACGGTGCCTGGAGACCCCAGTTTGCCTACCATTGGTCTGATTGCCCACATGGATACCAGCCCTGCCTGCTCTGGGGCAGGGGTGAAGGCCCGGATTGTGGAGTACACCGGCCAGGATATATGCCTGAACGAGGCAGAGGGAATGGTGCTGTCTGCCAAGGACTACCCCTACCTCAACGGATGCGTGGGCAAGCACCTGGTGGTTACAGATGGAACCACTTTGTTGGGCGCCGATGACAAGGCAGGCATTGCGGAGATTTTGGCTTGCGCAGAGTATTTGCTGCGGGAAAAGCCCCGTCATGCCACGTTGAAGATTGGCTTTACCCCCGATGAGGAAATTGGCCGGGGCGCCGACGAATTTGATGTAGATTGGTTTGAGGCCGACTACGCCTACACCGTGGACGGTGGGGAATTGGGCGGCATTGAGTACGAAAACTTCAATGCGGCGGCTGCAACGGTGACGGTGAAAGGCCGCTCGATCCATCCCGGTTCTGCCAAGAACAAGATGATTAACGCCTCCCAGGTGGCCATGGAGTTCCATGGGATGCTTCCGGTGCATGAGCGTCCGGAGAGCACGGAAGGATACGAAGGGTTCTCCATGCTCACGGATATGTCCGGTGAGGTGGAGAAGGCCACGCTGCGCTATATCATTCGGGATCATGACGACGAGCGGTTTGAGTCTAAAAAAGACCGGTTCTACCAAATCGCAGTGTATCTGGACAGCATTTACGGCGATGGTACGGTGGAAGTGGAAATAGAGGACAGCTACTACAATATGTGTCGGAAGATCGAGCCGGTGATGTATGTGGTGGATCGCGCCAAGGCTGCCATGGAGCGTCTGGGAATCCAGCCGGAGTCCGTTCCTGTTCGGGGCGGTACCGATGGTGCCCGGCTGAGTTATATGGGATTGCCCTGTCCCAATTTGTGCACAGGCGGTCAGAATTACCATGGACGCTACGAGTATGCCGTGGTGGAGGAAATGGAGCTGTGCGCCAAGATCCTGGTGGAGATTCTCACCGATCCGAATTTAACCAAGTAACCATCGTATAACGGGAAATCCCCCGGTTTTCGAAAGAAAACCGGGGGATTTGTCTGGATGATCGCCGTTAGCCGGAAGGGGAATTCTTCCGGTAGAGCTCCACCACATCCCCGGCGGTGACGGCGTTGCGGAATACGCAGCGGCTCATCCGGTTGGCGGCGGTGGTGTAGAAGCTGTTTTGACCGAAGAATCGGTGGGGGGTGTCTACAGTGACGATTTGTCCGTCAAAGAACATTCCCACCAAGTCAGCGTATTCGGCACAGAATTCCACATCATGGGAAACCATGACAATGGTGATGCCCTGGGCGGTAAGGGCTTTCAGAATGGTTGCAAATTTCGTTTTGAAAAAGCTGTCCAGTGCTTTGGTTGGCTCATCCAGCAACAGCAACCTTGGCTGAGTCAACAGTACCTTTGCCAGGGCGGCCCGTTGTTGTTCTCCACCGGACAGGTCATAGGGATGATTTTCCAGGAGAGTGTCAATTTCACACAGGCGGGCTACCTGCTGGATTTGGGCCGAGTCGTGGGTCATCTCCTCCAACTCCTGGCGGAGTGTCTTTTTGACAAAGAGGCTTTTGGGATCCTGGGGCAACATAGAAAGGTGATTTTGAAACAGTTCTCCGGGACGGTACTTTTTCTGGGGCTTGCCCAGAATGTCGATGCTTCCCCGATAGGCGCGGCAATTGCCACAGATGGTTTTCAGTGTGGTGGACTTTCCTGCGCCGTTTCCTCCCACAATGGCGAAGAGTTTTCCCTGGGGCACGGAAAAACTGACACCTTGGAGAATGTCAGGGGTGTCCTTTTCATATCGGAACCATACATCCCGGAGGCGAAGAGCGGGATTGTCATCGGAAGAAAGCCTGGGTTCCAATGTCGGTTCCTGGGCCACAAGGGGTTTTCCACCAAAAGTTTGGGTGAGCCAGCTTCGGCCCTCCCGAACGGTGAGGGGGCAGTCGCCCTGGGCCTGGGCACCGTAAAACACCCGCACGGGGGTGGGCAGGGCGGCGAACATGGGGCTGTTCTGCTCATGAAGCATGGCCCCCACCTGACGAGGTGGGCCGGAGGCCACGACACGCCCGTGCTCCATCACAATCACCTGGTCAGCAGCGTGGTAGATGTCCTCCAATCGGTGCTCGGTAATGACAATGGTGGTGCCCAGTTCCAAATTGATCTTCCGCAGGGTGTTGAGAAAATCTGAGGCAGCAATGGGATCGAGCTGACTGGTGGGCTCGTCCAAAATCAACACTTCCGGCTGCATGGCCATGATGGAAGCTAGGTTCAGAAGCTGTTTCTGTCCACCGGAGAGATTGGCTACGTCCCGGTGGAACCAACTCTGGATGCCAAAGTAGCAGGCCATTTCAGCAACCCGCAGACGCATGGTTTCCGGATCCACCCCCAGACTTTCCAGGCCAAAGGCCAGCTCGTGCCAGACCTTGTCTGTGACGATTTGATCGTCGGGATTCTGCATCACAAAGCCAATGGCGGAGGCTTGCTCCCCCTGGGTGTAGGATTCCAGAGGGCGGCCGTTGAACACAATCCGTCCGGAACGGATGCCATGGGGGGTCAGAACGGATTTTAGGTGGCGAAGGAGGGTGGTCTTGCCGGAGCCGGACTGACCGCAAAGTACCACATATTCGCCCTTTTCAATGGAAAGGGATACATCCCGAAGGGATTCACGCCGGGTGGTGGGATAGGAGAAGGAAAGATTTTCAATGAGAAATTGAGCCATGGGTCGGCCTCCTTGATGGAATCCGGGGCAAAGAAAAATGCCCCCAATTTGGGGACAGAAATGCAGCACCTTCTGGCCAGGTGGTCTCTGGCAGAAAATGCTCCTTCACCGGCAAACCACCCCAAGAGTTGGCCGATGATCCTGTGAACCACGTCTTCCGGCTCCGGATGCCATGGATGCCCAGGGTCTTCTCGGCTTGCGCCAATGGCCCTGGACGGCAGTGTTCCGTATACGGCGGCTTGGTACCGCTGGGATTGTCCCATTCCGTTGATGCTCACAGGTGGATGAATGTTTTTTCATTATATCATAGTTTTGGAAAAATTCAATGGCGGCTGTGGTCTTTTCCTTGGGAAAGGGCAAAAGGGGGAGAAAGGAATTGCTATTTGAAAAATCCGTGGTATAATGAAGAAAAGCGTGTCGAGCCGGATTGGAATGGGGACGGGAACTTATC
>CAZSAZ010000058.1:0-5288 GCA_964604925.1 uncultured Oscillospiraceae bacterium | reverse complement strand
GAATCCCAGCGGTACCAAGCCGCCGTAGATGGGCATTTCGCCGTGGCGAGTCATTGGGGATTTCCCTGAGAAGACTCCCACATTCAGGCGCCCAGAGCCGGAACACAGGCAGACACGATTTCCTGGGCTCTTGGGGCGGCCTGGGAAACATCACTTGAGACAGTCCCCAAATGGGGACTTCTTTTTTTGGGAGGAATGGCATGAAACAAGATGCGTTTTCCCGGTTTCATCCGGCTGTGAATTTTTTGTTTTTCCTGGGAGCCATCGGATTTGGGGTGGTGATCCAGCACCCGGCCTATCTATTGGCAGGGGTGGTGTGCGGTATGATCTACCATCTGGTGTTGCAGGGGAAAAAGGGATGGAAACTGGTGGGGGGCATGATCCCCATGTTTCTGCTCATCAGCCTGGGAAACCCCCTGCTGAATACCTATGGAAAAACCGTCCTGTTTACCTACTTCGGTCGGCCTTATACATGGGAGGCTCTGTGTTATGGTATGGTTCTGGCGGGAATGTTTGTGGGGATGATGGTGTGGTTTTCCTGCTACAACCTGGTGCTCACCAGCGATAAATTCGTCTGCCTGTTCGGTGGGCTGATTCCGTCGTTGTCCCTGCTGTTGGTGATGGTACTTCGGCTGATTCCCAGTTTTATCCGCAAGGCAAAGCAAATCTCTTTGGCACGGGATTCCATCGGCAAGGGAAGCAGCGACAGCGCAACCTGGAAAGAAAAGGCATCCTCCGGTGTGACGGTACTTTCCGCACTGACAGATTGGGCGTTGGAAGGAAGCATCGTCACCGCTGACTCCATGCGGGCTCGGGGCTATGGCGGCGCCAAGCGCACGTCCTTCCGACGCTACCGGATGACGACTCGGGATTGGGCCATGATGGGCCTAGAGTTGGTTCTGGGGCTGGGGGTTATTTGGAGTGTTTCCGCCGGTGCAACCCAGGCATCCTTCGGACGGAGGATTTCCGTGGCAACCCTGGATTGGCGATATGGCCTTTATTGGGCCTTTTTGCTGATTCCTACGGTGGTGGAGTTGGTAGAATGGCTGCGCTGGCGGCGGATTTTGGCAAATATGGAGCCGTCGGAGGGGTAAGATATGAATAAGAATCAAATTTATCTTTCTACCATTGATCCCAAGGCTCAGGATCTGGCTCGAACCTATGGCCTGGGTCTGGAAATTGCGGAATTTTGTACTGCCTGGAACATGGACGAAGGCTATGGGGAAGTGGGCCCGGTGGTGGAGCGGAAAGTGGCCGGAATTCAGCGGCGGGTGTTTCATGCCCCCTTCAACGAGTTGTTTCCCTGTGCCATTGATCCTAAGGCCCGGGCTCTGGCCCGGGAGCGGTATCGCCAGGCCTTGGATTTGGCAAAGCAATGGGGTGCCCGGGGGATGGTGGTGCACGGGGGATTTCATCCCTACCTGTACTATCCGGAGTGGTACGTGGAACAGTCCATCCTGTTTTGGAAGGAGTTTCTGATCCAGACACCGGCCTGCCCGATTTGGCTGGAAAATGTGCTGGAACCAGAGCCTGGTTTGATACGACAAATCATCCAGGGGGTGGACAGCCCCTATTTGGGAATGTGCCTGGATGTGGGTCATGTGAATGTTTACTCTCACCATTCGGTGGAGGAATGGATCCGGGAATGTGCCGGGGGCATTCGCCATACCCATATCCACAACAACGACGGTTCCTGGGATACCCACAGTCCTTTGACCCAGGGGAGCATCCCTATGAAGCAGATTTTGGGGCAGTTGGAAGAACGGTGTCCAGAAGCGAGTATGACGTTGGAACTGATGGATGGAGAAGAATCCGTCAAATGGTTGTGGGAGGAATGAACCATGGGGTTACAGAAATGGATGGAGCAGATCACCCCTTTGGATGAGGGGGCAATGAAGGAAGCGCGATTTCGCCAGGCTCAGTTGGCAAAGCCTCCCGGGAGCCTGGGGCGGTTGGAAGAGTTGTCCATTCAATTGGCGGGAATTACGGGACGGGTACATAACCGTGTGGAGAAAAAGCATCTGTTGGTGTTTGCTGCTGACAATGGCGTGGTGGAAGAAGGAGTGTCCAGCACCCCCCAGTCGGTGACGATGTCCCAAACGGTGAATCTGACCCGGGAAAAAACCGGTGCAGCGACCCTTTGCAAGCACTTCGGATGCGAAATTACGGTGTGCGATGTGGGGATCAACGGCGTGGTGAGAGAACCAAAGGTACTCAACCGAAAAATCGCCTTTGGCACCCAGAACATCGCCAATGGGCCTGGAATGACCAGAGCCCAGGCCGAGCAAGCCATTATCACCGGCATCGAGTTGGCGGCGCAGACGGAGGCAGATGTGCTTGGCATTGGCGAGATGGGAATCGGCAATACCACCACGTCCTCGGCGGTGCTGGCGGTTCTGCTGGAGCAGGATGTGGAAGCAGTGACCGGCCGGGGGGGCGGCCTGACCGACGACAGCTTCCGGAAAAAGAAGGAGGTTATCGCCAGAGCGATCCGTGTCAATCAGCCCAACAGGGAAGATGTGGTGGACGTTTTGGCCAAGGTGGGAGGATTTGATCTTGCCGCCATGTGTGGCGGATTTTTGGGTGCTGCGGCAACCAAACGCCCGGTGGTCATCGATGGATTGATCTCTGCGGTGGCGGCATTGTGTGCCGCAAGGATGTGCCCGGAGGCGGCGAGATATTTCATTCCCAGTCACGCTTCCTATGAAATTGGCTATCGCCTGGCCATGGAAGCTATGAATTTAAGACCTCTGTTTCTGCTGGATATGCGTCTGGGGGAGGGAAGTGGATGTCCGTTGGCCTTCCAGGTGCTGGATGCGGCCTGCGCCATTATCAACGACATGGCAACCTTTGACCAAGCGGGGATTGATGATGGATACCTGGAGGAGATTCGCCAGGGAGACAAGTTTACCGTGGAGGGAAGAACATGACCTTTTTTATCTCCGGAGGGGCCAAAAATGGAAAGTCCACCCTGGCGCAGAATCTGGCGGTGGCTCTGGCCCAGGGGGGGAAACATTATTACGTGGCAACCATGATCCCCACCGGGGAAGAGGATGAAGAACGAATTCGTCGCCACATTGCCGACCGGGACGGTCTGGGATTTGAAACGGTGGAATGTTTTGCCAATGTGTTGGATTGTCTGGATGTGGCAGATGAGACCGGGGTGTTTCTGGTGGACAGCGTCACGGCGCTGATTCAGAATGCCCTCTTTCCTGCGGAACGGAACTATGAATGGGACGAAGGGGGAGCAAAACGCTGTACCCAGGAACTGGTGGACTTTGCCCAAAGGGTGGGCCATGTGGTCTTTGTCAGCGACTATATCTATTCCGATGCAGAGCGATATTCCCTGTCCACTGAGGCCTACCGCCAATGCCTGGCAGAGGCAGACCGTCGTCTGGCGGCAGTATGTGAAACGGTTGTGGAAGTGTCCGGGGGACAATGCATCGTGCATAAGGGGACATTGAAATGGGAAGAGAATTGATTTGCGCCTTTTCCATGTGCCAGAGTATGTTCTGCGCCATTCCTTTCCCGGGGAATCTGTGGGATGAAAAGGCCCGGGATAAGATGTTGCTGTTTCTGCCTCTGGTGGGGCTGGAGATGGGACTTCTTTGGGCGGGGATTGCCTGGCTGTGCCGGGTTTTGGCTTTGCCAAAGTTGATGACGGGCTTCGTGTTGGGGGTGTATCCCTATTTGGTGACGGGACTGATTCATCTCGATGGATACATGGATGTGACCGATGCGGTGAAATCCTGGCGAGATTTGGAACGCCGCCGGGAGATTTTGAAGGATTCCCATGTGGGGAGCTTTGCGGTGATTGGCGTGGTGATGCTGATTTTAGGCCAGGTTGTGGTGATGGCCTCGGCCCCCGGGGATGCTTCTTTGGGAATTCTGGTGTTGCTGCCTGCCATGAGCCGGTGCGGTTCTGCGCTGGCTGTGACCGCCCTGAAACCCATGGCCACCAGCCAATATGCCAAAACGGCGAAAAAAACCTCCCATGTGGTGGTGATCCTTGCGGTGATTCTGACCCTGTTGGGGGCGGGCTTTGGATGCTGCGGCCGGTATGGTTTCGTTCTGGTGGGTTGCGGCGTGGGATACGCTTTGGCCTTGAGACGGGGCTACCACTCTTTGCAGGGAATGAATGGTGATGTGGCAGGCTATGCCCTGACCATCGGAGAATTGTGTGGCCTTGTGGTTTACGCATTGATTTAGGAGGAAAAGACCATGGTTTTGATCATTGGCGGCGCATACCAGGGAAAGCTGGATTATGCCAGGGAACGATTTCATCTAACCCAGGAGGATATTTATCTTTGCACCCCGGGAAAGATTGATTTTTCCCAGAAGTGCCTGTATGGATTGGAAGAATTTGTCTACGGCATGGAGGATCCCATTGGCTATTTCCGGGAACATCGGGAGCAGTGGGAGGATCGAATTCTGATTTGCCAGGATATCTTCTGTGGCGTGGTGCCGATGGGGGCAGAAAATCGCCTCTGGCGGCAGGAAACGGGGCGGCTGTGCCAATACCTCAGCCGGGAAGCAGATGAAGTCATCCGGATGTTCTGCGGATTGGAGCAGCGACTGAAATGACTATCTATCTGATTCGCCATGGAAAAACGATGGCCAACGAGGCCCATCTGTATTGCGGCAGCACAGATTTGCCCTTGAGTCCGTTGGGGATCGAGGAGTTGAGCCGAAAGAAATATGGGATTTCCCCACAACGATACATCACCAGCGGTATGGCCCGGACGGAACAGACCCTGGAGATTTTGTTTGGAAATGTGTCCCACGAAACGGAGCCCAGACTTCGGGAGGTGGACTTCGGAGTTTTCGAAATGAAAAGCTATGACCAGCTGAAGGAGGATCCGGCGTACCAGGCGTGGATATCCGGAGACAACGAAGGGAACATTCCACCCCAGGGAGAAAGCGGCAGAGCCATGACCCGGCGGGTGGCGGAGGCCTTCCGGGAGATTGCCCAGCGGGAGGAGGATACGGTTGTGGTGACCCATGGTGGGGTCATTGCGGCGATTATGGGAGAACTGTTCCCTGAGGAGGGGAAAAATCGCTATGCCTGGCAACCGAAGCCCGGGGAGGGCTATGTCCTCCGGGACGGGGAATACCGGGTTCTTCTTTGAGAAAAATGGGATTTTGAAAAAAGATGAAAAATCTTGAAAAAAAGACTTGCATTTTCTGAAAGAATGTGATATTATATCCGGGCGTTAAGGAAACGCAAGGGAATATCCGGGTGTGGCGAAGTTTGGTATCGCGCTTGAATGGGGTTCAAGAGGCCCCGA
>CAZSAZ010000057.1:0-9518 GCA_964604925.1 uncultured Oscillospiraceae bacterium | reverse complement strand
CTGGTGACCATCCAATTGGCCAAATCAGAGGAAGAACTGACGTTCTCCCAGAATTTTGCCTGTGAGGATTGCGGCGTGTCCATGGTGGAGTTGGAGCCGAGAATGTTTTCCTTCAACAATCCTGCCGGAGCGTGTCCCCACTGTACAGGACTGGGATTCCAGTTGGTAGCAGATCCGGATTTGGTGATTCCGGACAAAAATAAATCCATTTTTGAGGGGGCAATCCAGGTTTCCGGGTGGCAAAATGCCCGGACGGATTCCATTTTCCGAATGTACTTTGAGGCCCTGGCTCAGAAATACCACTTTGACCTGAATGTTCCGGTGAAGGATCTTAGCCCCCAGGCCTTGAATGTGATTCTTTACGGTACCGGAGAGGAAAAAATCCGCATGACCTACAACCGGGGCAATGGAATGGGAGTCATGGAGCAGCCCTTTGAGGGCATCATGAACAATGTGGCCCGCCGGTACCGGGAGACCCAGTCAGAGGCAGCCCGTAAGGAGTTGGAGGAGTGCATGACCACGGCACCCTGCCCGCATTGTCATGGAGATCGTCTGTCGGACATTGCCCGAGCGGTAACGGTGGGTGGAATCGGCATCATGGATTTTTGCCGTATGAGCGTGAAGGAGGCCCTGGGCTTTGTGGAGGGGCTCCATTTGGAAGGGGCTATGGCGGTGATCGCCCAGCAGATTCTCCGGGAGATTCAGTCCAGACTTCAATTCCTCATGGATGTGGGACTGGGATATCTGACCTTGTCCCGAGCTTCCGGAACCTTGTCCGGCGGTGAGAGCCAACGGATTCGTCTAGCCACCCAGATTGGTTCCAGCCTGATGGGGGTACTGTATATTCTGGATGAACCGTCCATTGGCCTGCATCAGCGAGACAATGATAAATTGCTGACAACGCTGAAAAACCTTCGAGATTTGGGCAATACCCTGATTGTAGTGGAGCACGACGAGGATACCATGCGGGCAGCAGACTATATTGTAGATGTTGGTCCAGGGGCAGGCAGCCATGGCGGCAACATTGTGGCGGCAGGCAGCTTGCAGGAGATTCTGGATTGTCCGGAGTCCATTACCGGGCAGTATTTGTCCGGTGCCAAGAAAATCCCGGTGCCCCAGACCCGGCGAACGGGAACGGGAAAGATGCTCCGGGTGTTGGGGGCTCAGGAAAACAATCTGAAGGATATTGACGTGGAGATTCCCTTGGGAACCTTCACCTGTGTCACCGGAGTTTCTGGTTCCGGAAAGTCCAGTTTGGTAAACCAGGTGCTAAATCGCACTTTAACCAATAAGCTCAACCATGCCCGAACCCGACCGGGAAAATGCCGGGAGATTACCGGCTTGGAGTATTTGGACAAAGTCATTGACATTGACCAAAGTCCCATTGGCCGGACGCCCCGCTCCAATCCTGCCACCTATACAGGATTGTTCAACGACATCCGGGAGTTGTTTGCATCCACGGCGGATGCCAAAATGCGAGGCTATGGCCCCGGACGCTTCAGTTTTAATGTCAAAGGCGGCCGGTGTGAAGCCTGTTCGGGAGACGGCCTGGTGAAAATTGAGATGCACTTCCTGGCAGATGTGTATGTTCCCTGTGAGGTGTGCAAAGGCAAGCGGTACAACCGAGAAACCCTGGAAGTGAAATACAAGGGAAAGGATATTGCCCAGGTACTGGACATGACCGCCGAGGAGGCCCTGGATTACTTCGAGAATTTGCCCAAAATCCGCCGGAAGGTGCAAACCATGGTGGAAGTGGGGTTGGGGTATGTGAAGCTGGGGCAGTCCTCCACCACGTTGTCCGGTGGCGAAGCCCAGCGGGTGAAGTTGGCCACGGAACTGGCCCGGGCATCCACCGGAAAGACCATCTATGTCCTGGACGAGCCTACCACTGGCCTTCACGCTGCGGATGTCCACAAACTCATTGAAGTGCTGCAGCAGTTGGTAGATGCAGGGAACACCGTCCTGGTCATTGAGCACAATCTGGACGTGATTAAAACGGCGGATTATCTCATCGACCTCGGCCCCGAGGGAGGAGACGAAGGGGGATACCTGGTAGCCCAGGGAACCCCGGAGGAGGTTGCCCAGGTGGAAGGGAGCTATACCGGACGGTATTTGAAAGACTACCTGGTACGATAAGAAAAAGAATCCACGCCCATATTGGGCGTGGAGTTGGTCAATCTTTTGTTCGGTCGTAGCAGTTTCCCGGGAGAAACTCAGACAGCTCAATCAGACTGTGATCCCGATCCCCGGCGTAGTCAATGCGCATGGGATTGTTTCGAAGGGTGGAGCCGGTTTGGTGGATGGGAAGGGTCAGTGTTACCCGGGCATCTCCCTCCCGGGTGCGGTCCAGTAGCAGGGTGCCGCCATGGGCGGTGGCGATGGAATGAACCAGTTCCATTCCCAACCCCAAGCCCTTGGAACCATCTTCCACACCGGGTTCCCGGAGAAACCGGGAAAAGGCGCCGGCGCTGGCCCAGGGAGCGGGGGCTGATGTGGAATTGGCAACGGACAGAATCAGATGATTTCCCCGGCGTTTCAGCACCACTCCGATGGTGCCCCCAGGTGGGGTGTGCTTCCGGGCGTTGGACAGAAGATTATACATAGCCCGTTCCAGTTTTGGCCCGTCCACCAGGGAGTAAATGGCCGCCGGATGGTTCTCAAAACAAAGACGCACCGTGTCCTGCTCCCAAAGGGTCATAACCCGCTCCATCCATTCCTGGATCAAAGCGGTGACATCCACCAGCTCCGTCCGGAGAAAACCGACACCACCGGCATCGGACATATTTCCCACAATCCGAAGCAGTTGGTGCAAACTTCGATTGAGCAGGGACATTTGATCCTTGGCAGGATTGGCCAGGTGGAGCTGGGGCAGAATTTGATCCGACACGGCCAGAGCTTGACTCAGCGGTTGGCGCAGCGTCTGGGCGGCCAGGGCGTAGGCTCGAAGGACGGGCTCCTTTTGCTCTGGCGCTAAGGAGAATAGATCCATTTGACCCAGGGGGGTGATTTGGGCAGGGCACAGATGTTCCCCCAGACGAAGTTCCACTGCCTGTTGTCCCTCTGCCCCCGGCGTATAGAGCTTTGGTTCCGGAAGAAGGTTCCGGATAGGCTCTCCCAGGGGAATGAGCCGACGCAGGGCGTTCTCGTTGGCATCGACAATGATGCCATCCAGAACGCAAAAGGCAGGACGCTCCATTAGTTCCAAAATCTGATGGGCATCCGTTTCAATGGTCATGGCTGTTTCCCCCTTTCCCGTGGTAGTATGTCCCACAAAAACCAAATCCATGATCGATTTGATTCGACCGATTCTGGTATCTGTCCTTTATTCTACAGGAAAATCCGAAAAATGCAAGGGAAATCCAAACAGATTATCGAATATCCCCATTTCCTCCCGCTGAAGGGAGAAATATCGTGAGGTGAAACCATGGCGCAGGACAAATCATCCATTCACAAGCAGCACCGCAGGCGGGTCAAGGAACGGTTCCGCCAGGAGGGGCTGGATCATTTTGATGAGCTTCATGTGTTGGAGCTATTGCTGTTTTACGGAATTCCCCAGGGAGACACCAACCCCCTGGCCCATGAGCTTCTGAATCGCTTTGGCAGCCTGGCCCAGGTGTTGGAGGCTCCCGTGGAGGAGTTGGAAAAGGTGGCTGGAGTGGGAGAACACGTATCCACCCTTCTGGCTCTGACCCGGGATATCTCTCGCTATTATACGAAAAACCGGGTTGGTGTGTGCCAAATCCTTCATACCACCACCCAATGTGGGGAATATTTGGTGCCCTACTTCATTGGACGTCGGGATGAGACGGTGTATTTGCTCTGCTTGGATGCCAAATGTAAGGTAATTTGCTGCAAAGAAGTGGGTTCCGGAAGTGTCAGCGCCGCTTCCATTTCCGTACGGAAAATTGTGGAGACGGCACTTAGGGTCAATGCTACGTCGGTGGTGCTGGCCCATAACCACCCCAGCGGCCTGGCAATCCCCTCCCAGGAGGATATTCTCACCACCAAACGGGTGGCGGTTGCATTGGATGCAGTGGGGATTTTGCTGGCAGATCATGTGGTGGTGGCAGACGACGATTTTGTGTCCCTGGCCGACTCCGGAAGCTATCGCCCGGAGGAGTGCCGGCTGATTTTGTAAGGAGGTTTTCCATGGATCAATTTCAGTTGGTTTCCGACTATCAGCCCTCCGGTGATCAGCCGGAGGCCATTGAGGGATTGGTCAACGGGGTGAATTGGGGGTTGCGGGAGCAGACACTGTTGGGTGTCACCGGCTCTGGCAAGACCTTTACCATGGCCTCGGTGATTGCCAAGTTAAACCGTCCCACATTGGTTCTTGCCCACAACAAGACCCTGGCGGCCCAGCTCTGTTCGGAATTCCGGGAGTTTTTTCCCAACAATGCGGTGGAGTATTTCATCAGTTATTATGACTATTATCAGCCCGAGGCGTATATTGCCCACACCGATACCTACATTGAGAAGGATTCTTCTGTCAACGAGGAGATTGACCGTCTGCGGCACAGTGCCACGTCTGCCCTGTTTGAGCGGCGGGATGTGATTGTGGTGTCGTCCGTGAGTTGCCTGTACGGCCTGGGTGATCCCATCGACTACAAAAACATGGTGCTGTCTGTCCGGGTGGGGCAGGAGCGTCCCATGGATGAGGTGCTAAAAAAATTGACGGAGATCCGGTATGAACGCAATGACCTGGACTTCTCCAGGAACAAATTCCGGGTTCGGGGGGATACTTTGGAGATCTACCCTGCCTACTACGCCGGGAAAGCCATCCGGGTGGAGTTTTTTGGAGACGAGATCGACCGGATTAGCGAGATCAATGCCGTCACCGGTGTGGCGGAGCGGTATGTGGAGCACGTAGCCATCTATCCAGCCAGCCACTATGTCACCACCCGGGAGAAAATGAACCGCGCCATGGACGAGATCAACCGGGAATGTCAGCAGCAAGTGGCCCAATTCCGGGAAGAAGGGAAACTGGTGGAGGCGCAGCGCATTGCCCAGCGAACGGCCTATGACCTGGAAATGATGCTAGAGATCGGATTTTGCAACGGCATTGAAAACTATTCCCGGGTGATCCAGGGACGGGAACCGGGGACACCTCCCACCACGCTTTTGGACTATTTCCCGGAGGATTTTCTCCTGTTCATTGATGAAAGCCATGTGACGCTGCCCCAGGTTCGGGCCATGTATGCCGGAGACAAAAGCCGGAAAGATGCCCTGGTGAACTTCGGCTTCCGGCTGCCATCGGCTTACGACAACCGCCCGTTGAATTTCCAGGAGTTTGACGAAAAAATCAACCAGGTGATCTACGTCTCTGCCACACCATCGGATTATGAAAAGACCCGCTCCGGACAAATCGTGGAGCAGGTGATCCGTCCCACCGGACTGTTGGATCCCCAGGTGGAGGTGCGGCCCATTGACGGTCAAATCGACGACCTCATTGGGGAAATCCAATTGCGCATCGAGCGGTCAGAGCGAGTTTTGGTGACGACGTTGACCAAAAAAATGGCAGAGGATTTGACCAATTACCTGCTCAAAGCGGGGATTAAGGTTCGGTATATGCACTCGGACGTGGCAGCCATGGAGCGGATGGAAATCATTCGGGATCTTCGCTTGGCGAAATTTGACGTGCTGGTAGGCATCAATCTGCTTCGGGAGGGTCTGGATCTTCCGGAGGTAAGCCTGGTGGCCATTTTGGACGCGGACAAGGAAGGATTTCTCCGAAGCGAGACCAGCCTTATCCAGACCATCGGTCGGGCGGCCCGAAATGCCGATGGAAAGGTGATTATGTACGCTGACAAGCGTACCCCGGCCATGAAATCCGCCATGGAGGAGACGAAGCGTCGCCGGGAAATCCAGGACGCTTATAATCAGGCCCATGGCATTGTCCCCAAAACAGTGATCAAGTCCGTTCGGGATCTCATTGAGATTTCCTCTCCCACGGCGGAGCGAAAGGGACGCACCGGCGTGAAGATGACCAAGGCAGAAAAGGAAAAAGAGATTGCCCGTCTGGAAAAGCAAATGAAGGAAGCGGCCCGGATGATGGAGTACGAGTATGCTGCCCTATTGCGGGATCAGATCATCGAACTTCGGGGAAACGGATTGTAAAGGGAGAGAAAACCCGACCAACGAGGGATGTTGGTCGGGTTTTTGTCGGCGGAATTATACCAGGAAACAGCAGGTATAGGCCATTTTTTCCGGGCCATAGTTGTATGGCAAGCCGTTTTTCTGACAGATTTCATTGACTACCATGCCATAGGCTTCCATGGAAGCCACGCATTTTTCCGGGAACCGGCAAGGCGCATCCGGATAGGTACAGGTGGTGCAGTTGGTGCAACAACCGGAGCCGATGGCAAGTACCGGCTCCCCAGAAGTCAAAATGGCTTCCTGCATGGTCTGGAAATGGGCTTTATGGAGAGCCTCAATTTCCATCATGGCCTCGAAGTCGAAGCTGTCCTCGATGGCGCCAACGGTTTGCACCAAAATGCCCAGGGCTTTGCCCTGAAGCCGTTGGCCACATTCTTCCAGCGATCCACAACCGGGGGGACAGCTCCACCGTTTTGCGTACATTCCACAGGTGTTGGCGGCGCACATATCCCGGACTTCCGGTTTCAGGGTAATGGTGGTTACGTTCAATGGAGCCCAGGCAGAAAACCCAGCTTCCTGGGCAAAGCGTTCCAATGCTTCATAGGTCATGGTTCTTCATCCTCCTTAGAAAATTCCAATGCGTCAACGTAACAGTCCTGAAATTCCGGCAAACCTGCCAGTTCCAGAAACTCCGTTTTGCGAGCCAAATCCTCTGCGTAGCGGAATTCTTCCTCCTTCAGAGCGGAGAGTTTCGCCCCTTCCCCGGCGGCGTTTCCAATGGGTTGGATTCGATCCAACAGCACCGGTGGGATCATGCCAATTCGGCAGGCAGAAGCGGGGGAAAGGTAATTGCCGAAGGCACCGGCAAGATAAACCTGGCGAATTTTGGGAACATCTACCTGGAGCTGGGTACACAGCAATTCAATTCCAGCCCGGATGGCGGCTTTGGCCAACTGAACTTCCCGAACGTCCTTTTGGGTCAGTACAACTTTGGTGTCGGGAAGGCAATAGCTTCCCCCGGGCAGATATCCGGATTCGTCCAAAATGCCCAGATCCAGCAATGCTGCCACCAAATCTAGCAATCCAGAACCACACAACCCCTGGGCCGTGCCGTCTCCGATGACGTGGAAGCGGACAACACCATCCTCCGTCCAGACATGATCCACGGCCCCGTCGGCACCTCTCATGCCACAGGAGATTTTTGCTCCCTCAAAGGCGGGACCGGCGGCGGTGGAACAGGCAATGGCGCGATGCCGATCTCCCAGAACCATTTCTCCGTTGGTTCCAATGTCAATCATGAGGGTTAAGTCCTCCAACTGGTCAAATCGGGTGCTTGCCATACAGCCGACGGTGTCTCCCCCCACAAACCCTGCAATGTTGGGCAGAATCCGAATGGAACCGGAAATGCCCAGGAGGGGTTTTCCTGGAAGGGTCATAGCCTGGCGCACCTGGGGCATATAAGGGGGCGTCACCAGGGGTTTCGGATCGATGCCAAGAAGCAAATGGTGCATGGCGGTATTACCCACAATGGCGGCGGTGCCGATGGCCTCCGGGGAAATTCCCGCTTGGTCGCAGACGTTCTTCGTTAGCTGATCCATAGATTCCTGGATGCACCGGCGAAGGGCATCAGTCTGGGTATCCAGAACGGCCTGAATCCGGGAGATCACGTCTCCACCGAAGGAGGCCTGGGGATTGAGGCAACTGCTTTGCCCCAGAAGCTGGCCGGTGTGGCCGTCCAACAGATAGCACACCACCGTGGTGGTGCCGATGTCAAATGCCAGGGCGTAGGAATCTATGCCGTCTGGATGAATCTCCACCGACCGTCCCTGTGTCAGGATCCGATTGCCCTTGGAAGGGGGATCGTAAGTGACGGTGAGATCTTCTGAAACGATATTCTGACAGGCCAGGACTTCCTTCCCATGGAGCATCACCCGGCATTTGCCACAGGTTCCCTTGCCGCCGCAGGGGGCATCTGGATGGAGACCTGCGTGGATTAGGGCTTGCAACAACGTTGTCCCTTCCACCACGGTGCAGGAAACACCGGAAGGGAGAATGGTTACGACATACTGGTTCATATCATACCTCGGTTCTGAGAGAAATTGGGATTTCTCCCCAAAGGAACTGTGATTATTATAGGGCTGATTGTGAAATTTGTCAATCATCCCGGGGCGTGGAATCAAAAACTCCGTATGACCGAGGCCATACGGAGTTTTTGTGTCAGAGGAAATCAATCGGGGACGTATTTGCGGGTCCACTTTCCAGAGAAATACCGGGGCAGGAAGAAGGCAATGCGCATCACCCAGTCCATAATCATGCCAATCCACACGCCAATGGCACCCCACTGAAGCTGGACACACAGAATCCAGCTCAGGCCAATGCGCATAAACACCATGGCGGCGATGCTGACCCACATGGTGAATTTGGCATCGCTGGCGGCGCGGAGGGCACTGGGGAGTACAAAGGCCGGTGCCCACATCAGGATGGCAAAAAAGCTGTGCATCATCACAAGCTGATAGGCCAGAGCTTCTGTCTCCGGGGACAGGGAACTATAAAGTCCGATGAGGTTTTTACAGAATACCATAATCAGAACGTTGGACAGACCCTGTGCCACATAGTCCCAAAGGATCAATTTTTTAATGTAGTGCTTGGCCTGGGGGGTATCTCCGGCGCCCACGCACTGACCCACTACGGTAATCATGGCCAGCATCATGGACTGACCAATGATGGTGCCGACCCCATCTAGGGTGTTGGCCACTGCGTTAGCGGAAGTCTGCATGGTGCCGAATATGGCGATCATGCTCACTACCACCGTCCGACCCAGGGAGAAGAAGCAATTTTCACAAGCAGAAGGGATGCCAATGCCCAGAATACTTTTCATCATGGTGGGACGCACCTGGAAAATCTGTTCTCGCTCCAACCGGAGATCTTGATCTTTCCGGGAGGCCAACACCAAAATCACCACGGCAGCCACAGCCCGGGACACCAACGTGGGGACGGCAACACCGACAACGCCCATTTTCAAAACCAGAACACACAAAGCGTTTCCGGCGATGTTGATGACGTTCATGAGCATACTGACCTTCATGGACACCCGGCTGTTGCCGACGCTCCGGAAAATGGCGGCGCCGGCGTTATAAAGGGCAATGAAGGGGAAGGAAAGGGCGGTGATTCGCAGATAGATCAGACCTGCTTCCATCACGTCGTCGTCGATGGAACCGAAGAATAGACGCATCATGCCATTGGCGAAAATCTGGCAAAAGGCCATAATCACCAGGCCCAGCACAGCGGCCATCTGCACCAATTGACCGGCACTTTGTTTTGCCTTGTCCAGTTGCTGACCGCCCAGGTACTGACTGGTGATGACGGCACCGCCAGTACAAAGGCCGGTGCCCACATCAGGATGGCAAAAAAGCTGTGCATCA
>CAZSAZ010000056.1:0-9541 GCA_964604925.1 uncultured Oscillospiraceae bacterium | reverse complement strand
CTTTCTGTTTGCTATCCACCACTGGAACTATGCCACTAACTTAATGACATTGCCAAAGCTGGGGTTCCCCTTTTCTGCAACCTTCCACACCGGCAAAACAAAACCAGGCAACGTCCCCAAAGGGAATCGTTACCTGGTTCTTTTCCTTTATGGAGTCAGGTTTTTACGCCTGTTATCCCACGGAGCCCTTCTCAGCCCACCAGTTCCTTGGCCCGTCTTGCGGCGGAAGCAGCATCGGGGGTATAGGCATCTGCGCCGACCTTGTCCGCAAACTCCTGGGTAATGGGGGCGCCGCCCACCATGACCTTCACATTGCCTCTCCAGGGAGCAGCATTGATGGCAGCCACCGTAGCCTCCAATGCAGGCATGGTCGTGGTCAGCAGAGCCGAGCACGCATAGATCTTCACATTCTCGTCGTATGCAGCCAGGAACTTCTCCACGGGAACGTCAACACCCAGATCCACCACTTCAAAACCGGCAGACTCGATCATCATTGCCACCAGGTTCTTGCCGATGTCGTGGAGGTCACCAGCCACGGTTCCGATGACAACCTTGCCCAGTGCGCCAGCGGCACCGGTTGCCAGATGGGGCTTCAGAACCTCAACGCCCTTCTTCATGGCCTTGGCAGCAATGAGCATTTCAGGAACAAAAATCTCGCCATTCTTGAACCGCTCACCAACCACGTCCATGGCACCAATCATGGTGTTCAGCACGTCCTCAGCAGCGCAGCCTTCTTCCAGAGCCTCTGCAACAGCGGCAGTGATGAGTTTTGCCTTACCACGGGTGACCAAATCTTTCACATTTTCCAGACTCATAATGATTTTCCCCTTCTCGTTGTTCCTCCAGCCAGCACTGGAGAATCATGTTTTTTGAATAATCATTTCGGTTTTGTACCTGATTTTTTCGTACATTTCCGACAAAACTATCCTATCACCATTTCTCCATTCCAGCAAGCATATCCTTTTTACCCATTTTGTCAACCAATAGTTGCATTGGTGCAACATTTGTGATATACTGTACCAAAAAGGAGGATAGCATCATGGAATTGCGCCAATTGAAATATTTTCTCGCCGTTGCCGATGCCCGGAGTTTCGTTAAGGCCGCCAAGGAACTTTACGTCTCTCGCCAGGCGGTGAGCAAGTCCATTGCCCTGCTGGAGTCGGAGCTGCAAGTGGAACTGTTTATGCGGGATTCCAGCGGAGCCTATCTCACCCCCGCCGGTGTTCATTTCTACGAACGGGCCAGAAGCAGTGTTTTGGAACTGGGCGAGCTCCAGGAAGAAATTCGCCAGTACAGTTCCCAGTTTCGTCAAGTAATCCGGGTTGCCTTCTCCCTGGGCACGCTGCAACTGTTTGAGCCCGGGCTTCAGGCCTTTTTAAAAAGTCAGGACCAAATCGTGGTCAAATACCAGGAGTGTGCCCCTGGGGACTGGGAACGGCTTTTGCGGGAGCATAAGGCCGACGTGGTCATCACCTCCAACATCCAATCCGATCCCCTTTATGATGCCCAGGAGCTGTTTTCCTCCCCCTATGGGGTCTTGCTCCGGGAGCAGGAAGAATTGGGGAATTTAGACGCCCTGGAAGCCTCCGATCTAAGTTGGCTGCCCCTGGGCTGTTTTTCCGATGGTCAAACCGATGCCCTGTGCACCGATCTTTCCGTCAAGCCGCAATATACCGGTCTGGATTTGGTGCGCCTTTATCAGCTCACCATTCACGGCCAGTGCGCCCTGGTGCTTCCTAAATGCCTTGCCCCCACCAAGACGCCCAGTCTCCACTGGGTTCCCCTGGAATCCCAGCAACAGTGGACAGTACACCGGGTCTACCTCCGTTCCTCGGAAAAGAACACCCTGCTCCACTCTGCCATTGACGAATTTCTCCATCAAGTGTTCGGCATCAGTCCGGAATAAGGGAAAGTTCATGACGTGAGCCAACCAAGGCGAAGGTTTTATCGGAATATAACGGAATTGCACCCCAAACGTGAGATACGTTTGGGGTGCACATTTTTTGTTCCGTTTTTCAATCCTGTCCCATGTTATGGATGCAGTCCTGGCAAATGTTTTTCCCTCGGTACCGCATCAGGTTTTGTCTGGATGCGCAAAACACACAAGACGGCTGGAACTTTTGCAGCACAATTCGGTCGCTATCTATGTAGATCTCCAACTCATCCTTTTCACAGATGTCCATGGTGCGACGCAACTCAGCGGGCAGCACGATCCTCCCCAGCTCATCCACCTTGCGAATGATGCCTGTTGATTTCATATTCATTTCCCCCTCATTTTCTTTCTGTCCAAAGAAAACACCGCATATTTCGGTTGGAATTATTATATCCAAGTCCCCTCCCATTGTCAAAGGTCAACGATTGCCCTGGGTAAAGTTTGTGTAGATTCACAAGAATTCTGGTTCTTTTCCCAGCATAGCTTGGAATCGCAAGGAGGTTTGCTTATGATATTAACCTATTTTTGGTGTCTTTCCACCCTTCTATCCGGAGTGTTCGCCATGGGATTTCATCGGGAAAGCGCCGTTTCCGCCGCTTTGATCGAAGGCGCAAAGGACGGCGTCTCCCTCTCCATCACCCTGGCAGGGCCCATTGCCCTTTGGAGTGGCCTGAGCAAACTCCTGGAATCCATCGGTCTGACCCACCGGCTTGCGCAACTTCTTGCTCCCTTGCTTCATCGGCTCTACCCTTCCAGCAAATCCGATCCCCAGCTTTCTCATGCCCTCAGTGGAAACTTCTGTGCCAATCTGCTTGGGTTAGGCAATGCCGCCACCCCCATGGGAATTCAGGCTGTGACCCGGCTCCAATCTCTCACGACCCCAAACACTGCCACCGATGAAATGTGCCGCCTGGTGGTGATGAACACCGCCTCCATCCAGCTCATTCCCTCCACCGTCGCTACCCTGCGAACCGCCGCCGGATGTCAAACGCCCTTTGACATTCTCCCCCTGGTCTGGATCAGCAGCATTTGTTCCGTTTCTGCCGGTTTGTTGGCAGCCTGGGTTCTGGGGAGGATTTGGAAGGATGTTTGATGCACTGCTCCCTGGCTTGTTGTGCCTATGTGCCATTGTGACTCTGAAACAGAAGGAGCAGGGCTATGACCTTTTGTTGGATGGTGCCTCCCAAGGATTTCGAATGATGACGTCCATTGCCCCGACTATGGTGATCTTACTCAGCAGTCTGGGGATGCTCCGAGCCTCCGGCGCATTGGAGCAAGCCCAGGGTCTTCTCAGCCCCCTCCTTCAGTGGGTGGGAATCCCTCCGGAAACGGGACTGTTGTTGCTGGTGCGGCCCCTAAGTGGAAGTGCCGCCTTGGCCGTAGGGGCCGAGCTGATCCAAACCTATGGCCCCGACTCCATCGTTGGTCGAACAGCCGCCGTCATGCTGGGCTCCACGGAGACCACCTTCTACACCATCAGTGTCTACTTCGGTGCCTGCGGCATCCGGAACACCCGGTATGCCCTTCCGGCGGCATTGCTGGCCGATGGGGTTGGTTTTCTTGCCGCCGCATGGTGCGTTCGCCTATGGGGTTGATCGAAAAATCCCCCAAATGGAATTGGTTTCGCCCTTCTCCGATAGCATAAGACCCATTCCTTGCAAAATCCATCGAATCCTGGGGGCATTTTCGAATTGTCCCAAGTTTTTTCCTTATTTCGCCGGTGTCTCCCGTTCTCCGATGACAACCGTTTCGCCGCCGCTTTTCACCAATTCCTCCAATGCTACAGAAACCGTCCCCAGTGGGCAGGCCGTGGTGATGCAGGTTTTCTTTCCTGTGCGCTGCCGTGCTTGAAGCACATCCCGAAGCACGCGCATGGTTTCTGTTCTTTCCCCATAGAAATGCACATCCTCCACAACCAGGAAATCTGCATCCAAAATCGATTGGGGAATCTGTCCCGGTTTCACACGAAACGACATAATCAATTCCTGAATCAAATCATCCATTCGCATCACCAAAATGGAAGATTTAGGGTTCTGCTGGTACATCCGATGGGCCATGGCGTAGGACAAATGGGTTTTTCCGGTGAACTTCGGCCCCTGGATACACAGAAGGGTGCTTTCTTGTTCCGGTTTTGTAAACCCATATGCCCCTTCCCAGGCCGCCAGATTTTCAGGTTTTTTCAGGAACCGTCCAAACGTCTGATCCACCGGATAGGGCCCCAGGTTTTGGCACTGCTTTTCATATTCGCCTTTTTGTTTTTCGTCCCAAAGCTCCACTGCCATTCCCTTAGAAAAACCATCCGACAGGAGTTGGTTGAATTTTCCCTCGTATTTCCGGGAAAAGGCCAAGCGAGTTTCTTCCTCCGGGATATAAAGCACCAGTCTGTCCTCCGTCACGTACATAGGCTCGGAATCCTCCAACAGAGAAATGATATCGTTCGCCTCTCCCTGTTTCCAAATCTCCATTACCACCCGAGAAAAGAGATAACGCTTTGCATCCATCCCTTCCACACCTCCACAACATGAGAAATAGGCTTTCATTATAGCCAATCTCCCGGAAGGATGCAAGGGGACAGTTTCTTTCATGGAGGTTTGGTTCTATTTTCTCCTGCCGAGCCATAGGCTGTTACCCGAAGGAGGAATGTTCCATGGCCCAATCTCAAATTCCCCTGCCCCACAAGCTCATCCTGGAGGAGCGGAAAAAGCTGAATCTCACCGGCGTCACCGAGGTGATCCACTTTGACGAGGAAGTGGTGGAACTGAATACAGCACTGGGGGTACTGTGTGTTACCGGAACTGGCCTGCGGCTGAAATGCCTCTCCCTGGAGGATGGAGCTGTGGTCATTCAAGGGGATCTGTCGTCCCTTTCCTATGAAGAAGGGAAGCCCCGGCGAAGGCTGTTTCGATGACGCCCCCAACGTTGGCCTGGTCTCGTTTGGTGGAGTGTGCCGTGGTGGGAATCCACTTGGGGATACTGTGTTCCCTTTTGGGGGTTCTGGTCAAGCCCTCCTCGTTGGTATATCAACTCCCCGTCAGTCTTGCCATGATCTATCTGTGGATGGTCTGCGCCTTTGATATTTGCGATGGTGACATTCGGATGGGCTATACCGCTGGTCTAGCAATGGGCTGGATGCTCTGGCAATTCACAGGGCATCGGGTGCTGAATCGTTGGAAAGCCCGGCTTTCCTCCACACTTAGACCAATCTTTGCCCTCTTGACAAGGCCGTTTCTGATTATTTTGAAAAAAATTCGAAAAAACGAAAAATTTCTCTTTTCTTCCTGGAAAAAATCGGTTACAATAGGCAAGAGTAACGGTCGGAATGACCGACATTTTTCCGGAGGCACCACTTATGTCCAAGATCCAGAATCTGCGAAACAACTACAGACTGGTGTATCGCCCCACCTCTCCCCTGCTCAAGGCCGTGGTCACCGCCACCATCGCCCTGTGTACCCTGACCATGGGGGCCTTGCTGATGACCCATCAGGCACAGCAGCGGGAGTTGGCACTACTGCGAGCTCAGCGTGCCTCGTTCCAGGAGCACAACGACGATCTGCGTCAACGGATCCAGGCTCTGGGCACGGTGGAATCCTACCGGCGCATCGCCGGAGAAGAACTGGGACTGGTGGACCCGGAAACCATCATCTTTGAAACTGAATGAGCATGGAGGAAGTAAACACATTTATGGAGTTAACCGTCGGAGCTGTCCTTGAGGGCAAGGTAAAATCTATCACCAATTTTGGCGCATTCATTGCGCTTCCCGACAACAAAACCGGCATGGTACATATCTCTGAGATTGCCAATGCCTATGTCAACGACATCCGTCAGCATCTGACGGAGGGACAGGATGTGAAGGTCATGGTCATTGCCGTTGACCCTGCCGGAAAGATCAATCTTTCCATGAAACGGCTGGAGCCCAAGCCCCAGAATTCTGCCTCTTCCCGTCCGGGCAACCATTTCCGGAAGGATGGTGCCGGGCAGAACCGCAATTCCAACCCCAATGGCCGTCCCGCTTCCCCCGAGAAGCGCACCCAGGCTCCGGTTCCCCCCGCCGCACCCAAAACCCCAGACCAGCTCTTTGAGGAAAAGCTGAAGGCCTTCATGTCTGAGTCCGACAGCAAGCTCTCCTCTATGCGTGCCGATCATCGCACCAAGAGCCGCAGACGCTGATTTTCTTCCAGGGCTGTCCCCCCGACAGCCCTGATTTTTGCGTCAGAAAGGGATTTCATTTATGTCAACTATTCTTGTCACCGGCGGTTCCCGGGGCATCGGTGCCGCCACCGTCCGTCACTTTGCTCAGGAAGGCCACCAGGTCTATTTCCTTTATGAAAAGGAACACGCCGCTGCCCAAGCCGTAGCAACGGCCACAGGGGCTACCCCCATTTGTGCTGATGTTTCCCAGAAAGAGGCCGTTTTGGAGGCCTTCCACCAGTTGCCGGATCTTGACATTCTGGTATGCAATGCCGGGATTTCCATTCCCGGGCTGATGAGTATGCTCCCGGAGGAAAGCTGGGATCGGCTGTTTGATGTGAATGTTAAAGGAATCTACCACTGCGTCAATGCCGCCATGCCCTTCTTCCTGTCCAAGCAGTCCGGTTCCATTGTCACCGTCAGCTCCATGTGGGGTCAGGTGGGAGGCAGTTGCGAAAGTGCCTATTCTGCCACCAAGGGAGCCGTAATTGCCCTGTCCAAGGCCCTGGCCAAAGAACTGGGCCCGGCAGGAATCCGGGTCAACTGTGTGGCTCCCGGTGTGATTTTGACGGATATGTGTGCCCAACTGGAGCCGGAGATTTTGGAGGAGCTGCGCCAGGAATCTCCCATTGGCAAAAATGGCACTCCGGAGGATGTGGCCGCCGCCATCGGATATCTTTCCCAGGCTCCCTTTGTCACCGGCCAGGTGCTGGGCGTCAACGGTGGATTTGTGATTTAAGGGTCTCCCACCCAGAAAACTTAGGAGGATTATTGTTATGAAACTTTCTCTTGCCTGTGACCATGGCGCACTTGCGCTAAAAAACACCATCAAGTCCCATTTGGAGTCCCAAGGCCACGAAGTCGTGGACTTTGGCTGCCACAGCCTGGACAGCTGCGACTACCCGGACTTCATCGCCCCTGCCGCCCAGGCTGTAGCCAATGGGGAATGTGACAAGGGCATCGTCCTGTGCACCACCGGCATCGGTGCTTCCATCACCGCCAACAAAGTCAAAGGCGTTCGCTGCGCTTTGCTGTCTGATGTGCTCTCTGCCCGGATGACCCGGTTGCACAACGATACCAACGTGATGGCCCTAGGTGCCGGAATCGTGGGTCAGAATCTGGCTCTGGAAATCGTGGATGTTTGGCTGAACACGGCCTTTTCCGGGGAAGCTCGTCACCAGAGACGCATTGACAAAATGATGGCTCTGGAAGGCTGAGTCCCGTTTTCTTTCCCACCACGCCAATCAAACCCTGCCTCCCCCTTACGCCGACACCGGAAGGTTTCATCCTCCGCATTCAGGCGAAGGGGGATTTTTTTGCCCCAGAGCTGCTTAGAGCCGGATGGTGACGTTGTCCTCCCGGGCTGCCAAACGCCAAAACAGGTTCCGGTTCAGAGCCACAAAATCCTGACCCTGAACCAACTTGGGATCCGAAAGCAGCCGTCGGAGGCTCAAGGCCACCGCAGCTTCATGCTTGCACAGCCGGGGATAGGGACAATCGCAAAACAGATCTGTTACGATTCCATCTGGCTGATACCGGAAATCCACCCGATACCACCGAGTCCCCTCCACAAAGGCGCACCCATGGCCCTGATTCCGGGACAGGTAGCGAACTTGCCCCCCTGCGTCATAGTCCTTGGCCCGCCAGAGTACCGCCTCTTCCAAATCCGGACAGGATGCCAGGTCATCTATGTCGATGATATAGCCCTCCCCGGAAACTACCTCGTCCTCTGGGCATTTCGGATCCGTCTCCAAGGTGGGGGGAAATACCCAACTGCCAAACCG
Source organism: uncultured Oscillospiraceae bacterium (assembly GCA_964604925.1). GTDB lineage: Bacteria > Bacillota > Clostridia > Oscillospirales > Oscillospiraceae > Faecousia. The sequence goes on along the minus strand of CAZSAZ010000056.1, from coordinate 1,636 downwards.
ATCAGGGCTTAGGCACTCCGGATCAAAGCACACCATCCGATTTTGGATTTGGACAAACTCCCCATGGATGCTGACATCCAGCTTGGCAATCACACGCTGATACTCCGACAGATGGATCCGGAACTTGGTGGTAACAGACGTGACGATGCCAATTTTCCCTTCCAACTTTCCGGAAACGTAGACTGCATCTCCGTCTTTTAAGTCGAAGCGATCATTATAGTAACTCAGTTCCAGATTCCGGTCCGGAAAATAAATCTCCACCAGGGAGCGTACCGGTCTTTCTGGATCCACGGGTTCCACGGATTCCGCGGGAGGCAATACGGTCTCCGGGGTTGATGTGGGATGTACAAATCCAATTTGATTCATTATGGTTCCTCCTGTCATTTGATTTCTTGGATGATTGGATTGTATCGGATTTGATGTCCAATAAACAGGACAAAATAAAAATGCGGTAGAACCCGGGAAACCTTGGGCTCTACCGCATTTGTTTGGTTATATTTTAGAATCGATGTTCTTCCGGCTGGGAGATAAAGGCGTGGAACACCGCCAGTTCCCCTTCCACCGTGATTCCCTGGTCGGGATTGATCCGTTTTTCATATATCGGAACCCCAGCCTTCTGTCAATGGCTCTTTCTTATGCCCCCAACTCCCGGTAGGTGTGACGGATAAAGCCCAGGGCGATGACAAAGGTCAGAATGTCCGCCACAGGGAAAGACCACAGCAGCCCGTCCAACCCCATAAACATCGGCAGAATGATGGGCAAAAACACACCAAAGATGATCTCCCGGGTCAGCGACACCGCCGTGGAGGCCATTGCCTTGCCCAGAGCCTGGAGATAAATGAAGGTTCCCTTGTTTACCGTGGCCAACATCATCATACACAAATAGATACGGAAACACTTCACGGCAAACTCGGTGTAATACACGCTTTCGAGCGCCAGACCTTAATTTCTCGTGATAATACGCACTAAAAGTACGCTTTTTATCCACACATTCCACATATTTCACGCTTTCCGTAGCGTCTTTACGAATTCTGTAGCCATTTTGTAGCCACCGGCTACAATGCAACCTCCGCTGGCCGATTCACCTCAAAGCCACTCGGTACTATCTATTTCAAATAATACATGGAGGTTTGCAATATGGAAAAATTCATCTACGATAACAGCAACGGTCTTTGGTACGAACTGCACGGAGATTATTATCTGCCGTGTCTGGCCATCCCAGAGGAAGAAGTACACACCATCGGTATCTGGGGCAGAAAGCACCAGCAGTACCTCAGAGAACATCGTCCTATCATCTACTCCGATCTGGTTCTCAGCGGCAGGCTGTACGGCTATCTCGCTGACATTGATACTCAGGCTCGAAACAAGCTCGACCTGCTTGTAATGCAGTTGGCAGAGAAAGAGGGCATCAATGAGCACCTAAAAGCACAGGATCAGCTGGCATGGGTCGGTGCCATGAACAACATCCGTAACCGTGCGGAGGAAATCGTCCTCAAAGAACTGATCTATGGGGAGGATGAGGTATGAGAATCCTTGAAGAATTCTGGTTCGGGAATATTGAGCCAACGGAGTATGATACGTCTTCCTGTAAGGAGTACAAAAAATTGGTGGAGCTAATCTGCAGGAACGAAGAAAA
>CAZSAZ010000055.1:0-9597 GCA_964604925.1 uncultured Oscillospiraceae bacterium | reverse complement strand
GCCTCCTTCACATCGGATTCCTTCAAGCGGCCCTTGCCACGCAACTTTTTGAAGGTCGCGTTGATTTTTTCAGTTAAGCCTTCAAATGCCATTTGTTACTCCTCAATGGTTTTCATTGCCGCTTCGATGTTTGCCACAGCCTCCGCAACGGCAGAGTCCGGGACATCTGCCAAAGGAACCAGAGCCAACCGAACCTGCTCCACAGCACGTCTGCATTGCAGCATTCGCCGCACGCAACCGGTTTTGGCCTCCATATTTTTCAGGTGTGCCTCCGCCCGGGTGATATTGTCGAATACCCCCTGTCGGCTGACACCCAACTCCTGGGCGATTTCTGCCAGAGACAGATCCTGGTTGTATTTCAGATCAAAGCACATTCTCTGGCGTTCGGTCAGAAGCTCGCCATAGTAGTCAAACAGCAAAAGCATCTGAACGTCATCCATGAAAGTACCTCCTGTCAAACTTTTTCCCTTGACACCTGAGATATCATACACGAAAGCGAGCTTGTTGTCAAGTGTTTTTTCTTGTCAAGTAGAATTTTTTCTTCTTTCTTGTGGAATATTACCTATCGGATCCCGTATCCGCTGTGGGCGATCCCGGTTTTCACAAAGCCCATGGCCTCGTACAGCCGGATGGCTCGATGGTTGGTAGATGCCACCTGGAGCTCCACCCGATCTCCCGGTGCCAAGGTACACAAGGCTCTGGCCACCGTCTCCCCCGCTCCGGGACGCACCGAAGCCAGAGCCAGGATTTTGTTTTCCTCCATCCATCCGATGCCCAAACACTGCCCCTGGTCGTGGACAAAATAGGCTCCCCCGGAGGACAGAATGTTTGCTTCGTCCCACTTTGTCTGGGTCACGGCAAAATCCACCCCCGTCATCCGGGTATTGTAGATTTCCCGCCACCGGCCAACCGTTTGTTCCGTCACCGGGAACAGATAGGCCGGCGATGTTCGCTCCTGGTTCAGAGCCAGGCTCATATTCCACACGGAGGCATATAAGGGGTACTCCCCCTCCAAATCCCCGTGGCCCAGGGCAATCACCCGGTCTGCTCCAGCGGCACGGCAAAAATCTCCGCACTCCTGGCACAGTGCCCGAATCTGTCCCGGCTGAACATCCTGAACCTTCACATAGGCGATTCCACGATAGGGGATCTCTTTTAAGATCAGACTGGCAACTCCCCAGTCCGTGGAAAATACCGGAATATCTTTCATCGTTTGACTCCACCTCCTGCTTATCATACCATAAGATTATTTCCCCGGCAACTGTTCTTTGCCGTTGCAAGGGTGAACTTTTTGTGATATGATACGAGAAACGAGGTGATGATGATGTTTTGTCATGTTTGCGGCGCTGTTTTGCCGTCTCAGGCCCATTTTTGTCCCGGCTGTGGCCGAAGCCTGGAAACAGAATCCCCAGTTGTTCCCCCGAAGGCAGAGGATCAGCCCCCGGAAGATTTTGATTTTCTCCTGTACGAAACAGAAGAAGCTCCAGACGAACCCAGCCCAACGCTGGATGCGACCTTCGACCCTCTGCCACCCCAGGATGTCCCCAGCGAATCCCAGGTCAAACGCCCCAGTTTCCTTCCCCGGCTGATCTTGGTGGTTATGAGTTTGGTGGGACTGGTGTGCTACTTTCTTTTCCCCTTTCCTTCGGCAGAGCCGTTTCACTCCAATCTTCCTTCCCTGAGTCAACCGTCACAGAATGCTCCTGATGATTTTGCTTCCAGCCAAACCCCCGAGAACAGCCCCACCATCCGCAGCGATTTTTTCACCCCTGCACCGGAGCATTGCTTCTCCATGACCGAAGATGGCCTGGTGTTCCTGCCGGAGGAATATGATTCCGGCCCGGTTCTGGTCATTCCCAATGCCATAGACGGCGTCCCCGTCACCACCATTGCCCCCAGGGGCTTTGCCCAAATGGAGGGCATCACCACCTTGATTCTCCCCGATTGCCTGTCGGAGATCGGTTCCGAAGCCTTCGCTGATTGCGCCCAACTTCGTGGTGTCTATTTCCCCCAAAGCTTAACCCACATTGGAGAAAAAGCCTTTTCGCATTGTCTGCTTCTGGAAGCGGTCAGTTTTGGTAGCGGCATGGAAGCCATTGACTCCGGCGCCTTTTCCGGCTGCGCCAGTTTGCGATATATTTTCTACAATGGCACGTTTGAACAATGGGTGGAGCTTTATCATGAGTATATCACCCCCTTTACCTATGTCAGTTGCCTGGACGGAGAGTATTACCACGGTGTGCCCCATTCATAATTCTCCCAGAAAGACAATTCCATCCACCCCGAGCCTTTGGCATTTGGTAAAAGTACACAATTATTTCCTAGGTTTTTCCCCGAAATCCCCCGTTAATTGGATTTTTCTCCTGGGAATCTCTTGGATTTCTGGAAAATTTTCCTTGCAATTTGAACAGAATCGTGTATAATGGCAATACCCAACCTATATGCAAAGGAGGGAAAAACTGTGAAGAAGATCATCTGCAAGAAGGAGTACGACACCGAAACCGCCACTCTGATCAAGAAGTGCACCTACGGCTACTTTGGCGATCCCGCCGGCTACGAGGAGTCCCTGTACCAGACTCCCGGCGGACTGTACTTCCTGCACGTCCTGGGCGGCAAGGCTTCCCCCTACCCCGTTGAGGATATTCAGCGTCTGGCCAAGACCAAGGTCAACGATTGGATGAAGGATCACGAGTAATTTTCCGAACATAACGGTACCGATTGGAGGTTGCAACGCAGCCTCCAATTTTTCTTGTTTTTTCCCCGGATTTATGCTATAGTGGATTGAATCACACGAGAAAATGGATGATTGCTATGAAACGAGTTTTTTCCCTTCTGTCCCTGGCACTGGTGGGTTTGATGCTTTTTGGCTGCGGATCTGCCCCGACTCAAATTGCCGCCACAACCCTGCCGGTGTATGAATTCACCTCCATCCTTTGTCAAGGCACCCCCCTCACCGTGACCCGTTTGGTGACGGAAAGTGTCTCCTGCATCCATGACTATACCCTCACCGTCTCCCAAATGCGCGCCATTGAGGGTGCGGAAACTGTGGTGCTTTCCGGTGCCGGTTTGGAGGATTTTATGGAAGATGCCCTGGCCGGGGTAGCCGATCCCATCGACGCCTCTCTGGGAATCGAGCTGCTGGAAAGCGAATGTCACCACCATCACGAGGATGAGGCATCCCATCATCACCACGACCATGACGACGAAGTTGATGCCCATATCTGGCTCTCTCCGGACAACGCCTTGACCATGGCTCAGAATATTTGCCAGGGGCTGTGTCTCCGGTACCCTGCCTACGAAATAACGTTCCAGGAAAACCTTCTGAGCCTAACGCAGCAGATCCAAACCCTTCAGGACTACGCCAAACAGGAATTGAGCCATCTATCCTCCCGGGAGATCATCACCTTCCACGACGGATTTTCCTACCTGGCACAAGCCTTTGATTTGACGATTCTCCAGGCAATAGAGGAAGAATCCGGATCCGAGCCTTCTGCCCAGGAACTCATTGAGCTCATTGAGCTGGTGGAACAGTCCCAGGTTTCTGCCATTTTTGTGGAGGCCAACGGTTCGTCCTCCGCCGCATCGGTGATTTCCGCCGAAACCGGAATTCCCGTTTACACCCTGGACACGGCCATGTCGGGAGACAGTTGGTTTGCCAGTATGTATCACAACATTGACACCCTGAAGGAGGCCCTGTCATCATGAATTTTTTCCACAAAGGCGGCTGTCACGATTCCTGCTGCCTGAAAGTGCAAAATGTCTCCGTCCAAATCGGTGGAGAACCTATTTTGACCAACGTCAACCTCCATGTCCACTGTGGGCAAATGGTGGCCCTCATCGGCCCCAACGGCGCCGGAAAATCCACCCTGCTCAAGGCATTGCTGGGTCAGCGGGAGTATGACGGAACCATTCTCTTCTCTGTCCCCGGTACCCGGAAGGCCAAGGCCCGGATCGGCTATGTACCCCAGACGCCTAACTTTGATCCCGGTGACCCGGTGAGCGTGGCCGATTTGTTTGCCTGTTGCCTCAGCTCCCGCCCCGCCTTTCTAGGATTGGGCAAAGGGGAGCGCGCCTTGATTGAGGAATGTTTGGATCGGGTTCACGCCGTGGATCTCATCGACAAACGGGTGGGAACCCTCTCTGGCGGCGAGCTACAGCGTGTCCTTTTGGCTCTGGCTCTGGAGCCTATGCCCAACATTCTGATTCTGGACGAGCCCCTGTCCGGTGTGGACATTGAAGGCATGACCAGTTTGATGGATATGCTAGACGAAATCCGGAAAACCTATGACCTGAGCATCCTCATGACTACCCATGATTTTTCCATGCTCTCCCGGTATGCCGACCGGGTGGTGCTCATCGACCACGAGGTAAAAATCCAGGGTCAGCCCCAGGATGTTTTGTCCTCCCCGGAGTTTGCCCAGGCATTTCACATTAAGGGGGTATCATAATGAGTCTTTGGTATGACTTTTGGGATTTCATGCCCCTGGAGATGCTCCATTGGGATTTCATGAAAAACGCCCTTTTGGCGTTGCTTCTTCTTGCGCCCCTGTTCGGTTTGATGAGCACCATGATTGTCACCGGACGGATGAGCTTTTTTTCCGATGCATTGGGTCACTCCGCCTTCACCGGCATTGCCATCGGCTGCATCTGCGGTCTGAGCCCCACCCCTGTGGCAGTTTTGTTCTCGGTGGCCTTTGCGCTGCTGTTTTCCTATGTCCGCAGCCGGAGCAATCAGGCGGCAGACACCCTCATCGGCGTGTTTTCCAGCACCGCTGTCGCCCTGGGTATTTTTGTTGCCACCCTGGGTGGCGGCAGCTTCACCAAATACAACAAATACCTGATTGGCGACGTTTTATCCGTGACCCCTGGTGAAATCGCCCTGGTGGGACTCGTGCTTCTGGGTGTTGTGGGATTTTGGGTGATCTGGGGCAATCGATTGACCCTGGTTTCCATCCATCCCCAGCTGGCCTCCTCCCGGGGGATTCAGGTGGAGCTGACCCAGACGCTGTTTACTGTTGCCATTGCCGTGGTGGTGACTCTGGCCATTTCCTGGGTTGGATTGTTGATGCTCAATTCCCTTCTGGTGCTCCCGGCAGCCTCTGCCCGGAACGTGTCCCGGAATTTGAAGCAATACCACGGCTTTTCCGTCTTGTTTGCCCTGATCGCCTCCATGGTGGGCCTGACGGCCTCCTACTACCTGGGGGCCTCCACCGGCGCAGCCATCAGTCTGTGCCTGGCATGGATCTTCGCCATTTCCTTCCTCATGCGGAAAAAGACGGCGTAACCCCTTTCATAGACAAACGGAGCGAGCAGCATCGGCTGTTCGCTCCGTATTTTTTGATGCACTTGTGTCCGGCTTTGTCAGAATTGTTCCCTTCCGGGGAAACAAGGATTATTCCTGGGGCTCGTCCTGGAAATCAAACTCGTCTGCGAAGTGCTCCCGGAAGATTCCATACACCGCCAGAAGGGTCTGCTCGTCCTCCACGCTGACGTAATTTTCCTCCTCGTCATTTCCGGCAATGGCCTCCACCTTCAGGATCACCACGCCATCGTCCTCTTCCTCTTCCACCGGCAGAAGAACCACATATTCTGCCCCCTGATACTCGATCAGATCCAGATACTCAAAGCGAACCTCGTTGCCGTTCTCGTCGTTGAGCACCACGATGCTGTCCAGTTCTTCCATTTCTTCCAGATTCTTTTCGTCCATGGGGATTCTCCTTTCAATTTACGCCAAATTTTCCATGAATTTTGGCAAGTTCCTCAAAAATTGCAATATGCTGGGGACATTGCTCCACACACGCACCGCATTTCAGGCAGGCAGCTCCGGAGCGCTGTTCCAAGGCCTGGTAAGCACGTTTTGCCTGGGCGTTGTCCCCGTCCAGTTGATTCCGGTTTGCCAGGGCAAAAATGTCTGGAATGGCAATCTCCTGGGGGCACACAGAACAATATCCGCATCCGGTGCAGGGCACCGTAAAGGTTTTCCGCATCCGATCTCCTGCCTGGATCATCCGCTCCACCTGCTCTTCGGTAAACATTCCGGCGGTGGCTCGGGCGGCATAGGAAAGGTTGTCCTCCACCTGCTGAGTGGTGGACATTCCACTGAGCACCACGTTCACTTCCGGCAGATTCCAAAGGAAGTCCAGGGCACTTTCCACCGGCCCCCGGGGCAGAAGTTCTGCCACATCCTGGGGCACATGAACCAGGTTTCCACCCCGGAGAGGCTCCATAATCACCACAGCCAGTCCCCGGTCATGGGCCAAACGCAACCCTTCCAGCCCGGCCTGGTAGTTTACATCCAGATAGTTCAGCTGAATCTGGCAAAACTCCCATTTGTCATAGGCATCCAGGATCTCCCGGAAGGCATCCAGAGTGTCGTGGAAGGAAAATCCCAAATGACGGATTTTTCCCTCGGCCATGGCTTTTTCCGCATGGGCCAGGACGTTGTACTTCACCACATAGTTGTTCCACCTCTCCCGGCTCAGGGCATGGAGCAGGTACACGTCAATGTGGTCGGTTTGAAGCCGCTGAAGCTCCTCGTCCAAGATCCGCTCAAAATCCTCCTCGCAGGTCAGCTTTGCCACCGGCATTTTGGTGGCCAGCGTCACCTTCTCCCGGTAGCCATCGCGAAGGCACAGTCCCGTAACCCGTTCACTGTCGCCGTAGGCATAGGCGGTGTCCACATAGCTCAGCCCCTGATCAATGGCATGGCGCAATGTTTCAATGGCCCAGGCCTCATCAATGGCTCCATCCTCAGTTTTTTTCAGCCGCATCATGCCAAACCCCAGGATGGAAGGGTTCAGGCCGGTTGCTCCGAATTGTCTGGTTTCCATGGTATGAATCACCTCTGATGCTATGATAGCAAAAAGCCGCTGCTTTCGCAACGGCTTTTCCTATTATTTCAAATCTTTTTTAATTCCATCAATGATGGCCATGGCCTCGTCCACTGAAGAAATGTGGCTGATCTTCTCCTTATAATAAGCGGCATAGGCCACCCCCCGGAGATACCAAGCCAGATGCTTCCGGGCTTCCAGACAGGCAATATGCTCTCCCTTGTCCTCCTGGGCCAGCAAAACCTGCCGCCGGGCCAATTCCATTCGCTCCTCCAGAGGGGGCTTGGGCGTAACTGCCTTTCCCAACAAAACGTCATTGATCTGTCCAAACAGCCAGGGATCGCCAAAGGTTGCCCGCCCTACCATCAGATAGTCCGCTCCCGTCCGACGGAGACATTCCGCAGCCTTTTCTCCACTGACAATATCTCCATTGGCAATGAGGGGCACTGACAAGACCTTCTTCACCTTCCCGATGTAATCCCAGTCTGCCACGCCGGTATACAGCATACTCCGCGTTCTTCCGTGGACGGCAATAGCTGCTGCACCATTTTGCTCCATCCGGGGGGCAAAGTCCAGCACATTGATGCTCCCCTTGTCCCATCCCAGGCGGCACTTCACCGTCACGGGAATCTTTACCGCATCCGACACCGCTCGGACGATCTTTCCAGCCAGCTCCGGCTCCCTCATCAGGCCGCAACCATCCCCATGCTGAGCAATTTTTGGCATGGGGCAACCCATATTGATATCGATGAAATCACACCCGGAGATCTCTGCCGCCATCACGGCTGCCTGAGCCATCACATCCGGATCGTTGCCAAAAATCTGGGCACCGCAAACGGAGTTGGGATTCTTTTTCAGCAGTCCCCTGCTCTTCTTGTCCTGATACACCAACGCCCGGGAGGAGACCATCTCCGTCACCGTCATTCCGGCCCCTTGCTCGGCACAAACCGTCCGGAACGCCAGATCCGTTACCCCAGCCATGGGAGCCAACGCCGCATAGCCGGGGATTTCCAAATTTCCAATTTTCATGGCTCTACCTCCCATTTTGGCCTATTCTACCATAAGTCGAGGCAAAGCGCAAGTCTTTACAACAGGCTTAAGAGCCAGGCAACACCGGTGGCCGCCGCACCGGCACAGGCCCACAAGACCCTGGCGAACCGTCGCGGGCTTCCCTTGGATGGGGTAATATACTGCCGCGCCTCCTTCAAAAGGGCCTCGTCGGATATCCCCTCCGGTCGCACTGCCCCATCCCGAAGAATAAAAATCGCCTGCTCAAAGAGTTTTTGATCTGTGGGGCGCACCACGATCACCTGTCTGGAATTTCCCTTTACCATAAAGCCGCCTCCTTCTCTGGGAGTATATCCCAAAAAAGGAGTCATCATACAGTTTTTCCAGGTTTACCCCAAGTCCTTGGGCCGTTTGTACCGTCCCTGGGGCTCCCACTCCGGCAGAGGTAGCCGCTGCATGGCGCCAAAGACCCGCTCTTTGAAATCGGGATATCGTCCCTGGAGTTCAAACACCAGCTCTTTGATTTCCTCCCGCTTGGTGTGCTTGTCCACAGGGCAACGGTTGGAAATCACCGGAAGCTCCATCTTTCGTGCAAAATGGTCGGCGCTTTTTTCGGTGATGTAGAGCATGGGGCGGATTTGAATCACCCCCATCCGATCCAGATTAGTCACCGGCTGGAAGCAACTGATTCGCCCTTCGTACAGCAGGCTCATGACAAAGGTCTCCACCGCATCATCATAGTGGTGGCCCAGAGCCAGCTTATTGCATCCCCGGTCTTTTAACGCCTGATTCAGTGCGCCCCGCCGCATCTTTGCACACATGGAGCAGGGGTTTTTCTCTTTTCGGTAGTCGAAGATGATTGGCCCGATCTGAGTTTTGACGACGGTATAGGGCACGTCCAAATCCCGACATAGCTTTTCAATCTCCGAAAAGTCCATCCCCAAGCCCATATCAATGGTAATGGCCTCCAAGGAAAAGGAGCGGTTGTGATACCGCCGCAACTCTGACAACAGTTTCAGCAGCACCAGCGAATCCTTTCCCCCGGAAACGCCCACGGCGATCTTGTCCCCTTCCTCGATCATATTATAGTCCTCCACACACCGGCGGAGCAAGCCCATCATTTTTTGCATATCGTCTGATTTCCTCCTGTTTTTCCCGAAAAATCGAAAATGAGAATCCGGGAGGATTTAAGAGCATTTTGAAGCATTTGGAAGTTCTACCCGGATTTCATAAAATTTTTCAAAAAAGTCATTGACATTCTTTTTGTTCTGTGGTATAAATACCAAGCGTTCAAGAGACATTGTACTCTGAACGTCTGAATTTGTCAAAATATTTTAAGCTTATAGATGGAGGAATACACAATGACTTCTACCCTGGCTAAGAAGGAGACCGTCGAGCGTAAGTGGTACGTCCTGGACGCCGCCGGTAAGCCCCTGGGTCGCACCGCTGTCATCGCCGCCAACCTGCTGCGCGGCAAGCACAAGGTCGACTTCACTCCCAACGTCGACTGCGGCGACTACGTCATCATCATCAACACCGACAAGGCCATCCTCACCGGCAACAAGGCTGAGCAGAAGATGTACTATCGGGTGTCCGGTTGGATCGGTGGCCTGAAGGAGACCAAGGCTCGCATCATGATGGAGAACCGTTCCGACTACGCAATGCAGGTCGCTGTGAAGGGTATGCTGCCCAAGAACACCCTGGGCCGTAACTGCATGACCCGTCTGCACCTGTACAAGGGCGCCGAGCATCCTCACGC
>CAZSAZ010000054.1:0-9642 GCA_964604925.1 uncultured Oscillospiraceae bacterium | reverse complement strand
TTTGATGATGGACGCGCCCACCACCGTGTCCCAGAAACAGCTGGACGATGTGCATATTGCCATCCACATTCAGGATTGATTTCTTGTCCCAGACCTCCCCCGGAAGGTCTGGGACATTTTTACATATCCTTCACATTTCTAGATCGAATATTTGTTGACTTTTCCCAATCCCATGTGCTACCATAAAAATACCAAACTGGATCGTTTGTGGCAAGAACGCAATTGCCGTCATATCGATGATTTGTAATGTCGGAATCTCAATAAAAATTAAGAATTCTTCATAATTTCTGCTTGACACAAAAAAACACTATGATATCATAAAAATATACCAAAGAGAGGACGTGACTCCAATGGCTCAGTTTGATGAGGTAAATTCAACCAAATCCACTCAATAGGAGCCAGCTTATGAAAGACAACAAACGCATAATTGGAGCAAAAAAACTTAAAGCAGTTGCATCATTTCTGACTGCAATGTTCATTATCCTGGGATGTACCATTCGCCCTCGCGCAACAGAAACCACGATTGACAATGTAGAAGCGATTATCGAAAATAACGAAGAGAATAACGAAATTGATCATTTATTCGCACTCAGAAGAGATTTAGAACTTGAATATGAAAAAAATGTCTCTGCTATTAATAACATCGACCTGCAATTGGCAGCCCTCGGTGTTGAAGAAATAACCACATTCGAATTAGCATCCAAGATGGGGATTGACTCCATTCCCCGCTTTTCTGTAGACTCGACAAGCACTACCCAGTGAACCAGCAGACGAGTCATAGAAACCTACTATGGGAAACAGTATGAACTTCAAATTATTGAGGGAATTCCAACAAGTCCTTCCAGTCCTCTAAGGAAAAATTACTCTCAAGTAAGCTACAAGGCAGAAGGAGTTGTAGCAGGCATCGCAAAGGCAATCAAGGTTGTAGGTGCTACGGCCTTAGGGGCTACTCCTATTATTGGTGATACTCTAAGCTTAGGTGTTACTGCCTACGATGCATTTAACGCAGTTGTCGATAGTCTTTCCACAAGTTCCACTATTGATGAAGTATCTGGCACTGCAATGGTGTCCTTCACTTCGCACATGAAATTTGTCTTTGTTAAAGAATACGGCGTAGCAGATACCGGAAATCAGGTACTCTGTTATGTTGGAAACGAAGTTGCATATTTGGTTACAGCAATCTCCGTTGTTGATATAACAGAGAATGGAAAGTTATGTACATATCACAATATTTCTACTTCTCGAAACGACAGCTCTACTTCTCAATACTACAACAGCTATAGCATACCCGCACAAAATTACTACGATTACAAAACCAATGGGAACAATTATTTTACCTACGATTATCATATTACACATATTACAATGTCACTTTTTGGAAACAATACGCGCTTTGCTACACCTTATGAATATGCAAATATTACATAATCCTATTGTGAACAGGAGGTTGCAGATTTGAACTCCAGAAATAGATTCTTTCTCATTGGGCTTGGGATCATGCTGATTTTTGCCTTTCTGCTCCACATTGGGCTCGTCACCTTCTTTTCCCCGGGCGTTCACATCTTCGGCTCCTTTGCCCATGTGGAATTTCAGGAGAATTGCTATTTTCTGGACACCACGCAACCTATCCAGGAAATCAGCGCAACGGACATAACCGGTAGCAGCACCTTAACCATCGTCGGCACGCTGTACCACCGTCCCAACCGTTCCAACCTTGCAAGCCCCTTTTCTGGACACATAGAAGTGGAAACATATCCCATTTCTTTGGCAGATGGATTTGCGGAATATAGCGGCCAGATCAGCCATCATTGGATCACCCTGTCCTGCCAGGGACGGGGGTTTGACGATGCGCTGTTTTACACGGTTGATATTTTACGGTCAAATCCCGAAGTCGTTTTGATTTATGTTCACCACGAGGATGCGACGGTATCCACAGCTGTTTGCGGCAGAGATGAGGCCGATGCGCTGGAGCACTATCAACAGTATCTGAGCCATCGATTTTCATAGAACCTTTGTAATGTCGGAATCTCAATCAAAATATTTAGAATTCTTCAGAATTTTCTGCTTGACACAAAAAACACTATGATACCATAAAAATACACCAAAGAGAGGGCGTGATTCCAATGGCTCAGTTTGATGAGGAAATTCAACCAAATCCACTCAATAGGAGGCAGCTTATGAAAAACAACAAATCCATGATCTTGAAGTACGCCATCGCCATTCCCCTGGTGATTTTGGGTGCTGTACTGACTTTCCTGGCCTACCAGAGCACGATCCCCGAGTTCTGGGCTGTGGTGGGAATCCTGATGGTGGGCGTGTGCATCGTTCTGGTATGTACTGAAATGCAGTTCTACGCCAACAAACCCAGAAAAAAGACCTAACTTCATCTTTCCTGTCCCGGATCCCCCTGTGGTGATCCGGGGGGATTTTTTTACAAAAAATTCCCCCACCCGACTTGTTTTCGGGCAGGGGGTGACAAAGAGGAAAACGCAGATTTGTCTTACTGGTTCAAAAAATCCTGGGGATTCACCGCTTCGTTGTTTTGGGTGACGGAGAAATGGAGATGATCTCCCAGGGCGGTCTCCATCAAGGCCGAGGATCCCACCGCACCGATGGTCTGACCCAAAGCCACCACATCCCCCGGTGCCACGGAAATCTCCGGGGCCAGGCTGGCATACTTGGTCACATACCCATCATCGTGGCGAATGACCACCGTGTGGCCCAGACGCTCATCTTCATAGACGGTATAGACCTCCCCTGCTGCTGCGGCCACCACTTTGGTGCCCCCTTCCGCAGCAAAATCTACCCCGTTGTGGGTACGCCAATCCCGGGTGGTTTCGTTATAACTTAGCACTTCCATGGCATACTCCGTGATCATTTCCCCTTCTACCGGAACCGTCACAGCCAGTTTTCCTACTGTGGCCTCGGTGGTCTGCTCCGTCTGGGGCGGTTCCTGCCCCGATTGGCTGGGTTGTGTCGTCTCGGAACCGGCAGTTGGCTGGCTCGCCGTCACTGCCACATCCAGAGAGTCCACCGGCGTGTTCTCCGACTGTCTGCTATACACATAGCCCATGACCCCAATGGCTGTCGCACACAGGATCAGGGCTATGTAGTAGCCCTTACCGCCGAACAATCGGCTTGATTTGTGATTGCTCATGTTAAGCACCTCCGCTGTCCATTATGGACAACCTCCCCAGTTCTAAACCATGTCGGAACACTTTTTTCACATTTTCCCGTTTCCCAGGCCATACACTGTGACAAACCATTGAGGAGGGATCCGACATTGAAGCGTCTGGGGTGTATGATATTTGCCATTTGTCTGGGGATTTGGGGACTGATTCCGGTGGCCCATGCCGCTGAGCCAACCTACCCCGGGAAGAGTTGGTGTCTGATGGATGCCGCCACCGGCACGGTGATTCAGGCCGGTAACGAACATGAAGCCCTGGCTCCTGCCAGTGTCACAAAAATCATGACCCTGCTTTTGATTATGGAAGCCATCGACTCAGATGCCATCTCCTGGCAGGACACCGTCACCGCCTCCGAAGCCGCCGCAGCCAAGGGCGGCAGCCAAATCTACCTGAAGGTGGGGGAGCAAATGTCCGTGGAGGACATGGTCAAATCCATTGCCATCTCCTCGGCCAACGACTGCGCCTGCGCCATGGCAGAATTTCTGGCAGGCACAGAGGAGGCCTTTGTGGAGCAGATGAACGCCAAGGCCCAAGCCTTGGGCATGGCCGATACCTACTTTGTCAACTGCACCGGCTTGGACGACAGTGAAAATGCCAAGGAACATAAAACCAGTGCCTATGACATCGCCCTGATGAGCCGAGAGTTGCTCACTGCCCATCCGGAGATCAAACGATTTTCCACCACATGGATGGACTCGGTACGGAATGGTCGTTTCGGCCTGAACAACACCAATAAGCTGGTGCGATTTTACGACGGGTGTACAGGTTTGAAAACCGGGTTTACATCCTCTGCCGGGTACTGCCTGTCCGCCTCCGCCCAGCGGGAGGATCTGGAGCTCATTGCGGTGATTATGGGAAGTCCATCTTCCACGGAGCGATTCTCCGCCTGTCGCCAAATGCTGGACTTCGGCTTTGCAACCTATTGCCTGTACCATCCTTCCCTTCCGGAGGAACTGTCTGTCCCGGTAAAGTTGGGGAAACAGGATCGGGTTTATTTAGAGCTGGCTCAGGCAACACCTCTACTATTAAAAAAAAGAGAATCCTCCCGTGTGCGCCTTTCCCTGACCCAGGATTCCTCCGTCACCGCTCCCGTTTCCCCCGGCCAGGAGTTGGGGCAACTGGAGCTATACCTGGATGACACGCTTCTGGCCCAAATCCCCCTTCAGGCCCGGGATGGGGTGGAAAAACTGGGATTCTGGGATCTTTACAAGCAACTCCTGGCCAAAATTGCCATGTCAGGCTGACCTGGCCGGTCTCAACAGCCCACTTTTTGTAATTTCCACCAAAAAAACGTTTCCAAATCTGTCATCTCCCACCATTGCAGCGCAAGCGCTTTCGTGGTATCATATAGCCATACCGGCTTGCTATGTCTACTCCACAAAATAGCCATAGCTTGTCAAAAAAGGAGGAAAACATCATCCGTCTGACTCACGGTGCGGCAGTGTGGAGACCTGTCGTAATCCCTGTACGGTTTCGCTCTGTACATGGGGAGAATACACGCGAAAGTTAGGTGTATTCCGAGTCGTAACAGTATGGCAAGTTTGAGCCTGAGAAACATCATGAAGATCTACCCCCACAGCGGCGACGACGCCAAGAAGGCCAAGAAGAAGGCCAAGAAGGGCGAGCCCGAGAAAAAGACCAATCTCCAGATCACGGAGAAGGGCGTTGTCGCTGTCCAGCAGTTCAACCTGGAGATCAAGGACAAGGAATTTATTGTTCTGGTCGGCCCCTCCGGCTGTGGTAAATCTACCACGTTGCGTATGATCGCCGGTCTGGAAGAGATTTCCGAAGGCGAGCTGTACATCGGTGACCGTCTGGTCAACGACGTGGCCCCCAAGGATCGGGACATCGCCATGGTGTTCCAGAACTACGCCCTGTACCCCCACATGACCGTTCGGGAGAACATTGCTTTCGCCCTGAAGCTCCGCCATACTCCCAAGGAAGAAATTGAAAAGAAGGTCAACGAGGCCGCTGAGATTCTGGACATCACCCAGTATCTGGACCGCAAGCCCAAGGCTCTGTCCGGCGGTCAGCGTCAGCGTGTTGCCATCGGCCGTGCCATCGTCCGGGAACCCCAGGTTCTGCTGATGGATGAGCCTTTGTCCAACCTGGACGCCAAGCTCCGCAACCAGATGCGTGCTGAGATCATCAAGCTCCGTGAGCGGATCAACACCACCTTCATCTATGTTACCCATGACCAGACCGAGGCTATGACCCTGGGCGATCGTATCGTCATCATGAAAGACGGCTTCATTCAGCAGATCGGTACCCCCCAGGAGGTCTTTAACCATCCTCACAACCTGTTCGTTGCCGGCTTCATTGGCACGCCCCAGATGAACTTCTTCAACGATGCCAAACTGGTTCAGGTAGACGACAAGTATGCTGTCACCGTCGGCGGCCAGACCGTCGTCCTGTCTGAGGAGAAGCAGGCTACTCTGTCCAAGAACAAGGTTCAGCCCCAGGATGTGGTTTTGGGTGTCCGTCCCGAGCACATCACCCTGGAAAAGACCGGCTTCGAGGGCAAGGTGGATGTGTCCGAGATGATGGGTTCTTCTGTGCATCTCCATGTCACCTCCATGGATCGGGATGTGGTCATGGTGGTCTCCACCATGAATATGACCGGTGCCGAAGTTGCTGCTCTGTCCAACGGCAGCACCGTCCACTTCTCCTTCCCCGGCCATGTTTGCCATGTCTTCAACAAGGAGACCGGCGTCAACCTGGAGGCCTGATTGCCTGATATGTGAAGAAGCCTCTATGCGCCTTGTGCGCATAGAGGCTTCTTGTTTTGTGCCCTCTTTAGGGGAGGTTTCTTCGCCCGTCCACCCCGGGTGGACACCATAGCCGACTCTGTTTTCCACCGTATCCACCGGGTTCGATTGGAAATTCTTTGTAAAAACCCTCCAAAAATCGTGGCGCATCCGGTTGCGCCCTTCCAAAGACTTGACAAATTCACAAAAATCCGTTACTCTTACTCAGGCGGCATAAATTGGGGATACTCTAACTGCCCCCATTGCGCCATGATATCTCGCGACTGATTCTTTTTAATTTGTCTTCAACACATAAGGAGATATACCATGAGAAAAAGCGGTATCTTAATGCACATCACTTCCCTGCCCGGCCCCTGCGGCATCGGCACCATGGGAAAACAGGCTTTCGCCTTTGTGGACTTTCTCCACGACGCCGGACAGCGCAGCTGGCAGATTCTGCCCCTGACCCCCACCGGCTACGGCGATTCTCCCTACCAGTCCTGCTCCGCTTATGCAGGCAACCCTTACCTCATTGATTTTGAGGCCTTGGTGGATCAAGGTCTGCTGACCCCCGCCGATTATGAGTCCATCGATTGGGCAGACTCTGAAACCCGGGTGGACTTTGGCAAACAGTATCAAAACAAAAACGCTGTCCTGCGGAAGGCCTACGCCGCATTTCAGGGCAGTGAAGCCTTCGACACCTTCCAGCAGGAAAACGAAGCCTGGCTTCCGGATTTCTGCCTGTTCATGGCTTTGAAGGGTGAAAACAACTTCTCCGCCTGGTACACCTGGGATGACGATCTGAAGTTCCGCAAGTCCCGTGCTCTCACTGCCGCCAGAAAGCGACTGGCCCAGGAGATTCGATTCTATGCCTTCGTCCAGTTCCTGTTCTATGAACAGTGGGGTGCCCTCCGGGCCTATGCCAACAGCAAGGACATCGAAGTCATCGGTGACGTGCCCATTTACGTTCCCTACGATTCCGTGGAAGTCTGGACGGAGCCGAAATTGTTCCAGTTGGACAAAACCCTGACTCCCACCGCTGTAGCCGGGTGTCCTCCCGATGCCTTCAGCGAAGATGGCCAGCTTTGGGGAAACCCCTTGTACAATTGGAAGCGCATCGCCGCTGATGGCTACAGCTGGTGGCTACGCCGTCTGGGTGCCGCCGGAAAGCTCTACGATGTGGTTCGCCTGGACCATTTCCGCGGCTTTGAGGCTTATTGGTCTGTGCCCTATGGCGATGAAACCGCCAAAAATGGCCAGTGGATCAAGGGTCCTGACATGGACTTTGTCAACGCGCTGAAATCCGGTCTGCCCCATCTGAAATTCATCGCAGAGGATCTGGGCACCCTGACCCAGGAAGTGCTGGATCTCCGGGATAATTCCGGCTACCCCGGCATGAAGGTGCTGGGCTTCGCCTTTGACAGCCGGGAGCCTTCTGAGTATCTTCCCTACTGCTTCCCTGCCAATTCCGTCTGCTACACCGGTACCCACGACAATATGACCACCCTCCAGTGGTTCCAGACCGCCTCCAAAGACGCCATCGACTACGTCAGCGAGTATATGGGTTTGGACGACGTTTCCGGGTTGCTGGATCTGCCGGATCTGGTCTGGGGTCTGATCCGCACCGCCATGGCCTCGGTCTCTGACCTGGCCGTGATCCAGATGCAGGACTACCTAACCCTGGGTGGGGAATCCCGGATGAATTTCCCCGGCACCATGACCAATGCCAACTGGACTTGGCGTGCCGAGCCCGGCTTTGCCAACGAGGATCTGGCCCAGCGCATCCGTGCCATGACCAAACTCTACGGCCGTCTTGCCCCGGAGCAGACTCCCGAAGAAATCTGATTTTACATAGAGAAAACATTTGCGGAACCGCCGCATGAGATAGGAGAGTAAACCAATGAGTTACAATTGCCACGACATTCTGAAGTGGACCGAGGCCCAGCTGAAATATCAGTATGACGTTTCCCTGGCCGAGGCCAATCCCCAGGAACTCCACGACGCCCTTGGTCAGGCTGTCATGATGTCCATCAGCGACAGCTGGAGCCACAGCAAAAAGACCCGTATGCCCGATCGGAAAGCATACTACTTCTCCGCGGAGTACCTGATTGGTCGTCTGGTATACAGCAACCTGTTCAATCTAGGCATCCTGGACGAGATGAAGAAGCTCTTCGCCGACCGTGGCGTGGATCTGGCCATTCTTGAGGACATCGAGGACGATGCTCTGGGCAACGGCGGTCTGGGCCGTCTGGCTGCCTGCTTCCTGGACTCTGCCGCCAGCTGCGACATTCCCCTGTCCGGCTATGGCCTGCGTTACAAGCACGGCCTGTTCAAGCAGGGCTTTGACGAGAACGGCAACCAGACTCAGGTTGCCGATGACTGGACCCGCTATGGCGATCCCTGGTCTTACCGCCGTGCCAAGCACACCGTCCAGATTCACTTCCCCGACCACGTTGTGAACGCCGTTCCCTATGACGTTCCCGTTATCGGCTATGGCACCAAGAACATCAACACCCTGCGTTTGTGGCAGTGTGAGCCTGTGGAAGATCTGGACTTCAACGAGTTCAACAACCAGAACTACGAAAAGGCCCTGGCCCAGAAGAACAAGGCTGAGGACATCACCCGTGTTCTGTACCCCAACGACTCCAACTGGGAAGGCAAGCGTCTGCGCATTAAGCAGCAGTATGTCCTTTCCTCCGCTTCCCTGCAGGATATGCTCCGCACCTACAAGCTGGCTCATGGCAGCGACCTGTCCCATTTCTGCGACTTCTACGCCGTGCAGCTTAACGACACCCACCCTGCCATGTCCATCCCCGAGCTGATCCGTCTGCTGATGCTGGAGGGTCTGTCCTTTGACCAGGCCTTCGACGTGGCCCAAAAGACCTTCTCCTACACCAACCACACCGTCATGGGTGAGGCTCTGGAGAAGTGGGATCTGAACCTGATGCGTTCCGTGGTGCCCCAGATCGTTGACATCATCTGGATGATCCACAATCGTCTGGTCTCCGAGCATCCCAACCTGTTCATCATTCGGGACAATGTGGCTCATATGGCCAATCTGTCTGTGTACGTCGGCACCTACGTCAACGGCGTTGCCGAGATCCACTCCCAGATTCTGAAGGACGACCTGTTCCGTGACTGGTATCAGGTGTTCCCCCAGCGGTTCCAGAATAAGACTAACGGCATCACCCCCCGTCGTTGGGTGGGTCTGTGCAACCCCGAGCTCACCGAGCTGATTCGTGAGAAGGTCGGCGGCGACTTCCTGAAGGATCTGGATGAAATTGCCGGTTTGAAGGATCACATTGATGACGAACTGGTTCATCGTTTCAACTCCATCAAGTATCAGAAGAAGGCTCAGCTCTGCGCCGTGATTGCCAAGCAGGAGGGTGTCCATCTGGATCCCAACTTCATGTTCGATGTCCAGGTCAAGCGTCTGCACGAGTACAAGCGCCAGCTGATGAACGCCGTCTCCATCATGGATATCTACTTCCGTCTGAAGGACGGCCGTCTGCCCAACTTCTACCCCACCGTGTTCATCTTCGGTGCCAAGGCCGCCCCCGGCTACGAGCGTGCCAAGTCCATCATCCGTTATATCAACCGCATTGCCAACCTGGTGAACAACGATCCTGCGGTGAACAACAAGATGAAGGTGGTCTTTGTCCAGAACTACAACTGCTCCTATGCCGAGCATATCATCCCCGCCGCCG
>CAZSAZ010000053.1:0-9703 GCA_964604925.1 uncultured Oscillospiraceae bacterium | reverse complement strand
CCAAATAATCCCCTCTCTTTTTATGCGGTTTTCACAACAAAGCCGTGACCTTCCCTTTGAATGGAAATCAGGTTATGTTCCCTCATCCTCTTGATCTTGCTCTCCATCCTGTCCATCTTCCCATGTCTGCTTTAAGGGACGACCGCACACATCATCCCGCAATATCCTATAACAGGCCGCCGCCAGGGGAACACCCAAAAGCATCCCCGGGATTCCCATCATGCCACCGCCCACGGTGACGGCCGCCAGCACCCAGATTCCCGGCAAACCCATGGACGACCCTACTACCTTGGGATAGATCACATTTCCTTCAAACTGCTGCAAAATCACCAAGAAAATCAAAAATACCACCGCTTGCAAGGGGTCTACCGTCAAAATCATGAAGGCCCCCACCGCTGCGCCAATATAGGCTCCGGCCACAGGGATCAAGGCCGTAAATGCAATCAGCGCCCCCACCATGGTAGCATATGGCAGCCGCAAAAGCGCCATACCCAGGGCACACAAAGTTCCCAAAATCACTGCTTCGATGCACTGACCTACAATGTACCGGTGGAAGCAATCGTCCACCATCCACAGTACATAGCGCACCACCTCGTACCAACTTTTTTTCAAATACCGGCGCAACGTTCGGTGGATCTGGCTTCCCAGCCGTTCTTTCCCCATCAGCAGATAAATCGAGAAAATCACGGCAACCAGTGCCGTAATGGCCCCGGAAAACACGCCGCTGACGGTACTGACCACCACATCCATCACACTGCCCAGGCCACTTTTCACCACTCCCAGCACCTGACTCAAGGCACTTTTCCAATCGACAGCTTCCAACGTTGCCAGAAGCTCCTGGGACAGAAGATCATGCTCCTCCACCAGATCCAGTACCCCCCGGGCAAATCCAGGAAACTCCGCCACAATAACCTTGACACACAGACTGAGCTGGGGCACAATGAGCCACACCACCAGCCCAATCACCGCCACCAAGGTAACAAAGGCCAGCACCATACACACCGGCCGCCGAAGCCGGATCCAGGAGCCGCCAACCTTGGGAAACAGCCGGTCTTCATAAAATCCCATGAGGATATTGACTACATAGGCAATGCCGCATCCGATGAGAAGCGGGGTGGCTGCACCCAACAGAAGTCGGGTCAGTTCCGCAACCTGGCTCCAATATTGAATCCCCAGGTACAGCAAAAAAACACTGCCACAAACCTTCAGGCAGTCTTGAAACGTCCATTTCATACATTCGTCCTCCACAAAAAGTTCCTTGTCATTATAACGGAGAAAATACCTGGCCGCAATGGAGCAATGCCAGGTATTTTGTAACATTTTTGAAAAGAATCTCCCGATTCCCCGGTTTTCCCCTTAAAGCAGAGGGGCCAAGAATTTCAGCACAAAGCCCATCCACCGTTCTTTCCGGCTTTGGTTCCGAAGGGTTTCCTGGGAAACGCGCCGGCAAAGATCCTGGGTGTTCTGGAAATCTGCCTCCATTTTCGCCACTGCCGGCACATCGTACATCCACAGGGCGCACTCAAAATGGTGGTACAAACTCCGGTAGTCCAAATTGATGGTTCCCACCACCGCCTCCCGATCGTCGCAGACGAAGCATTTGGCGTGGACAAAGCCAGGATCGTACAGATAGATCTCCACCCCGGCCTCCATAAGGGCTGGGAAATGGGTCTTTGCCAGGGCGTAGGCCGATTTTTTATCCGGGATCCCCGGCAGAATCAGCTTTACCTCCACCCCACGCTTGGCGGCATATTTCAAGGCATTTTCCATTTCATTGTCCAGTATCAAATAGGGGCTCATAATGTGAACATACCGTTCTGCCCGATGGAGGATATCCAAATAGACCTGCTCCCCCACTCGCTCTCCATCCAGAGGCGAATCGCCATAGGGCATGACAAATCCCTTGGTTTCCCTGTTGATTTCCCCGGCAGGGAGGAAGTACCCCTCCTGATCCAGATGTTTTTCCGTCACCGACCACATTCGCAGGAACATCAGGGTAAAGCTGTCCACTGCCTGACCTTTGACCATCACCGCCGTATCCTTCCAGTGGCCAAACCGATCCACCAAATTGATATACTCATCGGCCAGGTTCACCCCTCCGGTGAAGGCGGTTTTGCCGTCGATGACCAGAATCTTCCGGTGATCCCGATAATTATAGTGGGTAGACAACATCGGTGTCACCGGGGAGAAGGTTTTACACTGAATCCCCAACGCCCGCAGTTTTTGGGGATAATCTCGGGGCAGCAGATAAAATTCGCAGGTTCCGTCGTACATCACCCGCACGTCCACTCCCTGGGCCGCCTTCCGGGTGAGCACCTCCAAAATCTGGCCCCACATCTCCCCTTCATCCACGATATAATATTCCAGGAAGATGAACTTCTCCGCCTGCTCCAATTCCCGGAGCATGGCGGCAAATTTCTCCTCCCCCAGTGGGAAATAGGTCACATCCGTATTGCGATACACAGGAAAAGAGCCGTATTTTGCCACATACCGGGTCAAGGCAGCGGCGCCGGGATTTTCCTGCTGAAGCTCCTGAATGGTCTGGGGCTCCTGCACAAGCCACTGCTGGCTTCGCTCCTGCAAATCCCCCAGGCGGTGTTTCACCACCCGATGGCCCAGTTCACTTTTGGTGAACCAGTAAAACAAGGCTCCTGCCACCGGTGCCACCATAATCACAACCAGCCAGGTCAGCTTCACCGTCGGCTCCTCCTGGCTGTTAAACAGGACAAGCACCATCAAAATGGAGAACAGCAGATAAATCCCCATAAAATGGGCCTGGAACCGCTGCACCTTAAAAAATCCCCAGAACATCAACACGATCTGCGCCAGCAGCACCAGTGTCACCACTCCGGTTCTGCCGAAAATTAGCTTCCAGAATCCCTTCTGTCCCTTCTTCAGCAGACGCATGGCTTTTTTCTTTTTCTGTTCCATTCCTTTGCCCCATCCTTTTGTTTTCCAGTTGGTTCCATCATACCCAACAATTATGAACTTTTCAAGTCAAGTCGAGAATTTGAAAAAAATTGCCGCCCCGGAATGGTCCGAAGCGGCAAAGAATCATCTATTTTCGTATTTTTTCACCACGGCGTGCATGGCATCAAACTGTTCTTCCATGTCCCTCACCAGCTTAAACTGGGTACGGCAACGATCCAGATTCTGCTCCGGATAGTGGATGCGGAAATAGTGATCTCCCTCCAGATAGTCCGTCAAGAACCGGATTCCACATTCCAGGGTCATCAACCGGGCACCCCAGGGCAGGTATTCCAGTTCCTGGGCGGTGAGGGTTCCCTCAGCCCCCTGCAAGAATCCCCGGGTGTAGACCTCATACAGTTCCAGGTCGAAATTCACCTTAGACAGATCCTTCTCATCTTCGGCACAGTGATTTGCACCAAAGCGAATTGAGTCGCCAAAGTCGTTGATGGACAGGCCCGGCATGGTAGTATCCAGGTCAATGACGCAGATTCCCTCGCCTGTGACCCGGTCAATGAGGATGTTGTTGAGCTTGGTGTCATTGTGGGTGACCCGCAGAGGCAGCTTGCCGCTGCGCAGGGCATCCAGCGCCACAGAACAATCTCCCCGACGATCCAGCACAAACTGAATCTCCGGCAAAACATCGCCGGCCCGCCCCATGATGTCTGCCTTCAATGCTGCTTCAAACTTGGCAAAACGATCTTCCGTGTTGTGGAAATTCACAATGGTCTCGTGGATGGTCTCTGCCGGGTAGCCATTGAGCATCCGCTGAAACCGGCCAAAGGCCCGGGCAGAGGCCTCAAACAGCTCCGGTGTTGCCTTCTGGACACAGTCTGTTCCCTCGATAAAGGGAGTTAGCCGCCACACCTTGCCATTGGAATCGGTGTAAAAATCCTTTCCATCCCGGGTTTTCACCAAGGACAGGGTCTCCCGGCTTGAATCGCCCCCCTGGGCCACAATCTTCTCTCGGAGATAGGAGGTGATCCCCACAAAATTCTCCATCAACTCCTGGGGATGGGGGAACGCTGCACTGGACAGTCCCTGGAGAATAAAGCGGACACAGTCTCCCTCCTGTCCCTGGCACAGGACGCAGAAGGTGTCGTTGATGTGCCCCTGTCCATAACGGACAACGCCTACCATGGTTTCGGGGAATGTCCAAGCCGCCAGCACCTCGGCCAGCATCGGTTCCGTTTCCGGAATGTAAGGTGTATTCATATTGAATCCCTCCTATGAGAATTTGTTCTTGCGTTTGATTTTCTCTATTATAAAACGCCCCAGTCCCATTTTCAACCTCCCATGGCAACTGTACTTTTACCACTTTCACATCTGCTTTGGAAATATTCCATAAAAATTAAGAATCCTTAAGTTGTTTTTCCCCAGGGTATGTTATATGATAGGTTTATATTACAATGCCTATTGGAGGGAAATCTTATGAAACGAAACAAATGGATCGCCCTAGGTTGTATCTGCTGTCTGATGGCCTGCCTTTGCGCCTGCGGCAGCAGTGAAACCGGCGTCTATGTCCAATCTGTTGAAAGTTTGGCCGCCATGGGTGGCATCGCCCCCAGTGACCGCTTCCCGGGAATTCTAGTTTCGGAAAATGTCACCGAAATCCAGAAAGACTCCGATAAAACCGTTGCCGAGCTTTTGGTGAAGGAAGGGGACGATGTCACCCAAGGACAGGCGCTGTTCTCCTATGACACCGACCAGCTCCAACTGACCCTGGATCGGCAGAAGCTGGAACTGGAACAGCTCAAGGCCACCATCTCCAACTACAAAGACCAAATCTCAGAACTCAAGAAAGAGCGGGACAAGGCCGCTTCCAGCGATAAGCTCAGCTATACCATCCAGATTCAGTCTCTGGAAGTGGAGCTGAAGGAATCGGAACTAAACCTTACATCCAAGGAAAATGCTGTGACCCAGTCCGAAGCGCTCATGGAAAATGCCACAGTCTATTCCCCCATCACCGGCCGGATTCAGGCCGTCCACGAAAGTGGCTATGACAACTACGGCAACCCTCTGGCTTATATCTCCATCCGTCAGGCCGGATCCTACCGGGTCAAGGGCACCATCGGAGAACTCCAGCTCAACGCCCTTTCCATTGGCAGCCGGATCAAAATCATCTCCCGGACAGACGAGAACCAGGTCTGGTACGGTACCGTCAGCCTGGTGGACTACGAAAATCCCTATCAAGGCAACAACAATGACTACTATTTTGGCAACTCCTCCGACGAAATGACCTCTTCCAGCAAATACCCCTTCTACGTAGAGCTGGACAACTCCGAAGGCCTGGTGCTGGGGCAGCACGTTTACCTGTCCCTGAACGAAGGGGATGAGGCCACCTCCGGTTTGATGCTCAGCAGTGCCTTCTTCTGCTATAATGAGGACGGAACCGTCTATGTCTGGGCCGAAGGCCGGAACGGATTGGAAAAGCGGATCGTGACCCTGGGTGAATACGCAATGGGCATGGATGCTTATGAAGTTCTGGACGGTCTGACGGCACAAGACTACATTGCCTTCCCCGATGAGACCATTTGCGTGGAAGGTGCCCCTACCACCCGGGAAGCTCCCCAGGTTCAGGAAGATCTGGAAGGTGGTGTGGGTTAATGGAAATCCTGAAACTCACCGACATTTGTAAAGACTATATCCAGGGAAAAGAACCGGTTCGGGTGCTGAAAAACATCAATTTGACGGTAGAACGGGGAGAGTATCTCGCCATCATGGGCCCCTCTGGTTCCGGAAAATCCACCCTGATGAACCTCATCGGCTGTCTGGACGTGCCCACCTCCGGTGCATATACCCTGATGGGCAAGAACCTGACGGATCTAACAGACAAAGAACTGGCCAAAATCCGAAACCAGCACATTGGCTTCGTCTTTCAGAATTTCAACCTGCTGCCGAAAATGGATGCCGTGGACAACGTGGCTCTGCCTCTGCTGTACGCCGGTGTCCCGTTGAAAGAACGTCGCGCCCGGGCCATGGAAGCATTAAAGGCTGTCGGCCTGGAAGAACGGATGCACTTCCTGCCCAATCAGCTTTCCGGCGGCCAGTGCCAGCGGGTGGCCATTGCCCGGGCTATGGTGGGAAAGCCGGATCTGCTTCTGGCCGATGAGCCCACCGGTGCCCTGGATACCAAGTCCGGCGACCAGGTCATGGAGCTATTCCGGAACCTAAGCCAGGAGGGCATTACCATCATCATGATTACCCATGAGCCAGCCATTGCCGCATGGGCAGACAAAACTTACCACATTCTCGACGGTGAACTGCGCACCGACGAGGCCCTGTCCCAGAAGGGAGGTCGCCCGGAATGAAACAGAAAACCCGGCTGAACATTCTCATCCCCGTTGTGGCCCTGGTTCTGGTTGCCGCCATTGTCCTGGGCGTACTCTACGTCTCCAACCGTTCCGGTGGCGAACCGGTGAATGTCTATGCCTTCCCCGACGTGGGCATGACGGAATACTGGGCCGATTCCCAGGAAAGCTACGGCCCCATCTCTACCGACGATATTCAGACCGTTTATCTGTCTGATACCCAATCCGTCACCCAGATTCTGGTGGAGGTTGGCGACACGGTGAAAAAGGGCGATCTGCTCATGGTCTTTGATACCACCTTGTCCGATCTGGCATTGGAACGGGAACGGCTGGCGGTGGAAAAGCTGAAACTCCAGCTCCAGGATGCCCAAAAGGAGCTGACAGAGATCAAGAACATGAAGCCCATGGTCATCCCCTCTGTCACCGAACCGGAGGAAACCGAGCCCGACCTGGGCACCCAGCTTTCCACGGCATATGCCATTTCCACCCGGTCTGAGTACGACGGCAGCACTCAGGACAAGGCCCTGATCTGCTGGGTGCAGGGGGGCACAGAACTGGATGATGTTCTGTTTGAAGCGGTACGCCAAGCCGCCATCGCCTTCCAAACCCAGAATCTCCCCCAGGAGCTTCCCACGGAGCCTTCTGAGGAGCCTACGGAACCCTCCGAAGAACCCACCGAGCCTTCCGTGGAGCCTACGGAACCTTCCAAAGAACCCACCGAGCCCTCCGTAGAGTCTACGGAACCTTCTGAAGAACCCACTGAGCCTTCCGTGGAGCCTACGGAACCCTCTGAAGAACCCACTGAGTCCTCCGTAGAGCCCACGGATCCTTCTGAAGAACCCACTGAGTCCCCCGAAGGGTCTACGGAACCTTCTGAAGACCCCACTGAGCCCTCCGTAGAGCCCACGGATCCTTCTGAAGAACCCACTGAGCCTTCCGTAGAGCCCACGGAACCTCAGCCCACAGTGGATGTGACCCATTTTTATGTGGTGTTTAAGGTGACCCAGGGGGATATGAGTCTGGGCTCCGTCACCGTCTGGCAAGGTCTCCACCTCCGGCAGAACCCCACCACCGGAACCTTTACCTTCTCCCTGTACGATGCTTCCGGTATGGCGGATCACACCCTGGATACCCCTGACTTCACCCCCGGATCCACGCCGGATATCGACTTTGGCAGCGGCTATACCTCCGCCCAGATCGCGGAGATGCGCCGCCAGCAGGAAAAGACCATCAAGGATTTGGAATTCCAGATCAAAATGGCAGAAGCCAACTATAAGATCAAGCAGACCGAAGTTGCCGATGGTTGCGTCTATGCCCAGTTTGACGGAGAGGTGGTCTCCGTGCTGTCGGAGGAAGAAGCCCGTTTTGACAATCAGCCCCTGTTGAAGGTTTCCGGAGGCGGCGGCTACTACATTGAAGGTTCTGTGAGCGAACTGGAAAAGGATTCCCTCCAAATCGGCCAGGAAGTCACCGTCAATGACTGGTACAACGGCACCACCTATGTTGGAACCATCCAATCCATTGGAGATGCCCCCAGCTCCAACAGTGGCTGGTCCGGAATTGGAAATCCCAACACCTCTTACTATCCCTTTGTGGTCTATGTGGACGGCTCCGCCGATCTCCGCACCGGCTACTATGCCAGCATCACCTTCACCTCAGCCACGGCAGAACATGGCATTTACCTGGAAAATCCCTTCCTGCGGACGGAACAGGGCAGAAGCTATGTGTACGTGGAAGATGCCAACGGTGTTCTGGAAAAGCGGTATGTCACCACCGGCAAGTCCCTTTGGGGCAGCTACACGGAAATTCTCTCCGGCCTCACCGTCGAGGATTACATTGCCTTCCCCTACGGCAAAACCGTCAAGGAAGGCGCTCAAACCAAGCAAAGCGAAATTTCCGAGCTCTATAACTATTAAGGAGGGAGCAAGAAATGTTTGAAAATATCCGATTGGCCTTTCAGGGCATTTGGGGACACAAAATGCGCTCCATCCTGACCATGTTGGGCATCATCATCGGCATTGCCGCCATTATCACCATCGTCTCCACCATCCAGGGCACCAACGAGCAGATCAAGGAAAATCTCATTGGCGCAGGAAACAATGTGGTGACTGTACAGCTGAATCAAAGTGGCTATACCTACGACATGAGCTGGAACTCCGTGCCCCAGGGGGTGGACACCATTTCCGAGGAAACCCGCTCCCAGTTGGAGCAGATCACCGGTGCCCAGCGGGTTTCTCTGTACACCTCCCGGAACTATGCCAACAACGTCTACTATCTGAACACCGAGTTTAACGGCGAGCTGTATGGCATTGATTCCCATTATCTTTCCGTCTATGGCTATCAGATCAAATCCGGCCGGGGCTTCACCGACGAGGATTACCGGAACTTCCGCAAGGTTGCTCTGGTGGATACCACTGCTGTGACCACCCTGTTCAGTGGTGAAAACCCGGTGGGCAAGAGCCTGGAAATCGGTGAGGACGTGTTTACTGTGGTAGGTGTCATCACCTTGGCAGAGGAATTTGAGCCCACCATCAACTCGTTGAATGACTATTACCTCTACGCCAACACCTCCTCCGGTGCCATCTATCTTCCCAGCGCCGTGTGGCCCACGGTTTATTACTTCGACGAGCCCCAGAACGTGGCCATTAAGGTGGACTCCACCGACTCCATGGCTTCTGTGGGACAGGAAGCGGCAAACCTGCTGACCCAGAAGCAGATTCTGGAAGAATCCAGCAACTTTGACTACCGGAGCCAGGATATGCTGGAGCAGGCTCAGCAGCTCCAGAGTATGTCGGAATCCACCAATGCCCAGTTGATCTGGATTGCCAGCATCTCCCTTCTGGTGGGTGGCATTGGCGTCATGAACATTATGTTGGTCTCCGTCACCGAGCGAACCAGTGAGATTGGCCTGAAAAAGGCCATCGGCGCTGCAAAAGGCCGAATCCTGATGCAGTTTCTGACCGAGGCGGCGGTGCTCACCAGCTTAGGTGGCATCATCGGCGTGATATCCGGCGTGGGCTTGGCTGCGTTGATTTCCCGTATGATGCAAATTCCCGTCTCCATCAGCCCCCCGGCCATTGTCATCAGCGTGGTGTTCTCCATGCTCATTGGCATTATCTTTGGTTTGGTGCCTGCGGTAAAAGCCTCCAACATGAACCCCATTGAGGCGCTGCGTCGAAACTAAATCCCATATCTTCCCTACAAAAGATCCCCTGGAAACTGTTGCGTTTCCAGGGGATTTGCTGTTTCATGGAGTCACAATCAAAGGGATAGCAACAGTGTTTCGTCCGACTTTTTCTGTGTCCACGCCCTTGAGCACAAAAAAGAATCCGAACCATCCCCAAGGGGAAACTGGTTCGGATTCCATTGGTTTGGTGCCGCTGACGGGACTCGAACCCGTACAGTATCGCTACCGGGGGATTTTA
>CAZSAZ010000052.1:0-9919 GCA_964604925.1 uncultured Oscillospiraceae bacterium | reverse complement strand
CTCGGGGCCTCTTGAACCCCATTCAAGCGCGATACCAAACTTCGCCACACCCG
Source organism: uncultured Oscillospiraceae bacterium (assembly GCA_964604925.1). Taxonomy (GTDB): domain Bacteria; phylum Bacillota; class Clostridia; order Oscillospirales; family Oscillospiraceae; genus Faecousia. The sequence continues at coordinate 9,866 of CAZSAZ010000052.1, read as the reverse complement.
GAAACTCTGTTTTTTTAACAGCTCAGATAGCATACCACAGTTTCCAGGAAAATGCAAGTATTATTTTGCAGATTTTCGAAAATTTTTCCGAAGGAGCCAAATCCCTTATATCCGGTTCCGCTGGATCCAGTCAACTGCAAAATCTACCAGGTCACGCTGGGACATCCATTTGGCAGTTCCCATTCCCAAGGGGACGGACTTGGCCAGACCTGCGGATTCGAAATCCCGGCCGATGGCTTCAAAATCCTCCCCATCCACTGCCAGTGTCTCGTAGGCCTGCCATACTCGCTGACCATTTACCAAAATGGCACTATGCTCCACTGTCGTGTGCTTACCCGGGTAGTCTGCCCGGGCATCTGCCAAATGGAGGGAGGTGTTTTTGTCGTACCCCACCCCCAGAAGCAGCACATAGCCATTGCGGTCATACAGCCGGGCGATGGGGGAACCGTCTCCGAAAATGTTGCTTAAATCATGGTTTTCCGTCAGCTCCCTGGCATATTTGCCCCAGGCAGCTACGGAACGGGCGGGGTGATCGCTGCGCAATGTGCCCGGCCAGGTGCGAAACATCTCTGCCACAGCCCCCATGGTATTGGTGGGGGTGATCCGCTTGTCATAGGCCGGCCAATGTTCCCGGATCAGGGGCCACCATTGTTCCGGTTGCTCCCAGTGGACACCTGTGCTGGGGTCGAGGTTTTTCCAACTCTGGGTGGGCATGAGAATGGTTCCCTGGGGGCCGACAGCCTGAATCAAGGCTTCGATCACCGTCTGGGCACCGCCACAGACAAAACCAAGACGAGATAGCGACGTATGCACCATCACACTTTGTCCCTCCTGCACCCCCAATTGGGCCAGGGCGGAAAGAATGTCCTGCTTCAATACGATGTTCTGCTCCATATTAGACCTCCTGAATGGTAGTAGCTTCCAGCCGATGCATCCATTTCTTCTTGCGGAAAACCAGCAGGCCCATGGCCAACCGGACACATTCCTCCAGCGACAGAATAAAATAGACCCAAGGAATGGAAAAATGTAGCACAAATCCAGTCAACAGCCCCAGGGGAACGCCAAATCCCCAGGTTCCAACCAGATCAATGACCAACAAATACTTGGTTTGGCCGCCACTGCGAAGAATTCCACTGCCTAGAATCATGTTCTCCACCTTCACCGGGGCAATTAGGGCATACGCTGTCAGGAGCTGGACGGTAAGGGCCTTGACTTCCGGTTCCACATGATAAATCGAAACATAGAACGAGCTGGTCAAGGCGATCATCAGGCAAAGCACCATCGAACCCACCAAACCATAGCCCAGGAGCTTTTTCGATGCGGCATAGGCATCGTCCCAGTCGTTGGCTCCCAGCCGTTTGCCGATGATGACGGCGGCTGCTTGGGACAGTCCACACAATGCACCGATCAGCAGTCCCTGAATGGGATTGGTCAGGGTCATGGCTGCGCTGGCCTGGGTGCCAAGACGACCGTAAATGGCGGCATAGACATTTTCTCCCAAACTCCAAACCAATTCCGACATCCCAGTCGTTGGCTCCCAGCCGTTTGCCGATGATGACGGCGGCTGCTTGGGACAGTCCACACAATGCACCGATCAGCAGTCCCTGAATGGGATTGGTCAGGGTCATGGCTGCGCTGGCCTGGGTGCCAAGACGACCGTAAATGGCGGCATAGACATTTTCTCCCAAACTCCAAACCAATTCCGACAGGAGAATGGGGGCCAGCATGGTCAGATACTGCTTCCAGGGGAAGGGACTATGGGTGGAAATCCGGGTGGAGGTGGTGCCCCTTCCCTGGGTGACGGCAAACAATCCCAGCATCAGCACCAGATTGAACCACTGGGAGATCACCGTGGCAATGGCGGCGCCGTTGGCTCCCAGTTCCGGGAAACCCAGCTTTCCAAAAATGAGAACCCAGTTAAAAACGGTGTTCGCCAAAGCGGAAATCAGACTGGCATACAGGGGCAGATGCGCCTTTTCCATGCACCGAAACAACGTAGACAGGATGGTTGCCCCAGCCATGGGAAGAAACGTCCAGGCGATGTGCGTTAAGTAAGCACCTGCGGCTGCAATGGTCTCCGGGTCGGTGGAGTATAGCCCCATCAATTCCTGGGGGAAGGTTAGGCACAGAACGGTAAACCCAACGGCCAGCCCTAGCCCCAGCACAAGATTGATCCCAACGCTGCGACGAACCTCCTGATGGTTTTGCTGTCCCAAGTATTGGGAGATCATGATCCCCGCCACAGCCCCCACGGCGGAGATGAGAACGGTATAAATGGAAGAAAATTTCCCCGCCAGGCCTACACCGGCCACGGCAACACTGCCCAACTGGCCGATCATAATCTGATCGACGATGCTAAAGGAGGATTGAAGCATGGATTGCAGTGCCACTGGAACAGCCAATGCCCAAACGGTGGAGAGAAAGGAGTGATTTTGTTTCATGGAAGTTCCTCCAGATGATTTGGTTGTCCTTATTGTACGCGCAGATCGTGGGAAACACAAAGGTTAAACGCATAACCTATGCCAAAAAACATTGGCCATATTTGCCTAAAATTGACAAATACAGCCAATGCCATTATGTTCTGGGACTTCCGGTGCTTTCACGGCACACCAATTTCACCGGCAGAGAAACGGTGGTTTCGGTGGCGGTGTTCTCCCGAAGCTGACGGAGTTTCTCCATAGCCAATTTGGCTCGAAGCCCACCGTCCTGTTGAACCGTGGTAAGGTTGGGGGTAATCATGGTACACATGGGGGTGTCATCGAATCCGGCCACAGATAAATCCCGGGGAATCTGGAAGCCCTGGCTTTGGAGAAACTGGATCAATTCCATGGCGTAGTAGTCCGATACTGCAAAAACGCAGGTGACTTGGCGAAACAGGGCGATGGATTCCCGGTAAAAAGCAAGGCGTTGTTCCCGGTGGATGGGAATTTGGAGCAACGATGCCTGTCCCGGGGCAAAGCCATCCCGGAACCCCTGATACCGTTGCAAATCCACACCCATGGCATTGTCCGACAGGCACAAGGCTCTTTGGTGCCCCAGGGAGCGGAACAGTTCCGCCACCTGGCGGCCTCCATCCCGGTTGTCGATGATGATGTTGCAGATCCGTTCCGGATTTGCGCAAAACCCATCGTAGACCACAAAGGGAATCCGCATATGATTCCGCAGATACATATAATCCTCGTCGCAAAAGCCGATGATGACCAGTCCTTCCATATTCCACATGGAAGCAAATTGAATGACCTGTTCCGGGTGTTTCGCTTTTTTGACCATCATAAACAGGCCCCGGGCTTCAATTTCCGTGGACAGATGGTTCAGAGACGAGGCGATGAACACATCGTCCAGGGTGTGGCCTTCGTATTTTTCGTGATCGTTGACAAAAACGCCAATGATCCGGGAGGAATTCTGGGCCAGGAGGATGGCCGCCATACTGGGGACATATTGCCGTTCTTCCAGTGCCTGCTGCACCCGACGAATGGTTTGGTCAGAGACTCGTTGGGTTTTGCCGTGGATGACGTTGGAGACAGTGGCAGTGCTCAGCCCCAGTTCCTGGGCAATATCCTGGATTCGGACTCTGGGCTGCTCCATGGTCAGGATTCTTCCTTCTCAAATTCCTGTGCCACGGATTTCAGCAGCTCCCGAATGGGCAGATGCTGGGGGCAAATGCCTTCGCACTGGCCACACTGGACACACTCCGATGCCTTGCCGCCATTTTGGGTGTGGACGTCGTAATAATAGTCGGTGTTCCAGTCGTGAAAAACCCTTTTGGTGTTCATGCAGGCAAACAGGTCAGGGATAGAAATCCCCTGGGGGCAGACTTCGGTGCAATACCGGCAAGCGGTACAGGGAATGGAACCCAGGTTGCGGAAAATGCCGCAAACCTGCTCCACCGCGGCAGCCTCTTCTTGGTTCAGAGGCTGGAAATTGCACATATAACCGCAATTGTCCAGAACCATCTCCGGGGTGCCCATTCCGGACAAAACCATCATGACCCCTTCCTGGCTGGCGGCGAAGCGGATGGCATAGCTGGCGCTGGAACCTCCATGGAGATCGTCAAAAATCTTCTGAGCATGGGGCGGCAAATTCACCAGGTTTCCACCCTTCACCGGCTCCATGATAATGGCGGGCTTGCCATGTTTCCGGCAAACTTCCAAACACTTCCGGCTCTGCACCGCCGGATCATCAAAGTCCACGTAATTTAACTGAATTTGTACCACTTCAATCTGGGGGTAGGTGGTGAGAATGTGATCCAGAACGGTTGCCTGGTCGTGGAAGGAAATGCCCAAATGCCGGATTTTCCCCTCGGACAGCAGTTCCAGTGCCGTTTCATAGGCCCGGCACTGACGGTATTTTTCGAAGATCTTTGCATCCTGGGCGTGCATGAGATAGAAGTCAAAGTATTCCACGCCACAGGCCTCCAACTGGCTTTGGAACAGAGGACGGATCTCCTCGTTGGATTGAAAATGGTGGGTGGAGAGCTTGTTGGTGAGGATGTACCGATCCCGGGGATACCGGGATGTGAGACAGGCCCGCAGGGTGGTTTCACTTTTTCCTCCCAAATAGCCGTGGGCGGTGTCAAAGTAATTGAATCCTGCATCCAGGAAAAGGTCAATCATGCGTTTTGTGGTTTCGTAATCGATCTCCCCGTTTTCCATGGGAAAGCGCATACAGCCGAAGCCAAAGTTGCCGTGGATCATGTCAAAATACGGATTGGTCATAACAGTTCCTCCCGAAGTATGGTATTTACGGGTTTATTATAGTCTATGGCCATGGGAAAATCAAGAACGCCGACCTGGGGACAAAAAACGGCAGACCGTCGGCTGTGTGCCGTTTTTTGTTTTTGGGACGAAAAACCTTGTTTTTATGCCCTGTATGGCAAGGATAGTGAAACTGGTGAAATAGTTGCCGTTTTCGTGGTAAAACCCATACGAAACGGAGAATCACGCCATACTGAACTCCGTTCGTTAGAAAATGTGAATGTTTGCGGTTTAGTAAGAAAATCCACCAAGCCGTTAAGTCGATAGTGGTCTGTTTTGATGCAGAATACGTCGAATCCCGAATAATTGCCCTATTGCCTGTGGTTCATAAAAAGTTACACTTTCATGCGATGGATTTCGGCAAGTCGATTGAAAAATAGCTCATCTTCATGCTATAGTGTGTGTATACGCTAACATAGACGGAGATATAGCGGATGAAAAAGGGAGTGTCCTGTGCGTTCAATATGGATAGCGGCTGCGTGGAGCTGAAGTTCAACGATGGCAGTATGATTTCCATTCACTGCACTGCCGTGGAAAACGAAGTTGCCGACAATATGTACCAGCGGTCACCGAGTATAAATTGTTGGACGAACCTTAGACTGGAGAAATGCTATGACAATCAAATGTATAATGACGAAGTGAATAAATGAAAAAGAGGCTTGACGAAATGAGTCCGAAAATCAAAATGAGCGATATACACGATGACCGTGATGACGATATGTAGAAGCACCCGACAAGTCCAGCGGCAAGAGGAAACAGAAGATACATATCTTCTGCGACCTCATAGGTGTCATCCCCGTGGATGTACTACGAAAAGCGGAACAGGTATGACCGAAATCATACCTGTTCCAAGAAATTCACATATTACTGTTTTACGACCAACGAGCTTCCAAAAGACAGTCTGCCAGGGGAAATGGAAGCATTAACTCCAGTCAGTGAGCAGAACCTGCTGGAACTGGAACCAGTCCCGGGTCAGATCCAGCACCATATCCCATGCCCCTTCTTCCAGGAATCGATGGGTGGTTCCGGGGATGATGACCAATTTGGAGCCTTCGTTGAGCTGATGGAAATTCTGAATGTCCGCCATGGGAATGTAGCTGTCCTGCTCCCCATGGAGAATGAGCATGGGAATGGGGTAGGCCGCCAAAGCGGAATTCTCCTGAAGCTCCTGATAAAACCGATAGGTCACATCGAAGGGGCGGGAAGCCAGGAAGGGATAGTGATCCATGGCCCGGAGGGTCTCTTGGGAGATGTGAGCCATGGCAAGGAGGGTTTCGTGCATCCGAATGGAGGGCGTCTGAATCACCAAACGGATTTGTCCGGGGAGTTCCAATAACTCCTGGAGAGCAATCAAAGTGACATAGGCGCCAAATCCCGTGGCAAAGATGCAAAGATCCTCTACATGGGGATACTGTTCTTTCAGGTATTCAGCCACCGTTACCAGGCATCCAACGCAATTTCCCAGGGTCAATTCCCGGTCGTTCATGGGGCTGTCCCCATGGCCGGGGAAGTCAAACCGGGCGGTCACAGAGCCGAACAGTTCCATTTCCTCTGCAATGCCCACCTGGATGCGATCGTTGGCACTGCCTGCAAGGCCGTGGACGGTGAGCACCATGCGCTGAATCTGGCCGTAGTCCGGTTCCGAGAGCTTCACGGGGATGGCATAGTCTCCCCGGGAAAGAAGAAAGTCACGTTCCATCATATCCTCCCAAATGTAAGAAGTACTTTCCATCATACCAGAATTTTCCAGGAATTTCAACCGGATTTCCGGAAAAACCCGGTTTATTCCGGAAATCCCAGGAAGAAATTCTGACGTTCATATCTTGGCCACATTTTGGTGATATAGTCACAGAAAAGATTGGCACAATGGGGTAAACTATGGCCAAACAATGTAAAACAAAAGGAGAGCAATGGATATGACGGTAACCAACGACATTCGATATATTGGTGTCAACGACCATCAGGTGGACTTGTTTGAAGGGCAGTATGTGGTGCCCCATGGCATGGCATATAATTCCTATGTGATTCTGGACGACAAGATCGCCGTGATGGATACGGTGGACGCTTCCTTTGGAGAACTTTGGCTGGAGCAACTGACTCAGACCTTGGATGGCGCAGAGCCTGACTACCTGGTGGTGCAGCATATGGAACCGGATCATTCCGCCAATGTGGCGCGGCTTCTGGAACGCTACCCTCAGACGGTGGTGGTGGCCTCTGCCAAGGCTTTTGCCATGATGAATCAGTTTTTCGGCAGCGACTATGCCCAGCGCCGGATGGTAGTTGGGGAAGGAGATTGCCTGAACCTGGGAAAGCACACCCTCCATTTTGTTACCGCCCCCATGGTTCACTGGCCTGAGGTCATTGTGACCTATGACAGCTATGATAAGGTGCTGTTCTCTGCGGATGGCTTTGGCAAGTTTGGAGCCTTGGATGCCCAGGAACCCTGGGATGAGGAAGCACGGCGTTACTACATCGGCATTGTGGGCAAATATGGTGCCCAGGTTCAGTCCCTGCTGAAGAAGGCCAGTCAGTTGGACATTGCCATCATCGCCCCCCTTCATGGCCCGGTACTCCGGGAAAATCTGGGGCATTATCTGGGTTTGTATGATGCCTGGTCTGCCTACCGTCCGGAAGAATCGGGTGTGGTTGTCGCCTACACCAGCATTTATGGCCACACCGCCCAAGCAGCCCAGCTTTTGGCTGAGAAGCTCCAGAACCAGGGAAAGACGGTTCACCTCTATGATTTGGCTCGTTGCGATCAGTCCCAGGCTGTGGCGGATGCGTTCCGGTTTGATACCCTGGTGTTGGCAAGTCCCACCTATAATGGTGACGTGTTCCCCTTTATGAAAACATTCCTCCATAGCCTTACGGAGCGGAATTTCCAGAACCGGAATGTGGCGTTCCTGGAAAATGGAACCTGGGCTCCCGCGGCAGGAAAAACCATGGCAAAAATCCTGGAAGGAAGCAAAAACCTCCGATTTGCCCAGCATACCGTAACCATTCGCTCGGCCCTGAATGATGAGAGCGTGGCACAGTTGGATGCACTGGCCCAGGAGTTGATCTGAGAAAATTGACGCACCCGGAGGGGGACTTCCTCTCCGGGTGTTTGATATGCTGTTCAAAGGAGGAACAAAAATGTCCATTGTAACCTTTTATTGGGGGGATCCCAATGCCCCCAAGCCCACCATGGGAGCCCATTTGGGAGTCAATGCCATCATCACCTGGGACGGAAAGCTCCTGCTGGAAAAGCGGCGGGATGCCGATGTATGGGGACTGGTCGGTGGTGGGGTGAAGCCCTATGAAACTGAAGTCCAGGCCATGGCTCGGGAAGTACGGGAGGAGTTGGGGCTGCGGATTCCCCAATCCCGGTTCCGGCGTCTCCGTTCTTATGGAGAACCTGGACGGATTGCCGCCTATTGCGACGGAAGCGTATGGCGGATGGTCATCGTGGTCTTTGCCCTGGAACTGGAACAGGAACCGGAACTCCAGGTGAGTCAGGAGTCGCGGGAACTGCGTTTTTTCACCAAGGAAGAACTGAAGGACATCGAAATTGTCGTCACCCATTCTGACATCGTTGAAGATTGGTTTTTCCACGAAGATGGCTCAGAACGGTGAGGCTCCTTTTACCCATGTAACCCAAAAAGGAAGCGGTCCCAGAGCAAAGCCGATGGTGGTATGATTTATAACAGAAAAATATCATCTTTCCCCGGCGAGCAGGCGAGAAAGGGCATCCCAGTGGGTTCCTTCCCATTCATAGGCATGGCAGTACGGAGGTGCAATTCCAGGAGCCAGGGCAGGGTTTGCCGCGGCTTGATGGGCAGGAGTAAGATTGGTGTGCAGGTACAGGGTGTCCATTCCGGCGGCCATGGCCCCGGCAATGTCGGTCTCCCGGTCGTTGCCGATCATGAGGCAGTGCTCTGGCTGGAGATGCTGGGACTGAAGCAGCACCTGAAAAAATCGAACATCCGGTTTCCGAACCTCAAAGTCAGAGGAAAGATAAATTCCGTCAAACCAAGATTCCAGCCCCAAATGCCGCAATTCGTAGGCAGTGAAGGTACGCTGGGCGTTGCTTAGAAGCCAAATGCGGAAGCTCTTCTGACGAAGGCGAGCCAAAGCCTGGAGCACCTGGGGATAGAGCCGGATGTATTCCGTGGAGGAAATCCGGAACAACTGAGCCGCCTGAAACCCCAGGGAAGGAGCCAGGTCTGCCACCCCCTTGGCCTGGAACAGGGAGGCCATAATCTGCTCCACGGGAATATCCGGGTAACATTCATAGCTTTGTCCTGCCTGTGCCTCCCGTTGGGCAAGGGCCGTCTGGAATCCTTCCTTCAGCTCGTCGGCGGTATAACAGGCCCCATAGTAGCCAAAGAACAGGGCGGTTTTCTCCCAAACCTCCTGGCTTTCCTCGGTGTGAATATCCACCAGGGTTCCATATAAATCAAAGATCAAATCGGTGTAGTTCATGTGCTCCCTCCGAAATCCATAGTGGGGTCATTATACGCCCTTTTGCCTGGATTGTCCAGTCTGGGATGGGGGATGAGCCTTGCATTTCGGGGTTCCCTGTGGTAAAATCAGGGGGAGTTTAGAAAAAAGGAGCGTTGAAAGATGAAACCCATCTTTTTGAAATGCTGTTGTCTGCTGGTAGCACTGGGATTGGTGCTGACCCTAACCCCGATGTCCTTTGCCCAGGAGGAAAGTCAGCAGGTGACGGTATTGTTTACCCATGATCTTCATTCCCATTTGCTTCCGTCGGAGGACGGATACGGTGGAGAGTTTGGCGGATATGCCCGGCTGATGACGGCGATTCGCCGGGAAAAGGAGAAGCATCCCAATGCCCTTTTGGTGGACGGTGGAGATTTTTCCATGGGTTCGCTGTTCCAGACGGCCTATGCCTCCTCTGCCATTGAGTTGCGGATCATGGGTGCCATGGGCTACGATGCTACCACCTTTGGTAATCACGAATATGACTATTTGCCCCAGGGCCTGGCGGCCATGCTCACCACGGCGGTGGATTCCGGAGAGCCGGTACCGGCTATTGTGGATGCAAACTACCTGCCTCCCCGGGAAGGGGAAGCGGGCTATGGCGAAAATAGCCGGCTGGTTTGGGATGCA
>CAZSAZ010000051.1:0-9920 GCA_964604925.1 uncultured Oscillospiraceae bacterium | reverse complement strand
TCTTTGAGGATGCCTCCTGGGTGGGTACGCTGATGTACTTTGTGGGCATTGCCCTGATCCTGGTGGGAGCTCTGCTGGTGAACAAGATTGCCGGTTATAAGAACCGGAAGTCCTTCTTCATCATGGAGCTGCCGGAGTATAAGGTTCCCTCTTTGAAGCGTGCTTGCCTGGATATGTGCAGCCGTGGTTGGGCCTATATCGTCAAGGCCGGTACCATCATCCTGCTGTGCAACGCCGTGGTTTACATCATGCAGTCCTTCAACTGGAGCTTGCAGTTGGTGGAGGAAGGTGCCGAAGCTACATCCATTCTGGCAACCATCGCCACTCCCATTGCCACCATCCTGGTCCCCGTGATCGGTGTGAAGGCTTGGCAGTTGGCTGCCGCTGCTGTCACCGGCTTTATTGCCAAGGAAAACGTGGTTGGTACCCTGGCGGTGTGCTATGGCATTTCCAACCTCATTGACACCGATGCTTTGGAGCTGGTGGACGGTGCCGGTACGGAAGTTGCCGCCGTGTTCGCCATCACCAAGGTTGCTGCACTGGCATACCTGATGTTCAATCTGTTTACGCCTCCCTGCTTCGCAGCCCTGGGCGCCATGAACTCCGAGATCAAGGAGAAGAAGTGGCTGTGGGGTGGCATTTGCCTCCAGCTGGGAACCGGTTTCACCGTGGGCTATTTGGTCTACCAGATCGGTACCCTCATCACCGAAGGCCATGTGGGCGCAGGTTTCCTGCCCGGTTTGATTGCCGTTGCGGTGATGGTTGGCATCGTGGTCTACCTCTGTGTCAATGCGGACAAGAAGGTGGAGAAGGAATACGCACTGGGCGGAAAGAAGTAAAAAATGAATCCTGTTGATCTTCTGGTAATCGGTGTGATTGTCCTGATTCTGGGCTTGGTAGTGGGATATATTCACCAGGCCAAGCGCAAGGGCATCAAGTGCATCGGTTGCCCCGATGGGGCCACTTGCTCCGGCAACTGTTCCGGTTGCAGTGGTGGCTGTCATTCCGAATAAACAAAAGGCGTCGTCCCACGGGACGGCGCCTTTTCAGGTTTTCAAAGCCCCGGTTTTCAGAAGGAGAAAACTGGGGACATGGATAGACTAACCTGCTTCTGTTGTTGCAGTCTGAACCGTAGGGATATCACGACCGCGTTGTAACCCGGAACAGTTTGCTAATTTGCAATATGTTTTGTGCATCAGGCGGTGCGGTTCCGTTATCCTCTCAGCGAAATCCTCTTGTGACCAACCATTTGCTTTTCTATATAATGAAATCTTCCTTCCATTTTCTGATCTCATTGTAGCAAAATCCGTAATTTAGCACCACTACATCAACGCTATGTTTTTGCAACATGAGTTTACACTGTGAACATATACCATCATAGGTTGATTGCATATACAAGAACAGCCACAACAGATCAAACTGTTGTGGCTGTAAACTGTTTTGCCGAGGGGCTTGTGTTAGGATCCATTAGAGGATGTCGGAAACCACCTCGACCGGGGGCGTATCCAGCAAGTCGGGATGGGCCAGGAGACGGAGGAAGTGTTTGATGATGCTAGCATAGTAGTAGCCATCACAAATCCGTTCGTCCAGATTAAACCGCAGATCTAGATACTTTCGGGTGACGCTCTGACCATCCACGATTTCTGTGACCTTCCGTTTCCGGCCAAAGGCGCAGAATACCGGGATGGTGCCAAAATCATACAAATGATGATACACCGGACGGATGCCCAACGAGCCCATGGAGGTAAAGTAGGCACTTCCGTGGAAGGGGCTGATTTCCAGAAGGAAGCCCGGGATCAAGCCAAAATAATCCAACACCCGCAGGAGCCACACTACGAATTTCAGCACAACACCGGGAATCAGGGTGAGAATTCCGGCAGCGTTGTCCACGCCGGAGTCCAGGGGGGTGTTCTTTGCTTCCTCCACCTGGGCGTTGAACTTCCGGAATACGTCTTCGGCGGTGTCCCGGGGGGAGAAGTGGGTTTTGATTACTGTATCCGGGGAAGAGACAGACATCTCCTTTTTCACCGTCATGCAGAGAGAAATGTCCTCGCCGTGGGTGTAAACCTTCTGACCGGCAATGAATCGGTTCAGGGCCGGGTATTTTGCCACCGTGCGGACGTAGGCAGCGATGATCACATGGGTCACGCCAAAGCCCAGAAGTCCCTCTTTCCGTTTCCGATGAACATAGCGTTCCAGCTCTGTGATCTCCACGGCTTCGGAGAACAGATTGTTGGCACCATTCCGGTTGACCATAATGTAGGGAGAAATCTGATCCAAAGCGGGGATGGAACGAATACGACGACCGTCCAACCGGTCTCCCCAGGTGGGATGGTAGCGTCCGTCGGTGTGAACCTGGATGGCAGGCAGGTTCAGTAGCAGTCCCAGCACCATGAGAATATCCGGAAGAACCAAAATCAGTCCCTTGGTAATGGCCAGATACACCATGGGGGTAAGAGCAGCCAAATACAGGGGCAGCAGCAGCCAGGGCTTGGCTCGGCCACCAACGATGAAGCCATAGGCCAGACAGAAGAACAGCAGGCAGGTCAGGCTCATGCCGTAAAGCAGGGGATGGGATGCCAAGTAACCGTGGAGGGTTACACCATAGCACACCCCAGCCAGACCCACGGGGAGGGCTGTTTTATAAAACTGTTCTTCTCCGGCACACAGGGCAATCACACCGTATCCCAACGATGCCACAGACGGAAGCAGGAGTTGCCACCACTGGGAGCTTTGTCCCAACATAGGGTAGCGAATGAACTGAAACGCCGCAGAACTAACCATGGCAAGGGCCATGAGCCAGGCGGCAATGTGCTTCTTGTTCACATACAGGGAAATGTTCCGATCCATATATATAACCTCTTTTCCTTTTGGGAAAACCCGGATTGATTAGGCTTTCGCTCTCTTTTTTCGATAGAATGTAAACCACTCCGCAACCAGGCACATGGCCATAGCGGCAAAAATGTCAACGGTGGAGTGCTGCTTGATGAAGGACACGGACATACAAATCAGAATCACCAGGATCACGATAAAGGTCTTAAACCCTTTGCCCACGGATTTTTCCCGGAGCCAGGTGGAACAAATACCCAAAGAGTATGCCACATGAAGGGAAGGGCAGACGCCGGTGTTGGTGTCCACAGAGTAGATCAGACCCAAAATCTGGGTCAGAATGTTGTCCCGGGGAAAGACCTCCGGGCGGAGATCCTGGCGGTTGGGAAAAACAATGTAAACCGCCATGGCCACCACCTGGGTGAAAATGATATAGGTTTGCATCTTCCGGAATCCGGCCACGTTGTACAGTAGAAAATAGGCCAGGGAGCCGATGATGAGGAAATACCAGCTCACATAGGGAATTACGAACCACTCACAGAAGGGAACCACATCGTCCAGCCAGCAGTGGATGGGGGTACAAGCCTCAATGGGGATCAGATTTTCCGTCAGCACATACAGTGCCAAGTAGCCCACCCAGCCTAGCAACAGCTTCAGGTGGGAAAATTCGGGGGTGTTGACCTTGCTCAGACGGAACTGGCGATAGTCAACCTGAGGTGTTCTCATTTGGATGCCTCCTTGGGAAGATTGGAAGGGTAGTCTTTTTTGGGTACGTTGTTGTAAGGCACAACGGTGTGCTCCGGCAGGGAGCAGGCGATGGAGGTGATCTCATCCATCAAATAATCGCAGATTCGCTGCCGCTCCATTTCAGGAGAATTGTCAGGGCAGTAGACAATGGGATTGCCGAAATACATGGTCTTTCGAGCCGGGGCAATATACACCGGGACAAAGCTCAGGGCAATGCCTGTGCGCTTGTAGTAGAGCTTGGCAACGTCCACAAATTTGGTCTGGAAGTCACAGACAATGTGGTTGTGGGGCACGTCATGCTCCGGAAAGATGACAATGTTGGCACCCTCTTGTAACCGGGCTACGGTTTTTTTGAAGGTGGACAGAATCCGGGTGTCATGATAGACGCCAATGGTGTTGGCATCGTTGAAAATCACCACAGACAGAGGCGCGATGGCGTAGGACAGGAGTTTGTAAAACCATTTGCTCCACTTGGGCTTCCGGGACCAAAAATCCTGGTAAGCGTAAGCAGGCACATCCTTCAAATGCATCATCTGTCCGGCGCACCAGGTGTAGTGCTTGCCGGGACAGTACAGTTCTGCGGCGATGGGGCCGTGCATTTGGGTGTGGTTGCCCACAATGATCGCATTATGCTCCGGTAGATTTTCCCTGCCCACTACCTCCATGGGGGGATAGCAAAGGCGGATGGCGCCCTTGATGAAGCGGAATAACAGGGACGGCTTCGTTTCATTCATTAGAATCGACCTTTCTGTGTTTGGAAAACAAAGGATATTATACACGAAAATTGGGAATTGGTCAATTTTTTTCCGGGAAAGAAGGGGTTCCTGGTGAAGAATCTGCCAGCCGGCGATACTCCGATGGACTCATGTGCTTGTTCTTTCGAAAAATCTGGGAGAAATAGCTGCTGGAAGAAAAACCGAGGACATGGGCAATTTGGGACAGGGAAAGATCGGTTTGCCGGAGTAAATGGCAGCTTTCTTCCAAACGCCGACTAAGTTGATAGGCAATGGGGCTGACGCCGAAGGTTTCCTTGAAGCTGTGGGCTAGATGATACTTGTTTACATGGGCGATTTGGGCCAGATGATCCAGGGAGATGGATTCTTTGAAATGGGCATCAATGTACCGACGCACCGCTGCGCATTGGTTGTTGGCCGATGGAAGGGGCGCCGGATTCAGTACAAAATCGGTGCTGCGCATCAGCAGGGTAATGAGAATCTCCAGATAAGCCTGACAGATGGTGTCACTACCGGGCAGATTGCTGTGGGTCTCCTGCAAAATGTTCTGGATGCAGTGGGAAATGGATTCCCAGTGTTGCCCCTGGTTCAGGATTCGAAACCGGCGTTCGTCATCGGAGTCTGGGATAAGTTCCAGCCCCTCCACACCTAACACCACATATTCCAAAGGGGAGGCATTGAGGCTGACCTCGGTGTGAACCACGTTGGGATTGATGATGACCAGATTCTGGGAGGCAACGGGATAAAGTTCCTGGTCAATGAGGATCTGTCCCTGGCCGCCCACCACATAGAACATCTCCGCATAGGGATGGGTGTGGGGGACGGAGTTCCAGTCGCCACCGTATTTGGCACTGCCCACATTAAGCAGCCGGAGGGAATTGCGCAGGGAAGGGGATTGCTGAATGGAATAGCGGTTGTTACTCATGGGATTCACCGTCCTGAGAAATTAGAAGGTTCTTGCTTTCAAATTGTATTATATTGCGCAATGGTGAAAGAGGCAAGGATTTCTTGTGAAAAATCTGGGGAAATTTGGAAGATACCCGTTGTTAATCTGCACAAAATGACGGGATTGAATTTGAGGGATATACCAAAAAATTGCGAACTAGCAATATGTATAAAATTAACAGCAAGATAATGGTTGAGAAAATACAAAGGTTCGATATACTTGGTATTGGGCGGAGAACCAATCTGCCCAAACTTGAAATGGAGGAAATACAAATGAAAAAGATCATTGCTATGCTGCTGCGTCATGGTTGTGGGTCTGTTTGCCGGTTGCGGCAACGATGATACCCCCACCACCACTCAGACCGCTGCAAACGACACCACTCCCGTGGACAATGGTGTGACCATCAAGGTTGCGGCCATTGAGACTGCTTATGGTTCTGAGATCTGGCAGAAGGTTTGCCAGGCTTTCACCGAGACCACTGGCATTCAGGTGGAACTGACCACCGACAAGAACCTGGAGGACGTCATCTCCGGCTCCATGCAGGGCTATGAGTATCCCGACGTGATCCATCTGGCTACCGGCCGTCCCGCCGGTCTGACCGAGCAGTTCATCAAGGATCAGGCCATTGCCGAAATCACCGATGTGCTGTCCATGACCGTTCCCGGCGAGACCAACATCGTGGGCGATAAGATCTCCGGCGGTTTCACCGAGACCTCTCTGACCAACCCCTACAACGATGGCAAGACCTATCTGGCTCCCATGTTCTACTCTCCCTGCGGCCTGTTCTACAACGCCAAGCTGTTCGAGGAGAAGGGCTGGAGCGTTCCCACCACTTGGGATGAGATGTGGGAGCTGGGCGACAAGGCCATGGCAGAAGGCATCTATCTGTTCACTTATCCCACCGCAGGCTACTATGATGCATTCATGTATGCTCTGATTTACTCCATCGGCGGCTCCGAGTTCTTTGAGGCTGCTACCCACTATGAAGAGGGCGTTTGGGAGACTCCCGAGGCTGACAAGCTCTTCGAGATCCTGGACAAGCTGGCTGACTACACCCATCCTGCTACCCCCGCTCAGGCCAATAACCAGGACTTCACCAAGAACCAGCTGATGGTCATGACCAACAATGCACTGTTTATGCCCAACGGCACCTGGATCGTCACCGAGATGGCCGAAGCTGAGGCTACCCTGGAGAATGACTTCGCTTGGGGCATGACCGCACTTCCCGCTGTGGAAGAGGGCGGCGCTGGCTACTCCTACTGCTGGTTCGAGCAGGCCTGGATCCCCGCCGGTGCTGAGCACATTGACGAAGCCAAGCAGTTTGTTGCTTTCCTGTACTCCGATGTTGCTTGCGCCATCTTCGCTGAGGCCGGTGCCATCCAGCCCGTCAACGGCATCGCTTCCATGCTGGAGGGTGACAACGTGATGTTCTACTCCATCTATGACAACGGTGCAAAGGCTGCCATGGGCAACTTCGCTGCCTACGAAGCCATCCCCGGCATCGACAACACCTCCGTGTTCTTTGAGCCTGTCAACTCTCTGGTTGCTGGCACTCTGACCATCGAGCAGTACAAGGCCGACATCATCTCCGCTTCCGAGCAGATGCGGGCCAATCTGATGGGCTAATTCAAGCATAGCTACATCCATTGTATAACATCTGGGATGGCAGCGGCAGCCGCCGCTGCCATCCTTTTTCCCGGGAACCCGGGATCTTGACCAAACTCCCAAATAGAAAGGAGCGGTATTGACGCTATGAAGAGCAACAAACGCCGCAGCGCATTTGTGGCGGCCTGTGTGGCCCCGGCTGTGATCTTATTTACCATCTTCATGATCGTGCCGACCATCAATGTTTTCCGAATGTCCTTGTACCAGCGCAGTGCCTATTCCACCAAGGAAACCTTTGTGGGATGGAGCAACTTTGCCAATCTGCTGAAGGACACCTCCTTCATTCGTTCCATGCAGAACACGCTGCTTTTGATCGTGGTTGTCACCGTCATCACCATGGCTCTGGCCCTGATTTTTGCCGCGATCCTGACCAAAGAAGATATCAAAGGGCAGAATTTCTTCCGGGTGGTGTTTTACATTCCCAATATTCTGTCCGTTGTGGTGATTTCCGGTATTTTCTCTGCTGTGTATCAGACAGAGAACGGAATGTTGAATTCCATCATCCAGATGTTTAACCCGGAGACGTCGGTGCTGTGGAAGGGTGAAAAGATGGTCATGGTTTCCATCATCATTGCCATGGTCTGGCAGGCCATTGGCTACTACATGGTGATGTACATGGCATCGATGTCCGCCGTGCCCCAGTCCCTGTATGAAAGCTCTGCTCTGGATGGGGCCAATCGGGTGACCCAGTTTTTCCAGATTACCATTCCACTGATCTGGACCAACATCCGCACCACGCTGACGTTCTTCATCATCTCCACCATCAACATGGCCTTCCTGTTTGTGAAGGCGATGACCTCCGGCGGCCCCAACGGCGCATCCGAAGTGGTGCTGGGGTATATGTATACCCAGAAGAACAATGGCCTTTACGGATACTGTATGGCCATTGGTGTGGTGATTTTCCTGTTCTCCTTTGCCCTGTCTGCCCTTGTGAACAAGGTCACGGAGCGGGAAACCCTGGAATTCTAAGGAGGTAGGAAGATGAAACAGAAGAAAATCGTCTCATCCGGAGAGCGGGCCTATAAGACCTTTGTGTATGTGGTGCTGATTACCCTGACGGTGCTCATTGTTGTGCCGGTGGCTTGGGTGTTTATGGCATCCATCAAGCAAAACGCTGAATTTTATACCAATCCCTGGAACCTGCCCAAGGGCTTCTACTGGCAGAACTTCGTGGAAGCCTGGGAGACGGCCCGGATGGGTGAGTATATGCTCAATTCCGTGATCGTGACTCTGGTTGCCCTGGTACTGCTGCTGGTGGTGGCACTGCCTGCGGCATACTGCTTGTCCCGGTTCCGGTTTGTGGGTCAGAAGTTTTTGAACACCGCATTCATGGCCGGTTTGTTCATCAACGTGAACTATATCGTGGTGCCCATTTTCCTGATGCTCCGGGATGGAGATGCCTGGCTGAAAAAGACCATTGGTCAGACGTTCCTGCTGAACAATCTGTTTGTTCTGGCGGTGATTTACGCAGCTACGGCACTACCCTTTACCATTTATCTCCTTTCCAGCTACTTTGCCACCTTGCCCCATGACTATGAGGAGGCAGCATACATTGACGGCGCCGGGTATTTCCGCACCATGACCCAGATCATCTTCCCCATGGCGAAGCCTTCCATCATCACGGTGATTTTGTTCAACTTCCTGTCTTTCTGGAACGAGTATATCATCTCTATGACCATGATGACATCCTTGGACGGAAGCAAGACCCTGCCTGTGGGTTTGCTGAACCTGATGCAGGCACAGCAGTCCGCTGCCAACTATGGCCCCATGTATGCCGGCCTCGTGATCGTCATGTTGCCCACCCTGATTCTCTACTGTTGCGTCCAGAAGAATCTGACCAAGGGAATGACCGTGGGCGGTCTGAAAGGATAAGGTGAAGCTATGCATTTTTGGAAGAATCATGAAACCCTCCGGATGGTACTTATCGCCCTGTTTTTTGTGCTGGGCCTGGTGCTGACGGTTGTGGGATGGCGGATGACCGGAAAACTTCAGGGGTTGGGAATTATGATCCTGGGGATCATTTTCCTGTTGGCCGCCTTGTTTGTGTATAACGCTCTGTATCAAAAATAAGGGGAACAATGCTATGAATGAACGCAAAACCACCGGTCGCGTCACCATTCCCACGGATTTGGACGTGGTGCCGGAAACGCTGGAGATCCTGAAGCGCTGGGGAGCCGATGCCATCCGGGACTGTGATGGTACCGATTTTCCTGCCGAGCTTCAAAATCAGAATGCCAAAATCTATTCGACCTACTACACCACCCGGAAGGACAACGCCTGGGCAAAGGCCAATCCCGACGAGGTGCAGCAGTGCTATATTATGACCGGATTCCACACCGCTCTGGAAGGCCCTCTGTCCATTCATCTGATGCAGGGTATCTCCCCGGAGTTGATGGAAGTCAACACCCGGGATGATATCAAGCGTTGGTGGGAGGTTGTGGATCGCACCACGGGTCAGCCCATTGCCCCGGAGATGTGGCACTACGAGCCGGAAACTGGATGCGTCGTGATAGATGCGCCGGAGGCGTACCACGAGTATACGGTGGCATTTTTGGCCTATCTCATCTGGGATCCGGTGCATATGTACAACGCCGTGACCAACGACTGGAAGGACTTTGAACATCAGATTACCTTCGATGTTCGTCAGCCCAAAACCCATCAATACACCATGGAGCGGCTGAGAACCTTCATTGCCCAGCACCCCTATGTCAATGTCATCCGATACACCACCTTCTTCCACCAGTTTACCCTGGTATTTGACGAACTGAAGCGAGAGAAGTTTGTGGACTGGTATGGCTACTCTGCTTCCGTGTCTCCTTATATTCTGGAGCAGTTTGAGGCAGAGGTGGGGTATCCCTTCCGTCCGGAGTATATCGTGGATCAGGGCTACCACAACAACCAGTATCGGATTCCGTCCCAGCAGTACAAGGATTTCCAGGCGTTTCAGCGCCGGGAGGTCGCTAAGCTGGCCAAGGAGATGGTGGACATTACCCATGAAC
>CAZSAZ010000050.1:0-9989 GCA_964604925.1 uncultured Oscillospiraceae bacterium | reverse complement strand
ATCCAGAATTTCAGATTGGACAGCAGGAAGTGGATCACTTCATTCTTGCCGTAGTTGAAGCACTTGGTTCCCCAGGCAGGATGATCGCCCATGTCACCGTCGTGGAAGAACTGCCAAACGGTGCCGTCAAACATATTGATGCCTTCGGCGGTGTTCTTCACGGCGTGGGAGTGGACCACGTCCAGCAGCACCGTCAGACCCATCTCATGGGCCTTGTTCACCAGATACTTCAGATCCCGGGGCTGGCCGAACCAGCTGGAGGGAGCAAAGAAGTTGGACACCTGGTAGCCGAAGCTGCCATAGTAGGGATGCTCCATAATGGCCATAATCTGGATGGTATTGTATCCGGCTTTCTTAATCCGGGGAAGGGTATAGTCGGCAAACTCCCGATAGGTGCCAACCCGGCCCTCCTCCTGCGCCATGCCGATATGGCACTCATAGATGAAGGGAGTCTTTTCCGGACGGAAGGATTCATCCGTCCAGTCGAAGGGGGTACGGTCGTCCACGACCTCGGCGGTGAAGGTGAGGGTTGCCTTATCCTGCACCACTCGACGAGCGTAGAGGGGAATATGCTCTGTGCGGGTCATATTGGCATCCACAACGGTCTTGACCTTACAACCCTCCCAAAGGGCATTGTCGCCTTCCAGATACAGTTCCCAATCGCCGTTGTCCAGCTTGGTCATGGGATGGCTTGTCTTATCCCAGTTGTTGAATTCGCCTTCCAGGTACAGCTGAAATGCACTGGGAGCCCATTCCCGATATACCCAGCCGCCATTCACGTGATGGATGCCGTAATATTCGTGGGCGTTGGCAAAATCTGTCAACTTGGAGCCACGCTTCACCAACTGCTTGTGCTTGGCCTTGTACAGATCCATGCGCAGGTTGATGTCTCCCTCAAAAGGCGCCAGATTGGGATCCAGCTCGATGATCTTATAAGACATGAAAAAACCTCCTGTGATTTGAATTTCATGGTTGATTTGAAAAATACCTAACCATACTCTATCAAATTCGAGACAGCTTGTCAAGAGTTCTCTATGTGCAAAATTCACAAACAAATAGATTTCACCTTGGAGGGGGGCTGTGTAAAAGGGAGAGAATCGAAAAGCGCAACCGATTGCACAAAAAAGAACGCCCGAATCGGGCGTTCTCTGGATTTTTGAACAAAATGGGGGTGTTAGCTTTCGTACACCGGATCTTCCACCAGACGGTTTTTGTCCAGCCGGACGGTGTAGAAATAGATGGTGGTGGCGATGCTGCACAAGAGCCAACCGGCGGGATAGCTCATGGCAATGGGGATGATTTCGTTGCAGACCCGGCTCATGATAAACAGATAAATCTGCCGGAATACCACGAAGGAGGAGAGCATGATAATCATGGGAGCCTGGCTATTACCTGCACCCCGGAGGGCACCGGCGTAAATCTGATTGAAACAGCACAGAAGGTAGAAGGGCGTCAACCACTTCAGCAGCAGGGAACCATAGGTGATAACCTCGGGCTTGCTGTTGAAGAAGGCCACCACCGTCTCCCGGAAACTCAGGACGGGGATCATCAAAATGGCAGTGGAGCAAAGGGCGATGATCAGAGCGTTGCGAACGCCCTTCTTGGCCCGATCCACCAGATTCTTGCCCAGATTTTGCCCCACAAAGGTGGTGGAGGCCAGGGCGATGGACTGCATGGGCAAAAACAGGAGCTGATCCAGCTTGGCGTAGGCTGTCCATCCGGACATACAATCGGCACCGAAGAAATTGATATAAGACTGTACGAAGATGTTGGAGAAGGAGGTGATGCACATCTGTATCGCAGCAGGGATGCCCACGGTAAAGATCTTCTTCAGCATATCCCAGTGGAGTTTCAAATCCCGAGGCAGGAGCTTGATACAAGCATCGGAACGGAGCAGGGTCAAAATTACCAATACCGCAGAGACACCCTGGGACAAAATGGTGGCATAGGCTACGCCTTCCACACCCATGTGCAGTACCAGAACAAAGGCCAGATCCAGCACCGTATTCATCACGGCGCACACCACCAGAAAATAGAAGGGTCTCTGGCTGTCACCAACGGCACGCAAAATGCCGGAGCCAATGTTATACAGCATCAAACCGATGAGGCCGGAGAAGTAAATGGTGAGATAGCTGGTGGCTTCGGGGATGACCTCCTGGGGCATATTCATCAAATCCAGCATATAGGGGATCATGAAAAGGCCGATGCCTGTGAGAATCACCGCCAGAATCACGGTCATGGCAATGGCGGTGTGAACGGCGTCGTGAACTTTGTCGTATCGTCCGGCACCATAGTATTGGCTGATGACCACGCCGGCACCGGAGGAAAGACCCATAAAAAAGCCGATGAGCATATTGATAATGGGGCCGACGGTGCCCACGGCGGAGAAGGCCTCGTTGCTGACATAGTTGCCAACAACCCAGGTGTCCACGGTGTTATAAAGCTGCTGGAACAGGTTTCCTGCCAGCAGAGGCAGGGCAAAGAGAATGATGTGGCGGGTGATGCTTCCCTGAGTCATGTCAACATCCCGGCGCTTCCGGGTGGACAGATGGGAAGAACGTTTGGTTTCCATGGGAGATACTACCTCTTTTCTTCATTTCATTGATATATCGCCATCATATCATAGAATTGATGCGTTCGCAACAATTATTTCAGAAAATCTCCATGGAAAGCCGGAGGAAAATGCTGATTCTTGGGAAATAATGCAATGATTTGGAAAAGAAAGATGGAAATCTTTGGCAGATATTGACAAGGGAACGACAGATGTGTACAATAGAATCGTGGAAAAACACAACAACTATCCGCAAGGAGGAGTACGACATGAAAAAATGGATGGCAATGCTTTTGGCGCTCGTGATGGTGTTGTCCCTGGTCGCCTGTGGCAACAGTGGCGGCGAAACCGAGCCCGGCCAGGAGCAGAATCTGACGGTGGCACTGGTGGTCTCGGGTACCTTTGGCGATCAGGCATTCTATGACAACTCCCGTGCTGGCTGCAAGCAGTTGGTGGAGGACTATGGCGTGAAGCTCAAGGAGATCGAGTGCAACAACGAAGGCCACGATCAGCAGATCTACAATGCCGCCGATAGCGCAGACATCGTGGTTTTGGTGGGCTGGGAGTTCTACAATGTGGAAACCATTGCACCGGAGTATCCTGATGTCCGGTTTGTGTGGGTGGACAATGAGACTTCCACCGCTGTGCCTAATGTGCTGTGTATTCCCTACGCCCAGAACGAGGGTTCCTTCCTGGCTGGCTATGTGGCCGGGAAAATGAGCACCACCGGTGTGGTGGGTGCCGTGGGCGGTGAAGATTCCGCCACCATCAATGATTTTATCATCGGCTTTACCCAGGGTGCCAAGTATGCCAATCCGGATTTGGAGGTTGTGGTAAACTATGCCAACACCTATGACGATCCTGCCATTGGCAAGGAATGTGCCCTGGCCCTGTATGACAAGGGTGCAGATGTGATCTTCCAGGTTTGCTCCAAGGCCGGTGAGGGTGTGTTCCAGGCAGGCCAGGAAAAGGGCTTCTACGCTATTGGCGTGGACTCTGACCAGAAGTACATTGCTCCTGATGTGATCGTCTGCTCCATGATTAAGGAAGTGGGCAAGTCCGTTTACGATGCCATTGCCAAGCATATTGGCGGGGACGAGAGCCTGTGGGGTACCACCTGGCTGGCGGATATGTCCAACGAGTACATCGGCGTTGCCTATGGCGAGGACGGTTCCGGCGTTCAGGTGCCCGATGAAGTGAAGTCCCAGGTGGAGCAGTTGGCCAAGGAGATCATCTCCGGGCAGATCGTGGTGGATACCACCAGATAACATTGGAACAATCCCCTCTGGGGAAATAGGGAGGGGGCTGATATTCAGCCCCCTTAATTTACGATAGGGAGGCGTCCCATTGGAAACTGTAGTGGAAATGAAGAACATCACCATGGATTTTCCAGGAGTCCGGGCCAACGATGACGTGTCGCTGGAGATACGCCGGGGGGAGATTTTTGCCCTGGTGGGAGAAAACGGTGCGGGAAAATCCACCTTGATGAATGTGCTTTACGGAATCCTGACCCCCACCATGGGGCAGGTGTACATCAAAGGCAAGCCCGTCACATCCTTTAACCCCAAAACGGCCATTGCCGCCGGTGTGGGCATGGTGCATCAGCACTTTATGCTGGTGCCCAGTTTCACGGTGGCACAGAACATCGTCATGAGCAAGGAGCCCAGAAAGCTGGGGGTCTTGTATGATGAGAAGACCGCCGTGGAAGCGGTGGAAACCTTGTCCAGGGAGTACGGCCTGGAAGTCAAACCCAACGACCTGGTTCGGGAGATCAGCGTCGGCTTGCAGCAGCGGGTGGAGATTTTGAAAACCCTATACCGTGGGGCTGATGTGCTGATTTTAGATGAGCCAACGGCTGTGCTGACCCCCCAGGAGACGGACGAGCTGTTTGCCATTTTGCGTCGAGTGGTGCGGGAAAAGAACATGACAGTGATCATCATCACCCACAAGCTCTATGAGGTGATGGCTATTTCTGACCGGGTGGGCGTTATGCGCCAGGGAAAGATGATTGCCATTGACGAGACAAAAAACGTCACCGAACGGAGTTTGGCGGCCATGATGGTGGGCCGGGATGTGGTGACGGTTCAGCAGCAGGAACAGGCTCAGCCTGGAGAAGTAAAAATTCAGGTGGAAAATCTGGAGGTGGCAGACAACCGGGGCCTTCCCGTGGTAAAGGGGCTGAGTTTAACCGTCCGGGCAGGGGAAGTGTTGGGGATTGCAGCCATTGAAGGCAACGGCCAGTCGGAGCTTTTGGAGGCCATCACTGGGATGCGGCCCTACTCGGGCGGACAAATCCACATCAACGGAAAGGAAATTTCCGGCATGAGCCCGGGGCAGATTCGGGATCTGGGATTGGCCCATGTGCCGGAGGATCGGCTTTCCACCGGTGTCAGTGCCCAGGGAGACATTACCGACAATCTGTTGGTGGGTAAACATCGTCAACCAGCCTTTACCAAGTTTGGATTCCACCAGAACCGCCGGGCCATTCGCCGGTATGCAGAGGAAATCTTCCAGAAATTTGATATTCGGGCTTCCGGCGTGGATGTCCCGTTGGGCAGTCTTTCCGGCGGCAATATGCAGAAGGTAGTCATTGCTCGGGAGTTCAGTTTTGATGCAGATGTGCTGGTGATTTCCCAGCCAACCCGAGGGGTGGACATCGGTGCCAACGAGTTCATCCACAACCGAATTCTGGAAAAACGCCGGGAGGGGGCGGCGGTGCTCCTCTGTTCGGCAGATTTAGATGAGGTGTTCCGCCTGTCCGACCGGATTATTACCATGTACGAAGGATGGATCACAGGTCAATTCCAGGCGGGGGCCATTGAAAAAGCGGAGATCGGTTACTACATGACCGGCGACCGGAGGGAGGGTGCAACCAATGAAGGGTAAAATCGATTGGGGATATTTCCTGACCCTGGCAGCGGCGGTGATTTTGGCGTTGCTGGTGGGAGCGGGGATTATGGCCATCACCGGCCATGACCCGGTGGAGGCCTACGGCGCCTTGGTTCAGGGAGCCACAGGATGCCAGTCTGTTGGAGAATTTCTCACCTCTGCCTTTACCAAGCGTCAATTCGGCAACACCCTGGAATATGCTATGGTGCTGTTTTTGACGGGCCTTGCCTGTGCCCTGGGTGCCCGGGTGGGCATTTTCAATGTGGGTGGAGAAGGTCAGCTCTATTTGGGTGCCATCGTGTCGGCCTATCTTGGGGTCTTGCTGGCAGATCAGTCTCCTGTGGCTGCCATTCTGGTCGCTGGAGTGGGCGCGATGGTCGTCGGTGGATTCTATGCCTGGATTCCCGGCGTGCTGAAGGTGAAGCTGAAGGTCAATGAAGTCATCACCACCATTATGATGAATACCATTGCCATTTATCTTTGCGCCTACCTGTCCAACGGCCCCTGGAAAACCAGCCACCCAAACCGGGTCTCCGGTACCGATGCGTTGAACAGCGAATTTTTGTTCCCCAAGCTCATCCGGGGCTCTAATCTGACCACGGCGATTTTTGCCTCAGCCATCATTGCATTTCTGGTGTGGTATGTGATGAGCAAAACCACCACCGGATATGAAATGAAGCTCATTGGTGAGAATCCCCGGTTCGCCCGGTATGCGGGGTTACATTCGGACAAATTGACCATTCTTGCCATGACGGCTTCCGGCATGATCTGCGGTTTGGTGGGAATGTTTGAGGTATATGGCCTGAAAGGAAACTACCAAAACGGCATCAGCAACGAATACTACTTTGACGGTTTATTGGTGGCCATGATTATGCGCTACCAGCCGGTGGGAATCATCTTCATGAGTTTTGGCTTTGCCTTTTTGAAAGTGGGTGCCCAGGGTATGGAGCTGAACGCCGGGGTGCCCGGAGAACTTTACCGAATCATCCAGGCGGTGATTATCTTCTTCATGGCGGCGCAGAATGGCGTTTTGGAAATTGCCAAGAGCCATATGGCCAAGGGGAAGGCGCAGAAAGAAGGGGTGAAACATGGGTAATATTTTCTCTGTGGGACTGTTTCAGCAGATGCTTCGTTCTGCAACGCCTGTGGCACTGGCGGGCATGGGTGGACTGATGACGGAACACGCCGGGATCATGAACATCGGCATGGATGGCATGATTCTGATGGGGGCCTTTACCGCTGTGGCGGTGAGCGTGGTCACGGGCTCTGCCTGGCTTGGTGTGGCTGCGGCCATTCTAGTGGGAATGTTGGTGGGACTGTTTTTTGCCCTGTTTGTGGTGAAGTTCCGCAGCGATGAGTTTATCATCGGAACGGCCCTGAACATTTTTGCTGAGGGATTGACGGTGTTTCTGCTGTGGGCATTGTTTGGGGTGCGAGGCACCCTGCGGACCACCGCCGGATTGCCAACCCTGGATCTGGGATGGTTGAAAGGGATTCCCTTTGTGGGGCAGGTACTGTCGGGGAATTCTCTGTTTATCTACCTGACCTGGATTTTAGTTGGATTGATGTGGGTACTGGTGTATCGGACGCCCTATGGTTTTTGGGTTCGGGCGGCAGGAGAAAAACCGGGAACATTGCAAACTGCGGGCATCAGCCCGGAGAAGGTCAAGTGGGCTTCGTCGGTTCTTTGTGGAGCATTCTGCGGCCTGGCAGGCGCCCAACTGGCCTTGGGCAATGTTACCATGTTCTCTGAGGGAATGGCCAATTCCCGGGGCTATGTGGCCTTTGCCTGTGTGATCTTCGGAGGAGCGAATCCGGCAAAGGTATATCTGGCGGCCTTGATGTTCGGCTTCTTCGATGCGTTGGGCTATCGGCTCCAGGAATACAACATCAGCTCGGATCTCACTGCCATTATCCCCTATGTCATCACGGTGGTAATGATGGTCTTTGTGGTGGTTCGAGGAAATCAGAAAAAGAAACAAGGAAAAGCATAAGTTCAGCCGCCGGCTCTCTGGGGAGTCGGCGGCTGTTGCAGATTATGGAAGATCCTCTGGGACAATGGTGAAATGGAAGTTGTAGGTGGTATGGGGGGCAAAGGCAGGGATTTGTCCCTGGAAAACCAACCCCCCGTCCAGTGTCCGAAGGCAGAAGCCCTGGGTAGAGCGGAAGGTGAGCGTTCCGCTTTGGGCCAGGGGAAGAGAGCAGGCATACACCGGGAATTTCAACATGGGCCCAAGGGTCTGATGGTGAAGGCCAAAGAAATTTCCAGGGGCAATATCCTCTTGCTGATCCCAAGGGCCAAAGCCCAACCAGGAGAGGTTCTGACCTGACGGAACCGGGAAAGCCATGGCCAGGGCCCGGGGGAGGGATTTGTCTGTACGCAGACGGCATTCCACCACCAATGCGCCGTCGGCGCAAAGGCGATAGGTCATCATCCATCCGGAACCCAGGCGATAGGAAACGGTGACGGTTCGAGTCATGTGATCCACTTCCAACACCGAGGGCTTCAGCTTCTTTTTTCCTAACGTGACTTTTTCCCAAAGGTCTGGCAGGCGCAGGCCAGCGGAAGGGCCATCCAGGGAAAAAATCGGATGAGCTGGGGCGGTGAGCAGGGGTTGATCTCGGTAAAGAATTTGATGAATGGCTCCTGTAGATCGATGGATGAGGTAGGCAATATCACCGGCCCGGAGGTAAATCTGGCCGTCCTCTTCCCGAATGGTGCCACCGGGGGTTTCGTCATAAATATGGGGGATGGTACCCAAAGACCACTGTCCCCAGGCCACAGGTGTTTTGATACCTGGGTGATGAAACACCACGTTGAGCTGGTACTGTCCGGGTTTGAACATATCGTATCGGGTCTCAATGGGGATGGTTTTCTGTTCTCCGGGACGAAGGGACAGGGAAAGCGGCCGCTCCAACTGAGCCGAACCATCCCGGGTCAGAATGTACTTACAGGACAGGGGTTCTGTGGAGGAAAAGGGACTGTGGTTTTTCACAGTGAGCTGATTGTCCTGAAAGGTCAATTCCATGGGCTGCAACTGGTGGGTCAGATGGGCCAGGAAGGATTCATCCAAAGGCCAAATTCCGAAAATGACCCCCAACAGTTGGGGAGATTTCCGAATTTGAGAAATCCAATGGGCGGCATGGGTTTGGGAGATTTTTGAGAAAAAGAGAAGGCCACCTTTTTGGGGGACGTCCAGGCAGGCAGGGGAAGGGGCCAACACTGCCATGTCCTGACCGGAAAGAACTGACGGGTGCTGCTCCAAAATGGGCAAACGAGCCTTTGCGCCGGCGGTACCCAGGGAATCTTCCTCCCAAATCAAAGCGTAAAGTCCCAGCCGGTCACACATACACAGAAGAGAATCTGGAACATAAGGAGGCAAAATCAAGGTGTTGAAATGACTGGCCTTGATTTGTTCCAGAGCCTGGATATGGGGCTGTTCCGATTCTGTCCTGGAAAGGGGGTAGCGCAGGGCAAACAGAGGCACCCGGGCACCATTGAGACACAGTCCCTGGGGCAGATTTTCCCACTGGCGGAAGCCAAAGGAAATCTCCCGGGTATGGTATACGGCAACGCCGTCCCAAAGGATCACCGCAATGCGATAGCATTTGGGGTCATCCTCATTCCAACGCGTCACATTGGGGCAGGGGAGGATAGTCTGGGCAAAGGTGCCTTCTACGGTGGCCTGACCATAGGCAACCACCTGGTTTTCCTCCATCAGGGCAATGCGGCACAGAAAGCCAGGGGCATTGCACACGGTGAGCTGTACACGTACAGCAGGATGCTCCCCTTGGAACAGGGCTTTGGCCCGAAGGTCGGTGATGGCGCGCTGGGGCAGGGCATAAAGGTGGACGGGGCCAAGAAGGGAAAGGAATTTGCCCTCGGACTGGGGCGAAGGGGTCAGCTCCAGGCAAATCAGATTCCGATCCGGACGCACGGCATCGGTGAGATCGAATTCCACCTCCCAGGTGGGGCAGGAGGCCGTGCCCAGGGAAACGCCATTGACCCACAGCCTTAGATCCCCCGAAACGCCGGAGAAGCGCAGAATGATCCGGCGATTGCCCCGATCCCGAGCCAGGGAAAAGGCCTTCCGGTAACAAATCCCAAGGCGGGGTTCCGGAGCTTCCTCTGCCAGGAGCTGGGGTGAAAGGGAAAGCCGGGGCCATTTGGAATCGTCAAAGGTCTCTTGCTCCCAGCCCTGGGGTACAGGCTGGGTTGGGGTTTGGCGAAAAACCCGCCAGGCTCCCTCCAATGCCATGGCATCCTCCGGAAACCAGGCGTGGGGAGGCAGGGGATTTTTCTGGGCAATGGTGGTGTTGTCCCGTAAGTCCATAGTGATTCCTCCAAAGGTATTCTTACCTTCTATTATAACAGCCCAGAGCCAAAAAGGAAAGACGCAGAAGGGACTTTTCTTCTCCCATTTCAGGTCGTATGGGGGAGAAAGAAGATGTTTGAGGAGGATATACAAAGAGAATCTGGGATTTAAGCGGATTTGTAGGTTTGTCAATGATGTGTTACACATTAGGGAAAGCAAAAAGAACGTGTCTG
>CAZSAZ010000049.1:0-10195 GCA_964604925.1 uncultured Oscillospiraceae bacterium | reverse complement strand
GCCATGGACATCACAGCCACAGATACCACGGGGTGCCTTCTTGGTGATGCGGCAGGGGCCCATGGAGCAGATGCGGCAGCAGGTGCCGGATTCACCGAAGCCGCAGTGGGGAGTCTGGTTCTTGGCACGTTGCTGCCAAGAATCGGCACCGACTTTCTGGCCGTTCTCCAGCAAGGAGTTGGTTGCCGCTTCCAGTTCTTCAACAGTGATTAAGCGATCCAAAATAATTCCTCCTAAGTTGATAGTATGGTTTGGGAACAGATACAGCATATGGGCCGAAGAACAGCGAAAGGCGCACTCCCACACATATAGTGTATCGATATTATTTTATTCAATATATGCCCAAAAGTCAATCGGTGTTTTAACTAGATTTCAAGGATTTCTTTTGATCCCCCCATGGGGGATTTTTGGTTGTTTCATCATAGGCGAAAGAGAAGGGCTTTTTTAAGGGACAAGGCCCATTTTTGCTTCTAGACGGGCTTCTATCAGTCGAAGGGCATAGTGCATGGTTTCGTAACGCAGGAAGGACAAACTATTGCCGTCCCAGAAGGAGCGGAGCTGGGGCGGGAAGTCCTCGTCGCTGTGGTAGAACTGGAGCACCACGGGAAAGTCTGGAAACAGGGGAAGCTGATATCCCAGGTCTCCCCGGGGATAAGGGGTTCCACCCAAAGCCAAAGAAGCCTGGCAGAAGGCGTGGGGGTGGTGGTCAATGAAGGTCTCCAGGGGGGTGACAGGGCGGTTTTCCACCAGGCCCGTATGAAACAGATGGCCAAATCCGGTTAAACCCTGGAATTCGCCGGTCAAAGTTCGGTCTGGGCGGGCATCGCAAAGGTAGTCAAAAATGGTGATAGCATTGGTCGGGTCGGTGCTGGAGGTGATTCGGGTTCCTTCCTGCCAGGAAAGATCTCCGGTGACGCGGTGGATGCGGCAGAGACGATCCAAAACGGGGAGGTAAAAAAAGCTTTCGTCCAGGGTCAGGGGGATTTTGGCGGCGATTTGCGCCTGGTCGTAAGTCAAAAACAGACGGCGGATTTGAGCGGCCATCTGCGCATAATTATTGCGGGGCATGGGAAATACCTCCATATGAGATGAAAAAAGCGCACTGGGGAAAAGCCTCAGTGCGCCAATACATTATCCAATCACAGTTCCGTCGGGATGGAACAGGGGCAGGGGCTCTAGGTAGGTCAGGTCGGGACGGCCGATGGCATCGCCTTCTGCCAAAATGGCCATGCGTCCGCAAATCTCACCACCGGCCTGTTCCACCAGAGCTTCCAGAGCCTTCAGGCTTTCACCGGTGGAAATCACATCGTCCACAATGAGGATGCGTTTGCCCTTCATCAAAGCGGCATCGGCACCGTCCAGGTACAGGGTCTGCTCCCGGGCGGTGGTAATGGAATGGACGGAGACGGAGAACACGTCCTGCATATACAGCTTGGGGGCCTTTCGGGCCAGAATGTATTTGGCATCGCCGGCCTGACGGGCCATTTCGTGGGCGAGGGGAATTCCCTTGGCTTCGGCGGTGATGATATAGTCGTATGCGGGGGCACGCTTCAGAAGCTCACGGGCAGAGGCAACGGTGAGCTCCTGGTCACCGAAAATCACGAAACCGGCAATGGACAGGGATTCGTTTAGAGGACAAATAGGCAGGTCACGCTCCAGGCCTGCAACGGTCATATGATAATACATGAAAACGCTCCTTTTGGGCAGAACCCATTGATGTTTTTATTATAACGCAGAGGAGAAGAATGTCAAGATTTTAGACGAGTTCCAGGATTAGTTCGATGAGATGATGGAATTTGTCGTGGATTTGGGCGGCGATTTCTATGACCTCCTGGTGGTTTAGGGGCTGGGCGGTGACACCGGCGGCCATGTTGGTGATACAGGAAATGCCCACCACCTTCATGCCACACTGGGCGGCGATCAGAGCTTCGGGGACGGTGGACATACCCACGGCATCGGCACCGACGATTCGGGCCATACGAACCTCGGCAGGGGTTTCATAATTGGGGCCGGAGAACATCATATAGACCCCCTGCTGAAGGGGGATTCCGGCCAGGCCGGCCTTTTGGCGGATGGTTTCCCGGAGGGAACGGCAGTACAGGTCGGAGACATCGGGGAATCGAGGGCCAAACTCCGGCAGATTGGCACCTACCAAAGGATTGGCTCCTGCAAAATTGATGTGGTCGGAGATGAGCATCAAGTCACCGGGGTTGAAGTGGTAGTTGACACCGCCTGCGGCATTAGTGACGATCAGGTGGGTCACACCCAGCAGAGCCATAATCCGGACAGGAAGGGTCAAGTCCTCCATGGAGTGGCCTTCGTAATAATGCAGCCGCCCCTGGAGCACCACCACGTCCCGGCCACGGCACTGACCAAAGACAAAGGCACCCCGATGGCCTTCCACCGTGGCCTGGGGAAAATCAGGAATCTGGGAAAAGGGAATGACCAGGGCGTGATCCAGGGTGTCTGCAAAATCACCCAGACCACTACCGAGAATCAGACCAACGGTGGGATTGGAATGGATCCGGGCAGAGAGAAAATCCGCTGCGGCATGGATGCGCTGTGCATAGGTCATGGTGTGTTACCTCCCAAAAACGGTTGATGGGGCAGGAAGCAAACCTGCCTCTTTTCCTTTTTTATATCAGAGACAGAAGAAAAATGCAAGAAAAAAAGAAAGGTTGCACGATTTGGGGCAATTTTACCGGGATTTGAGAACAGGATTGAAAGGAGGAAGGCCTTTGGCAGGGAAAGACGGGAACGGAGGGTCATTGAAAAACCGGATCCGAGCCGGGCAGGTACGCCGGGAGGATGTGACCAGGAGATTGGCAGAGCTGGCCTTTGGAAAGCCGAACGACTGTGTGCGGCTGGCACTGGAGGAGGCGGCAGATCTGGAAAAACTGGATTTGAGTTTGCTCAGTGAAATCAAGCGCAGCGAAAAGGGAATGGTGGAAATCAAACTCATCGACCGACTTCGGGCACTGGAACAGTTGGCCCAGTCTACCAAGGGAGACGAGGCAGAGGTAGAAGCGTTCTTGAAGGCACTGGAACGGGCAGCGGAGGAACCATGAACTACAGTGGATTTTCAGAGAAACAGAGAAAGGCAATGGTGTGGTGGATGCCTGGGTCGAAAGATCGGGATAAAGAGGCAATCGTCTGTGATGGTGCAGTGCGGTCGGGGAAAACCTTGGCCATGGGGTTGGGCTTTTTCCTGTGGGCGCAAAGCAGTTTTCAGGGGAAACGGTTTGCGCTGTGCGGAAAGACCATTGCAGCCCTAAGGCGGAATGTGCTGGTGGAGATCTTGCCCAGACTGGGGGAACTGGGGGCACGGTGGACAGAACGACGGACGGAAAACCGAATACAACTGACCTTTCTGGGACACCGGAATGATTACTATCTGTTTGGAGGACGGGATGAAAGCTCCGCAGGGGCCATTCAAGGCATGACGTTGGCAGGGGTATTGATGGACGAGGTGGCACTGATGCCCAGGAGTTTTGTGGAGCAGGCCTGCGCCCGGTGCTCCGTCCGGGGTTCCCGGATGTGGTTTAACTGCAATCCTGCCGGGCCGGAACACTGGTTCTACAAAACCTGGATTTTAGAGGGGGAGAATCGGAACTGCTTACATCTCCATTTTACCATGGAGGACAATCCTTCCCTGGATCCAGCCATTCGGGCTCGGTATGAGCGACTTTATTCCGGGGTGTTTTACAAACGGTTCGTGTTGGGGCAGTGGGCTCAGGCGGAGGGGAGAGTGTATGATTTCTTTCAGCCGGAAATGGCAGTATCCCCTCCGGAAACGGGATATGAACAGTGGTTTATCTCCTGCGACTATGGAACGGTGAATCCCACCAGCATGGGCCTATGGGGAAGAAGCGGGGGGATCTGGTACCGGGTGAAGGAATTTTACTTCGATTCCCGCAGGGAAATGCGGCAAATGACCGATGGGGAATACGAACAGGCGCTAGCAACTTTGGCGGGGGGACGGGACATTTTAGGGGTGATTGTGGATCCCTCTGCTGCCAGTTTCATCCAGGTGCTGAGGCAAAAGGGGTGGACAGTGAAAAAAGCCAACAACGATGTGTTATCTGGGATCAGGGCCACAGCAGAGGCATTAAAGGCCGGGAAAATCCAAATCGGGGTGGATTGTACCGATTGCCTCAGGGAAATGGAGGAATATGTGTGGGATCTTCGGGACGGAAGCCGGGATCGGGTGAAAAAGGAGCATGACCATGCCATGGACGATATGCGGTACTTTGTGGCTACGGTAGTATCCCCATCGGCAGGCGGCGGATTCGCAGTAAGCGGAGTGCGCCGGCAAGGAAGGAAAGGAGCGATGTAACGTGAAAAAGAATCAGCGCAAGAACCAGACCCTCCATGGGATAGGGCAATTGCGCCAGGGAAGCAGCCACCCCTTTGACGGCTTGCGGGGGTATGTGCCCCTGGGCGGTGGGCAAGAGCGAATTTACCGCCAACTGCGGGAGGCCATTCCGGTGCTGGATGCGGCAGTGGGAAAATTGGTGCGACTATCCAGCGGGTTTGACGTGGTAGGTTCCACGGAACAGGCAACCGGGAAGCTCCGGCAGTTTGTCCGGCAGGTGAACTGTGGCAGAGGCCAGGTGGGGCTGGACAGCTTTTTAACAGCCTATCTGGACAGTTTGCTGACCTATGGCAGAGCGGTGGGGGAAATGGTGGTGTGGGACGGACACCTTCAGGGAGTATGCTGGGGTGATGTGACCCAGCTTCAAATCCAGGAAGGGCACAGTGTGCTGGATGTGGAATTATGGGGAATGGATGAGACGGGAAATTTCCGGGCACTGCCGTATCAGAATCTGCTGCTGTTTACCACCATGAATCCGGAACCGGAACATCCTTATGGGGTGAGCCTGTTTCGGGGGATGCCCTTTTTAGGGGAGATCCTCCTGAAAATCTACAACACCATGGGAGTCAATTGGGAACGGGCAGGGAATGTGCGCTACAGCGTGGTATGCAAGCCTGGGGAAAATCTGGATCCGTTGACTGCCCAGGAACGGGGAAGCCAAATTGCAGGAGAATGGGCCAGGGCGATGGAAGATGGCCGAAACGGCATGGTGCGGGATTTCGTGGCTGTGGGAGATGTGGAAATCAAGGTCATCGGCGGTGAGGTACCAATTCTGGATTCGGAAGTTCCGGTGCGGCAAATTCTGGAACAATTGGTGGCAAAAACCGGATTGCCTCCCTTTTTGCTGGGATTGAGCTGGAGCAGCACAGAGCGGATGAGCGCCCAGCAGGCGGATCTGCTGACCAGCGAGCTGTGGGCACTGCGGCGGACGGTGGAGCCGGTGCTGGAAAAAATTTGCAGAACCTATCTGGTGTTGGAGGGGATGGATCCCCAGGTAGAGATTCGGTGGGAGGACATCAGCCTTCAGGATCTTTCCGAGGAGGCCAAGGCGGAATATTACCATGCCATGGCAGTGAAAAATTTGCGGGAAGCAGAGGAGGAATGAACCATGGAAGTGAAAAAGGAGAGTCAGGCGGTTGCCCAAGGGACACCAACGGTGGAACAGCTGGAAAAGATCAATAGGCTGGCCAAAGCCCAGTTGACAAAAGAACAGGTGTATGTGTTCTCCGTACGGCTGTGTGATGACCAGGTGGATCGGGATTTGGAACGATTCGATGGGGAGGCTCTGCCGGAATTGGCTCGAATGTTTGTGGGCAAAAGCGGCATTGTGGATCATATGTGGTCGGCACAGGGACAGATGGCCCGGATTTTTGAGACCAATGTGGAAAAACAGAATGGGGTCAGCTTTATCAAAGCCTGGGCCTACATTCGGCGGGGCGGCGCGGGAGATGAGTGGATTGCGGACATTGAGGCGGGAATCAAAAAGGAAGTTTCGGTGGGCTGTGCCATGGGCCGACGCGCTTGCTCCATCTGCGGAGGCGAATATGGGCAGTGCGGTCACCAGAAAGGAGAGATTTACGACGGAGAGACCTGCGTGGCAGTGCTGAAAGAACCAATGGATGCGTATGAGTTTTCCTTTGTGGCGGTTCCGGCTCAGCCGGAGGCCGGGGTGCTCAAGACAATGGCCAGGGGAAGGGAACAGCTAAAGGCACTGGCAGATCAGTTCGGTGCCGGGGAAGAATATCGGAAGCTGTTCCAACTGGCCAAGCTGGGAGAGAAATACGAAGGAACGCTCCGGGAAGAAGTGGTGAAGATGTGCCTGATGCTGGATTTGGGCATGGCGGCGGGACAGCTGCGGGCTATGGCAGAAAAAATGACAGCGCAGGAGCTGGAAAGCCTGAAACTAGCACTGGAAAACCGGGTGGGCCGGATGTATCCGGTGAAAACTCAGTTGGCTCAGAGCCCAAAAGAGGGGCAATGGGACAGCGGGTATGTGATTTAAGCGTCCCCGGGAAACCGGAGAACATAATTTCAACGGAGGTATGAACAGATGAAAGTTGCGTTTGAGGAAATTGGCCGGGTGGGTATCAGCTTCACTGGCTCCCAGGGCGAAAAGGGCCAGGTATGCAAAATGGCTGGCAACGGGGCGGTGGAGCCCTGCGCCGATGGGGAGGTGTTCATTGGCGTGGTGGAGGGAATCCGCAAGGGGATCTGTGGCGTACAGATCCACGGCTTTGTGGAACTGGCCTACACCGGCACAGCTCCCCAGGTGGGGTACGCCAATCTGGTGGCCAATGGAAGCGGTGGCGTGAAGGTTGCCGCCGGGGGCAAGAGCTATCTGGTGGTCAGCGTGGACAGTGTTACAAATACGGCAATTGTGGAACTGTAAGGAGGAAATGAAATATGGGTTATGACAATCTGAGATTGGAAAAGGGAATGTATCGTCAGGAGGGCATGAATTTTACCCAGGTGCTGGAAAGCCTGGATCCCAGCGAGAATTATCGAGGCACGGCCCTGGAGAAAACCGATGCCTTCCAGCGGCAGTTGAAGCGGTTCGGCATTAAGGTCAAGGGCATGGACTCTTCCACGGTGGAAAAGTTCTTCCGTACCATGGATTCGGCCGTGTTGTTCCCGGAATTTATTGCCCGGGCGGTGAAGCAGGGGATGGAGGAGCAGAACATTCTGGATCAGATTGTGGCTACCACCACCCAGATCGATGCCATGGACTACCGCTCGATCTACGCCGAAAGCGAGGAACAGAGTGTGGGGGCGAAGCACATTGCAGAAGGTGCGGCCATTCCTGCGACCCGGGTTAAGACCAAAGACCATCTCATCAATCTGACCAAGCGGGGGCGGATGCTGGTGGCAAGCTATGAGGCAGTGCGATTCCAGAAGCTGGATCTGTTTTCGGTGATGCTCAAGCAGATTGGCAGCTACATCCAGAAAATGCAGCTGGCAGATGCCATTGACGTTCTGCTGGAAGGAGATGGCAATGACAATGCGGCTACGATTTATCAGGTGGGCACCAGTCCTATTTCTGGGTCTGCTGGAAAGTTGGAGTACGATCAGATGGTGGAATTTTGGGGAACCTTTGATCCGTACACCATGAATGCCATGGTGATGAGTACCGGCACTATGACCAAGCTGCTGAAGATTCCGGAGTTGCAGAATCCGCTGACGGGGTTGAATTTCCAGGGAACCGGGGTGATGAGTGACCCTCTGGGGGCAAAGCTCCACAGAACCACTGCCGTGGAGGATGGAACCATTATTGGTCTGGATCGGCGGTATGCCCTGGAGCTGGTGAAGGCAGGAGATGTGCTGGTGGAGTATGACAAGCTCATCGATCGGCAGTTGGAACAGGCAGCGGTGACGGCGATTTCCGGGTTCGGCAAAATCTGCGACGGCGCAGTGAAGGTATTGAAGGTATGACGCTGAATGAACGGGTTTTTGCCCAGGCCCTGACACTGGCAGGGGAGTTGGAGCAACGGCAAAAGGCGTTACTGGCGGTGCTGTGCCAGAGAGCCACCAGGTCATTGGCGGCACAATTAAGGAAGGGACTGACACCGGAGGACTGCATGGCAGATTTTTTGGCGGCATCCAGCCTCATTGCCCTGGCGGCGTTGACGGAAGCAGGAGAACCGGAGGCGGTGGAACGATTTACCGCCGGGGATGTGACCATCCAGAAGGGGAGAAACACCGCAGCAGGGAATTGCCTGCGGTACCAGGCACGGGTGATGATGATGCCCTACCTTCGGGATCCATTCACCTTCCAGGGGGTCTAAGGTCATGCGGAGAATGGTAGAACATATGATGGCCCTGTACGGAAGAAGCATCACGGTATGCCGGGATGGGAAACGGGAGACGGTGAAGGGATTTTTTCAACCTCAGACCGGGAAAGAGGAGCGTCTGGCGGTACATCAGGTTGGCTCCATGGGTCGGGAAAATCCGGAACGATTTGTCTATATTGGCCCGGCGGAACCTGCATTGGAAGTGGATGACCGGCTGGAAGTGGAGGGAAAGAGCTACTTGGTTCGCAACGCCCAGGAAATTTGGGGGGATGGACAGGTATGCTACTGCTGGGCCATGTGTGTCGCATCAGGAGGTGAGGACATCTGGGGATTCAATGGTTGACAGATCTGGTGGATTTGCTGAACCGACAGGGAATTCGGGCTGGGGAGGCCTACCCCGGCGGAGACTGGATGGCGTTGACGGAGCCGGTGGCTGGCGTATCTCTGCGGGATCTGGATTATTCCGGAGGAAATGTGACCTTTGAGATTCGGATCCTTTCCCCAAGGGGACTGGGCGGTTGGAACTGCCAGGGAAAGGCAGTGGAGGTTTGCATTGCCCTGGAACAGGAGGGAATGGACTGCTCCCTGGAGCAAATGGCGTATCAAAAGGGGATCGATTGCTATGAAATGGCGATTCTGGCCCGAAAACAGATCACGGAGGAACCGGAACCGAAAAACCAGGGGGTTCCCATCTGGATTGGAGGGAAAGCGGTGGCGTATGTGACAGAGTTTTCTGCAACCCAAAATCGAAATCGGCGGCTTATTGGAGCGATGGAGCAGGCAACTCCCGTAGGGATTACCCCAGGAAGTGAGGGATGGGAAATCCGGATGGTTCAGGTTCTGCCTCAGGGGGTGGGAGAACCGGAGGAACCGGAAGAGCCATTCCAGTTGATTCTGAAGGAGGCAGAGGCAGAGACCGTATTTTCCGGGTGCGGATGGAACAAATGGCTCATGCAGGTGTCGGAAGAACAGCGGAAGGTCATCTGGGAGGGCTTTGCTTTGATGCGGGAGGAATGTACCGATGGATAAACTGAAATACAAATTCTGGACTTGGCCGGAAAACCCGGAAACCTTCCTCATTGATGCGGTGATGGAGCCGATGTACACCGTGGAAGAAGATGGAACCATTCAATACCAAGGCCTGGGGCCTTTGTGCCGGATTATCACTGGAAGTGGTATATTTCATGGGGCAGACGCCAGCGAGGATTTTAATGCCTTGGCGGTGATTATGGCCACAGGAACGGCGGGGGTTTTGGTACATCCAGTATGGGGAACCATTTCGGCCTATCTCACGGGACTGAAAATGGAGGAGGGAAGCAGGGAAAACTACATTGTCTACTCCTTCACCTTCCGGGAGGCCGATGAGTCGGGAACAATCCCAAAATTGCCGGATCCAGGGGAATAAAGATGGGAAAAGCCCCCGTTTTCCTTTGGGAAACGGGGGCAAATGTTGGGTATTAGTACTGGGTGGGCTTGATGTGCCAGATCTCTTCGGCGTACTGACGAATGGTACGGTCGGAGGAGAACTTGGCAGCGGAGGCCACGTTCATCAGGCACTTCCGGCCAAAGTTCATCCGGTCGGCGTACTCGGCATTGGCACGGAGCTTGGTGTCAATGTAGGACGGATAGTCCAGCAGCAGGAAGTAGTTGTCGGAGGCGGGGCCCCAATTCACCAGACAGTCGAACAGCTCCCGCAGACCGTCATCGGTGGGAACGGTGCCGTCCACCAGGGTGTTCAGGGCACGACGCAGGTCAGCGTTGGTGTCATAGATGCCGCGGGCATAATAGGTGGGCTTGGCCTGGTTGATCTGCTCCACGGTATGGCCGAAGATATACTCGTTGTCGATACCGGCTTCCTGGGCGATTTCTACGTTCGCACCGTCCAGGGTACCCAGGGTGACAGCACCGTTGAGCATCAGCTTCATGTTACCGGTGCCGGAGGCCTCGGTGCCGGCAGGGGAAATCTGCTCGGAAATGTCGGCGGCGGGGATGATATGCTCGGCATAGGAGCAGTTGTAGTTCTGGACAAAGA
>CAZSAZ010000048.1:0-10216 GCA_964604925.1 uncultured Oscillospiraceae bacterium | reverse complement strand
CACGTTCTTTTTGCTTTCCCTAATGTGTAACACATCATTGACAAACCTACAAAAACACCGGCAGAGGATTGTTCTCCCCTGCCGGCGGTCTTATTGTCTTTGCTGGGTCTGGATCATATCCTTCAGACAATCCAACGCATCCCGAAGGCTCCCCAAGGAATCAATCAATCCAGAAGCCACTGCTTCTTTTCCATATAGGATGGTGCCCACATCTGTGGCCAATTCATCGGTGTTCATCATATATCCCAGAAATCGTTCCCGGGAGATTTTGGAATTGGCGGAGACGAAATCACAGATCTGTTCCTGAACCCGCTGAAAATACCGATAGGTCTGGGGCGAGGCCACCACCAAGCCGGTCATGCGCACCGGATGCACCGTCATGGACGCCGAAGGCGTGATAAACGACCGTTTGGTACACACCGCCAGGGGGATGCCAATAGAATGACCTCCCCCCAACACCAGAGACACTGTGGGCTTGGTCATTCCGGCAATCATCTCCGCAATGGCCAGACCTGCCTCAATGTCACCGCCCACGGTATTGAGGAGCAACAGCAGTCCGTCAATTTCCGGATTCTCCTCGATCCCTGCCAAAAGCGGGAGCACGTGCTCGTATTTGGTGGTTTTGACGGTATCAGGCAATACCTGATGTCCTTCGATTTGACCAATGATGGTAAGGGTATAGATCCTTCCATGGAGCGACTGGGTTACGTCTGCCCCCAGGGATACGATGGGATCTGACGTATTTTTGTCACGTTCTTCCATACAGTTCCTCCTGGAATGAATTTTTCCATAGTATCCCCGGGTTTTGCGGAAAAATCCCTGTTGCAATGGAAGAAAAATTGTCGTATAATACCTCCGGTGATGAATCATGGCAAAGAAAACAAACGCAGTTCGCCTGGTGGAGCGTGCCCACATTCCTTGCCGGGAGCATTTTTATGAATACGACGAATCGGATTTTCACGGCCTTCATGCCGCCCAGGCGCTGGGCTGGCCGGGACAGCGGGTGTTCAAAACCCTGGTAGCCCGCGGCCCCCGGACAGGCGTGAATGTGTTCTGTATTCCCGTGTGCTGTGAGCTGGACTTGAAGAAGGCCGCAAAAGCCGCCGGGGACAAGGATATGGAGCTGATTCCGGTGAAGGAACTGCTCACCCTGACGGGATATGTCCGGGGAGGTTGTTCCCCAATTGGAATGAAAAAACGCTACCCAACCATAGTGGATGAAAGCGGTTTGGCCTATGAGGAAATTGCCGTCTCCGCCGGAGAACGGGGTCACCAAATGATTTTGCCGCCCCAGGAACTTGTGACTTTGGTGGGGGGTAAAACGGCGGATTTGATTTTGGAATCATCATACAAAGGAGAATGATATTATGTACGAGTACAAGACTAAGGGTACCTGCTCTCAGCGGATTCTATTTGATCTGGAGGACGGCAAGGTGAAGAACGTCCAGTTTGTGGGCGGCTGTAACGGCAACCTCAAGGGCATCGGCGCCCTGGTGGAGGGCATGGATGTGGACGAGGTCATCGCCCGGGTGCAGGGCATCCATTGCGGCATGAAGCAGACCTCCTGCCCCGACCAGCTGGCTCAGGCTCTGCTGGAGGCCAAGAACGCCTAATTCCAATGAGAAAACCGCCAACCCCGGCTTGCGCCAGGGTTGGCGGTTTTTTATGGGTTAACGGATCAAATCCAAAAAATCGTCCTCGGACAAAATGGGAATTCCCAGTTCCCGCGCTTTGCGTTCTTTGGAACCGGCGTTTTCTCCCACAACCACATAGGTGGTCTTTTTAGACACAGAGCCAGAAGCCTTTCCACCGAACAGCTCGATTTGTTCTGTGGCCTCCTCCCGGGTAAACTTGCTCTGCTGGAGGCCAAGAACGCCTAATTCCAATGAGAAAACCGCCAACCCCGGCTTGCGCCAGGGTTGGCGGTTTTTTATGGGTTAACGGATCAAATCCAAAAAATCGTCCTCGGACAAAATGGGAATTCCCAGTTCCCGCGCTTTGCGTTCTTTGGAACCGGCGTTTTCTCCCACAACCACATAGGTGGTCTTTTTAGACACAGAGCCAGAAGCCTTTCCACCGAACAGCTCGATTTGTTCTGTGGCCTCCTCCCGGGTAAACTTGCTCAATGCGCCGGTGAGCACAAAGGTCATGCCAGCGAAACGGTCATCCACCACATGGCGTTGGGATTCGAAATTCACCCCGGCCTGGCGCAGACGTTCCACCATTTCCTGGGCCGAGTCCTGGGCAAACCATTCCACAATGTTCTGGGCGGTGATCTGGCCCACGTCCTCCACCGCGGTAAGCTCCTCCATGGTGGCTTGCTGCAAACGATCCAGGGAACCGAAGGCGCTCGCCAAGGTCTTTCCTGCCTTGGCCCCTACCTGGCGAATTCCCAGGGCATAGATCAGACGGCTGACGTCCCGGCCCTTGCTGACTTCAATGGCTTGCAGGAGCTTTTTCGCCTGGGTGTCTCCCTTCTGCCACAGTTGCTTCATTTCCTCCAGGGTCAGATAGTACAGATCTGCTGGTGTTTTGACTAACCCCTTGTCAATCAGGGCTTCCACCAGGGCAGAACCCAGGCCATCAATATCCATGGCATCCCGGCTGACAAAGTGGGCAATGTGCCGGGACAATTGGGCCGGGCAGGCCGCTCCCTGACACCGCAGGAAGGCACCATCCGGATCCCGCTCCACCGGTGCCCCACACTCCGGGCAAACCTTGGGAAGGAAGTAAGCCTGGGCACTTTCAGGCCGCTTAGACAGATCGACCTCCAAAATTTCGGGGATGATCTCACCTGCCTTCCGGATGGACACCGTATCTCCAATGCGCACATCCAACCGGGAGATGAAATCCTGATTGTGCAAGGTAGCGTTGGTGACGGTGGTTCCAGCCAGGCGCACCGGATCCACCACGGCTTTGGGGGTCAACACGCCGGTACGGCCAACCTGGATGAGAATATCCCGAACCACGGTTTGCTTGATCTCCGGAGGGTATTTGAAGGCAGCAGCCCATCGTGGAAATTTCGCCGTGGCGCCCAACTGTTCCCGCAGCGCAAGATCATTGAGTTTCACCACAGCTCCGTCAATGTCATAGGTGAATTTCCCCCGGGATTGGTTGATCCAGTCGATCCGCTCCACCACATCCTGGGGATTTTCCAGGAGCTTGGCGTCAATGACCTTGAATCCCCGCTGCCGAAGATAATCCAGGGATTCCAGGTGGGTGGAAAAACTCACCCCCTCCGCCAACTGAACGTTGAACAGAAGTATATCTAGCTTCCGCTTGGCGGCCACTTTGGGATCCAGCTGGCGCAAGGAACCGGCGGCGGCATTCCGGGGATTGGCAAACAGACTTTGGCCTTCCAGCTCCCGCTCCTGGTTCAACTTTTCAAATACCTTTTTGGGCATAAACACCTCGCCACGGACAATCAACCTGGCAGGCGCATCGGGAATGGACATAGGAATGGAACGGATGGTTTTCAGATTCTCCGTCACATCCTCCCCCACCACACCGTCTCCCCGGGTGGCACCCCGGACAAACTGGCCGTCCACGTATTCCAGTGCCACACTCAGGCCATCGATCTTCGGTTCCACCGAAAACGCACTGTCTGGGGAAGATTCCTTCATCCGGCCCAGAAACTCCAGCAATTCCTCCCTGGAAAATACATCCTGCAAACTCATCAGGGACACGGGATGGGTCACCTTTTCAAATTGGCTCAAAGCCTGGCCTCCCACCCGGGATGTGGGGGAATCGGGCTGTTTCAGCTCCGGATGAGCCTGCTCCAGCTCTTCCAACTCCCGCAGGAGCCGGTCATATTCAAAGTCCGGCATTTTGGGATCATCCAGTACATAATACTGGGTATTTGCCTCATTGAGTTGCCGGGTCAAAACTTGAATTCGTTCAATCGCTTCCATTTTGGCCTCCTGTTTGTAAATAAGTGTCGGGAACATCACCCACGATGATGGTTTCCGCCACCACCACCTGGGTGGAGACAGAGAATTCCTCCGTCCGTCCCAGCACCAATATGGTCACATCTACAGAAACATCCATCACCAGTTGGTGGATAGTCTGGTTGATTCCTGCTTCGGAAAAACAACTTTGAAACACCGCGTCCGAGTTTCGGATGGTGAGGATCCGCACCGGCAATTCCGGGCCCTTTCCGGAGAGAAACTCGGGGAAAATCAGATTTCCCAGGGGAAACCCCATGCGCTCCGTATCCTGGGCCAGGATTCTGTCGTTAATCAGGTTCAGCACATCGGTTTTCAGCCGATTGACCTCTGCCATATTGGTTTTCAAGGCAGTGATTCTGCCGTTGAGATCCTTTTCAAAGTACACCATCCGGTCGTATTGAATGGTGTCATCCGCAATTTGCGCGACGATGGCATCGTTGATGAGATCCGAAGTGGTATTGCGCACCTGGGTCTCGGATATCTCCATAGCCACTGGCCAGAGCTTGCTCCGCAGGACGAAAAAACCTGTCAGCCCCAGCCCCAATAATCCCACCACGAAAATCCACCGCCCACGTCGTTTCCTTCTGGCCATGCCA
The DNA here is from genome assembly GCA_964604925.1 of uncultured Oscillospiraceae bacterium. GTDB lineage: Bacteria > Bacillota > Clostridia > Oscillospirales > Oscillospiraceae > Faecousia. The sequence continues at coordinate 5,673 of CAZSAZ010000048.1, read as the reverse complement.
TCCCCTCCGGGAAAGGATATGGAGAAGGAATGAGGCATATTACAGCTTTTTCATATGGGCAGAGGCGGTTTTTGCCATGAGCTTTTTGGTGCCGATTTCGTCAAAGGCAATCTCCACCAAGGCATCGCCGCTCATTTTCATCACGGACAGAACCATGCCCCGCCCAAAAGCCGTATGCTCCACCATATCTCCCTTCCCCAAATCCAGCATGGCTGCCTTTGGAGCAGAAGAGGTCAACGTCGTTTGCTGCAAGGTACGCTTGGGCTTTGCGCCCCGATTTGCGCCATAGCCACCGGTGGAGCCGTACCCTCCGCCGTAGCTGCCCCGGGATTCCCCAGAGGCCTTGGGGGAGTAGGTCGTTTGTTCCCGCCGTCCCTTTTTCTCCAGGCAGGAAGCAGGGATTTCATCCAGGAATCGGGATGGCAAAGCGGAATTGGTTCGTCCGTAGAGCATCCGCTGGCGGGCATGGATAAGATCCAAGGTCTTTTTTGCCCGGGTGATGGCCACATAACACAGCCGCCGTTCTTCCTCCATCTCCTCGGGATCCCCAATGGAACGCATCCCGGGGAACAGGCCATCTTCAAATCCCACCAGGAACACATGGTCAAATTCCAAACCCTTGGCAGAGTGGATGGTCATCATCACCACCGCATCCGCATTGGCATCATATTGCTCAATATCGGTATACAGGGCAATCTCCTCCAAAAAGCCTGCCAAAGTGGGATTGTCCACGTTCTGGGCATAGCTCATGATGCTGGATTTCAACTCTCGCACGTTTTCCAGGCGAGCTTTGTTTTCCTCCGTGGGTTTGCTTTGAAGCATTTCCACATACCCGGAACGAAGGAGCAGCTCCTCATAGAAATCCCCCAGGGAGATCCCCGTCTGGAGCAAATTTGCCATTCCTTCCACCAAGTCGCAAAAGGCCTGCATTTTTTTAGCCGGTTTTTCCAGAGGGGCATAGTCTCCGGAATGGCTCAGAACATGATACAAACTTTTCCCTTCAGCTCGAGCCAGGCGTTGAGCCGTTTCGATGGTTTTTGCCCCCAGTCCTCGGGGCGGATGGTTTACAATCCGCAGAAGCCGTAAATCGTCCGCCCGGTTGTTGATGAGGCACAGATAGGCCAGCATATCCTTGACTTCGGCTCGGTCAAAGAATCGTGTGCCCCCGATGATTCGGTATGGAATACCATTGCGCTTAAAGGCATATTCCACGGCATTGGACTGGGCATTGGTTCGGTAGAGTACGGCGCAGGTTTGGAATCCCTGTCCTCCCCGGGCATATTCCAATACCCGTGCTGCCACATAGGCCGCCTCCTCGCTTTCGTTGAAGGTTTCGTAGGAAATGACCCGCTCCCCTTCTCCGTTATCCGTCCAAAGTTTCTTCCCCTTCCGACCGGTGTTATGGGCAATGACTCCGTTGGCGGCATTTAAGATAGCCTGGGTGGAACGGTAGTTCTGTTCCAGTCGGATCATTCGGGCAGAGGAATATTGGGACTCAAAGTCCAGAATATTGGCAATGCTGGCTCCCCGGAACCGATAGATGGACTGGTCATCGTCACCCACCACGCAGAGATTCTCATGGCCTCCGGCCAGAAGAGAGGTCAAAAGATACTGCATATGATTGGTGTCTTGGTACTCGTCCACCAGAACATAGCGGAATTTCCGCTGGTAATACCGGCGAACCTCCGGGTGCTCCTGAAGCAGACGCACCGTCAGATAGATGATGTCATCAAAGTCCACCGCATCATTTTCCTTCAACCGGGCTTGATATCGAGCATAGCACTTGGCCACATGGGTCAACTGAAGATCGTTACTCTCCCGGGCTCGCTCTGCGCAATCCTCCGGGGTGGACATGGCATCTTTCTGGCGGCTAATCTGACTCAAGACCACCTTGGCCGGGAAGGTTTTGTCGTCCAATCCCAGATCCTGAATGACCTGTTTCATCACCCGTTCGGAATCCGAGGAATCGTAAATGGTGAAGCGGCTGGAATATCCCAACAGCTCCGCATCTCTACGTAAAATCCGACAGCAGGCTGAGTGGAAGGTCATGGCCCAAATGTCCATGGCCTGGGGCCCCAGCATCTTGGCAAGCCGCTCTTTCAGTTCGTTGGCAGCTTTGTTGGTAAAGGTGATGGCAATGATTTTCCAGGGAGCGGCAGGAGCTTCTGCACAAAGCCGGTCTGCCCGCAGCAAATCCTCTACACTGGGTTGCATGGGAAACTGCTCCAAAAATGCCACATCCTCCTGGGTAACAAAGTCCGGGACATGATTGCTTTCACTGCCAGAGCCGAAGCGAACCAGATTGGCAATTCGATTGATGAGTACCGTGGTCTTTCCCGAACCGGCACCGGCCAGCAACAGCAGCGGCCCCTCTGTGGTCATCACGGCCTCTTGCTGCATGGGATTTAAGCCGGCAAAACAGGAGCGAATGTATTGTTTTCGAGCTGTCAGGAAGCGGGATTCATATTCTTGATTCATAGCAAAACACCTAACCGTCTTTCTATATACTTTTTCTTTTTGTACCATACAGTGTACCATAAAAAAACAAAAAGGGAAAGCCTCCATTTCAAAAAAGAACGCCCCCATGTTGGGAGCGTACCGGACATGATTCAAGGAGCTTGCAAGTGCTCCCGCAGGAGTTGGAGAATCTTTTTTTCCAGCCGGGACACTTGTACCTGACTCACTCCCAGCACTTTGGCCACCCGATCCTGGGTCAAGCCGTGGTAATAGCGCAGGGAAATTAGGGTACGCTCCCGTTGGGGCAATTGACTGATGGCCTGGCGAAGGGCAAGACGTTCCACCATCCGATCTTCCGATTCTGTGTCGGTGAGAATTTGTTCCAGGGTGAAGCCATCTTCCCCGGTTTCCCGGTGGATGGATTCCACCTCTGCTGTCGCCGTTTCCGCCAAAGCAATTTGTTCCACCGTCAGGCCTGTGTGTTGAGCCAGATCCTTCACCGTTGGCTCCCGTCCCAGGGCATTGGACAGTGCCGAGCGGGTCTGGCGGATGAGAATCGCTTGTTCTTTGAGGGAGCGAGACACTTTAATGGCTCCGTCATCCCGCAGAAACCGGCGGATTTCTCCGGCGATTTTCGGAACGGCGTAGGTGGAAAAATGGGTTCCGAAGGAAAAATCAAATCCCTCCACCGCCTTCAAAAATCCCAGACATCCCAGTTGATATAGATCCTCCGATTCCACTCCCCGGCCAACAAATCGCCGGGCCACCGACCAGATCAGGCCGCTGTTTTCCCGAACCAGGTCGTCCATCGCACCTGTTTCTCCTGCCTGGGCCCGGGAGATCAGTTCCTCGATCCGGCTCATTGCCGCCGTCCAATCTTCCGGCGCATATGCACCGTGGTGCCTTTTCCCGGCTTGGAGTGAATCTCCAAGGTGGTCATGAAACTTTCCATGATGGTAAATCCCATGCCACTGCGTTCGCTACCGCCAGTGGTGAACATAGGTTTCCGAGCCTGATCGATGTCCAGGATTCCAATTCCCCGGTCCTTTACCACAATATCCAGCACATTGTCCTTCAGAATCCGGCACCGAAGGGTCACAAGGCCATATGTATCCGGGTAGGCATGGACAATGGCATTGGTCACAGCCTCGGACACCGCCGTGCGGATATCCCCCATTTCTTCCAGCGTCGGATCCAATTGGGAGGCAAAGCAGGCCACTGCCGACCGGGCAAAGGCCTCGTTGCTGGATTTGCTGGGGAACTCCAAAACCACATAATTTTCAAATTTCACTTACACTGCCTCCTTGATCTGAACCAGCTTATCGATTCCCGAGGTTCGAAATACCCGCATGGGTTGCTCCGAAATCCCCGATAAGATAAGCGTTCCTTCAATCTGGGTCATCCGGCGAAGGGAATTGATGACCACGGCGATTCCGGAAGAGTCCACAAACGTCACGTCGGAAAAATCCAGCACACACTCCTCCGGGGTGTAAGCGTCGATTTTTCCAGCAATTTGTTCAATATAGCTTCTGGCCCGGTGATGGTCAATCTCCCCGGTCAAGGCAATGGTCAGTCGTCCGTTTTCCAAAAAACTGGTAAACTGCATGATTGTATTTCCTCCTTTCTCATGGTTATCACCAGTATAATCCTTCCAGGAGAGATTTACAGTCGGATTTGGGAAACGGATTTGCGGAAATCAAAAAATCCCCGACGGATCGGGAATGGATCCGTCGGGGAAAGGTATGAAATTCGATGGGATTGGGATTAGGCCAGCTTTTCCATGGAAGCCAGGGATGCTTCCAGCTGCTGAATCAACGCAGCCGCCTTTGCTGCCTTTTCCTTCTCTGCTGCCACCACATTTTCCGGGGCACGGGAGATAAACTTCTCGTTGGCTAGTTTGCCCTGGATGGAGGCCAGATTCTTTCTTGCCTTCTCCAATTCTTTGTTCACCCGCTCCAGCTCCTTTGCCACGTCCACCAACTGGCCCATGGGGATATAGAGCTTGGCATCGGCGGTGGTGCAAGTGACCAGGCCATCGAGATGTTCCGGCTCCTGGGTCAGGATGGTAACGCTATCGGCGGAAGCCAGGCGAAGCAGATAGCCTTCCCCTTCCTGGAACACCTGGGGCTTGTTCGTCAGGACGTACAGAGCCGCCTTCTTGCTGGGGGGCACGTTCATCTCGGCCCGGCGGTTGCGGATGGAGCGGATGGCTTCCATCACAGACTCCATCATGGCCTCATCTGCCTGGAAGTTCAGCTCCTGGCGGTACTTCGGCCAGGAGGCCACAATCAGAGCCTCCCCTTCATGGGGAATGGCCTGCCAGATTTCCTCCGTGATGAAGGGCATGAAGGGATGGAGCAGCCGCAGAGTCTGATCCAGCACATACACCAGAACGGAAACCGCAGTGTGCTTCCGCTGGGCATCATCGGAGAACAACCGCGCCTTGGTCATTTCGATATACCAGTCGCAGTAGGTATCCCAGATAAAGTCGTAGATCTTCTGCACAGCCACGCCCAGTTCGTACTTTTCCAGATTCTCCGTCACCTCACTGACGAGGGTGTTGAGCTTGGACAGTACCCACTTATCCGCAGTCTCCAGTTCCTCCATCTCAGGCAGATCGTAGGTCTCCCCTTCCTGGATGTTCATCAGCACATACCGGGATGCGTTCCAGAGCTTGTTGGCGAAGTTCCGCATAGCCTCGGTACGCTCCACATAGAAGCGCATATCGTTTCCGGGGGAGTTGCCGGTGACCATGTTCATTCTCAGGGCATCACAGCCGTACTTATCGATCATTTCCAGGGGGTCGATGCCATTGCCCAGGGACTTACTCATTTTCCGACCCTGGTTATCCCGCACCAGTCCATGGATGAGAACGGTGTGGAAGGGGGGCTTCTTGGTATGCTCACAGCCGGAGAAAATCATTCTGGCCACCCAGAAGAAGATGATGTCATATCCCGTCACCAGCACATCGGTGGGATAGAAATAGTCGAAGTCCTTGGTCTGTTCCGGCCAACCCAGGGTCTCAAAGGGCCACAGAGCCGAGCTAAACCAGGTATCCAGAACATCCTCTTCCCGGGTGATATGGCTGGAACCGCACTTTTCGCAAGCGGTGGGATCCTCCCGGGAGACGGTCATATGGCCGCACTCGCAAGTCCAAGCAGGGATCTGATGGCCCCACCACAGCTGACGGGAAATGCACCAATCCCGGACGTTTTC
>CAZSAZ010000047.1:0-10403 GCA_964604925.1 uncultured Oscillospiraceae bacterium | reverse complement strand
ATTGAGCTGATTAAACGCGGCCACCGACTCATTGCCGATGACGCCGTGGAAATCAAGCGTGTGTCCCCCACCTCCCTCATGGGCTCTGCCCCCAGCCTCATCCGTAACTATATTGAGCTTCGTGGCATTGGCATTGTCAACGTGGCCAAGCTCTTTGGCATTGGCGCTGTGAAGGCAGAAAATGAGATCAACCTGGTGGTCAACATCGTCCCCTGGAACACCAACCAGGAATATGACCGGCTGGGAATCGACGACAAATGTATGAACATTTTGGGGGTAGATATCCCTCTGAACACCATCCCTGTCACCCCGGGACGAAACCTGGCTGTGATTTTGGAGGTTGCCGCCATGAACAACCGACAACGGAAAATGGGCTACAACGCTGCAAAGGAGTTTACCGAGCAGCTCAACGAGCATTACCTCCAGGCCACCATCAATAACATTTGAATTTCCATCCCTCCGGGCAAAAGCCGGAGGGATGTTCTATTTCTCCCCTCCGGGACATACCCTTCTTGTAACCCATGGCAGGAGCAAGCCTCCTGCCGCAATCAACAAGGAGGCTGGCTATGGAAACCATTTACGCAGACATCGCCGCCAGAACCGGCGGAAGCATCTACATTGGGGTCGTGGGGCCGGTGCGTACCGGCAAATCCACCCTCATTCGGCGGCTGATGGAACAACTTGTGATCCCGAACATTGCCGATCCCGACCGCGCCGCCAGAGCCAGGGACGAATTGCCCCAGTCCGGTTCCGGCAAAACCATCATGACCTCCGAACCCAAGTTCGTTCCGGAAGAACCGGTGGAAATATGCCCCGATGGGGCAAGTCGCCTCCGGGTTCGTCTCATCGACTCGGTTGGATACATGGTGGAAGGAGCCATAGGAGCCACCGAGGACGACCATCCCCGAATGGTCTCCACCCCCTGGTTAGACCACCCCATTCCCCTGGCAGAGGCGGCCGAACTGGGCACCCGGAAGGTTATGGATTCCCACGCCTCCATCGGAATTCTGGTCACCACCGACGGCACCATCACGGACATTCCCCGCCAGGACTACATCCAGGCAGAGGAACGAGCCATTTTAGACATTCAATCTACCGGAAAACCCTTCCTCACCATCATCAACACCCGCAACCCCAACGGTCAGGCTGCCGCTTCCCTTCGGGATGAGTTGCGGGAGAAATATGGTGTAGATGCAGCCATTGCCGACTGCCAATCGATTTCCTCCCAAGGCATTGCCGCCCTGCTTCAGGATCTGCTTTACGCCTTTCCTCTAGGGGAACTTCGCTTCTATCTGCCCCGATGGATAGACGTTTTGGAGGAGGACTCCCCCATTCGCCAGGCTTTGTCCCAAGCCATGCTGGAATGTGCCGGGCATATCCCAACCCTGGGTCAAGCCGAGTCGGCCCTGTCCCCCCTGAGGGAACTGCCTCAGGTTCGACAGATGGAGGTGGAATCCATCGATCTATCCACCGGAACCGTTCATTGCCGCATTTCCCTGCCAGAATCCTTATACTTCGATACCCTGACCCAGCGCATTGGCATCCCTATCCACAGCGAAAGCCAATTGCTTCCGGTATTGGAATCGCTTGTCAAAGCCAAAGTGGAGTATGACAAAATCGCTCCGGCTCTTACCGCCGCCCGTTCCGGCGGCTATGGTGTGGTTTTGCCCGGAACCGAGGAAATGACGCTGCAAAAGCCAGAGATTCTGAAAAAGGGCACTGCCTACGGCGTCAAACTCCGAGCCTCCGCTCCATCCATCCACATGATCCGAGTGGATATCGACACAGAAATCTCCCCTATTGTGGGAGACCAAACCCAGTCCCAAGCCCTGCTGGACGCCCTGTCCGGGGAGGATCCGGAGCAGATTTGGCAAAGCAACCTCTTTGGCAAATCTGTCTATGAGCTGATTCAGGAAGGGCTGAATACCAAGCTCCTGAAAACCCCGGACACCGTCCAGCATAAATTCCGGATCTGTCTGAACCGCATCGTCAACGAAGGCGCCCAGGGACTGATTTTCCTCATCCTTTGACCTTCCTCCCTCCCGCCTTCGTTCCGAATTTTGAAGAAGTCCGGGAGGGACTCCTTCTATGGGCCCTTTTATTGTTCATTCTGCCCAGTTTTTTCTACATTTTTTCAGCAATATCATGAAATCCTGCATTGACTTTTCCTCCTATTCATGGTATAATCCCCAGGATAAAATCCAAGAAGGAGGGCAAGCCCGTAATGATGAAGTTCCATGGTATGAAATGCTACCGCGACGGTCATTTTATTCTGGACGACGTATCTTTTGAAATCCCCTCTCACGACGCAAGAAGTGTTCCTTCTATCTCTCCGGAGCACTGTTTCCTTTTACCCGGTTTCGTTGATGTTCATGTACATCTTCGTGAGCCGGGTTTTTTGTATAAAGAGACCATCGCCACCGGCACAGAAGCCTGTGCCCGGGGAGGCTACAGCGATGTATGCGCCATGCCTAATCTAAATCCCGTTCCAGACTCCCTGGAGCATCTGGACACGGAGCTCCAGGCCATTGAGAAAGATGCCCGAATCCGGGTTCATCCCTACGGTTCCATCACCGTGGGGCAGCAGGGACAGGCCTTAGCCGATCTGGAAGGCATGGCTCCCAAAGTGGTCGCCTTTTCCGATGACGGCAAAGGCCTCCAGAGCCGGGAGCTGATGCGTGCAGCGATGATGGAATGTAAGCGATTGGGAAAAATCCTGGTGGCCCACTGCGAAGATAATGCCTTGCTTCGGGGTGGATACATCCATGACGGTGTGTACGCCAAAGCCCACGGCCACCGAGGGATCTGTTCTGAATCCGAGTGGGGTCCCATTGCCCGGGATCTGGAGCTGGCCAAAGAAACCAGCTGCGCCTACCACGTCTGTCACATCTCCACCAAGGAAAGCGTGGAGCTAATCCGCCAGGCCAAGGCCGAAGGAGTAGACGTGACCTGTGAGACCGCCCCCCACTACATTCTCTTGTCGGAGCAGGATCTTCAGGAAGATGGCCGCTTCAAAATGAATCCCCCCCTTCGGTCTGAGGAAGATCGACAGGCAATTCTGGCAGGGCTTCTGGACGGAACCATTGATATGATCGCCACAGACCACGCTCCTCATTCCGCCCATGAAAAAGCCAAGGGTTTGGAGGGCAGCGCCATGGGCATCGTGGGCATCGAAACCGCCTTCCCTCTGTTGTACACCTACCTGGTGAAAACCGGGATCCTGTCACTGGAACGGCTGATGGAACTGATGTCCGTCAACCCCAGAACACGATTCCATCTGCCCCAGCAGGAGGACTACACCCTGTGGGATTTGAACAAAGAAATTACCATCGACCCCGAATGTTTCTGCTCCAAGGGCCGCGCAACGCCCTTCGCCGGCTGGAAGGTATTCGGTGAGAATCAAATGACGATCGTAGGAGGAAAAATCGTATGGCAGAACAGATGAACAAAAAACTGGTGCTGGAAAACGGCATGGAATTCCCTGGATGGGGCTTCGGTGCCGACAAGGAAGCCATTGCCGAGCTGGTGTTCAACACCTCCATGGTTGGCTATCAGGAAATCGCATCGGAGAACAGCTACTATGAGCAAATGGTAGTGCTGACCTACCCCATCATCGGCAGCTACGGCGTAAACGACGAGGATGACGAGGCCAAGAACCCCTGCATCGGCGGTTTGATCGTCCGGGACTATAACGATATGCCCTCCAACTTCCGCTACACCAAAACCCTGAGCGAATCCATGGAGGAGGACGGAATTCCTGGCATTTACGGCATGGACACCCGGATGCTCACCCGGATCATCCGGGATCAAGGCCCCCTGAAGGCCATGATTACCTCCATCCACACTCCGGTTGAGCAGGCTCTGGCCGCCATAGCCGCCTGGACTCCCACTGTCAACCCCATTGCCAAGGTCAGCTGTGCCAAACGCTGGTACGCCCGAACCCCCAACCACCGCTACAGCGTGGTTGCCGTGGACTGCGGCATGAAGCTCAGTTCGGTGAAGAACCTGAACAAGCTGGGATGCAATGTCACCGTGGTTCCCTACAACACCACCGCTCAACAGATTATGGCCCTTCAGCACGATGGACTGTTCCTCTATGACGGCCCCGGCAACCCGGAGCAAGCCCAGTGTGTCATTGATCTGGTTCGTCAGCTTCAGGGGAAAATGCCCATTCTGGGTGTAGGCTTGGGCCACCAGATTATCTGCCTGGCCAGCGGTGCCAAAATCCAGAAGATGAAGGTAGGCCACCACGGCTGCAACCATCCAGTTCGGAATCTCGACACTGGGAAAATCGAAATCGTCCCCCAGAGCCACAGCTACGTCCTGGACGACACCTCCCTGGAGGGCACCGGCCTGCGCATCACCCATGTGAACGTGCTGGACGGAACCCCCGAAGCCTGTGAAAGCACCGTCTATCCCACCGTGTCTGCCCAATTCGACCTGAGCAACGATCACCCCATGTACGCCAAGTTCATTGAAATGATGGAGAGGAGCAAAAACAATGCCTAAAAGAACAGATATCAAGAAAGTGATGGTCATCGGCTCTGGCCCCATTGTCATCGGCCAGGCCGCAGAATTCGACTACGCCGGAACCCAGGCCTGCCTGGCTTTGAAAGAGGAAGGCTATGAAGTGATTCTGCTGAACTCCAACCCCGCCACCATCATGTGCGATACCTCCATTGCTGACAAGGTTTACATGGAACCTCTGAATTTGGAATACGTCTCCCGAATCATCCGCAAGGAACGCCCTGATGCCATCGTCCCCGGACTGGGTGGCCAGACCGGCCTGAATCTGGCGGTTCAACTGGCAAAGAAGGGCGTGCTGAAAGAGTGCGGTGTAGAAATCCTGGGTACGTCCTTTGAATCAATCGAGCGTGCCGAAGATCGAGAACTGTTCAAGGAACTGTGCGAATCCCTGGGCGAACCGGTTTGCCCCAGCGAAATCGCCACCACCCTGGAAGAAGGTCTGAAGGCCGCCCATGACATCGGCTACCCTGTGGTGCTCCGTCCTGCCTTCACCCTGGGCGGCACCGGCGGTGGTTTCGCAGACAACGATGAGGAACTGATTCCCCTGCTGTCCAATGGCTTGAAACTCTCCCCTGTCCACCAGGTTCTGGTGGAAAAGTCCATCAAGGGCTACAAGGAAATTGAGTTTGAGGTTATGCGGGATTCCAATGACACCGCCATTGCCATTTGCTCCATGGAAAACATTGATCCCGTGGGCATCCATACCGGCGACTCCATGGTGGTTGCACCCAGCCAGACTCTGTCCACCCGGGAATACAATATGCTGAAAAACTCCGCTTTGAAGATCATTCGGGAATTGAAGATCGAAGGCGGTTGTAACGTCCAGTTCGCCCTGGATCCTTACTCCTTTGAATACTACCTCATCGAAATCAACCCCCGGGTCTCCCGGTCCTCTGCCCTGGCCTCCAAAGCCAGTGGCTACCCCATCGCCCGGGTCACGGCAAAGGTCGCCCTGGGCCTGACTCTGGATGAAATCCAGATTTCCTCCACCCCTGCCTCCTTTGAGCCCAGCATCGACTACATCGTAACCAAGTTAGCCCGGTTCCCCTTCGACAAGTTCACCTCTGCCGACAATCGCCTGTCCACCCAGATGAAGGCCACCGGCGAGGTCATGAGCATCGGTCGAACCATGGAAGAATCCCTCCTCAAGGGCATCCGTGGTCTGGAAATCGGCGTGAACCATATTTATCGGAAGAAGTTTGACGACATGACCGATTCCCAGTTGATGGACTACATCTGCCAGGTGCGGGACGACCGGCTGTTCGCCATTGCCGAGCTGATGCGTCGGGACTTCGACCTGGGCAACATCTATGGTGCCACCAAGATCGATATGTTCTTCCTGGAAAAGATTGCCAACATCGTCCGTTACGAATCCGTCATCAAGACCAACCCTGGTGACCCGGAGGTGTTGCGCAACGCCAAGAAGATGGGCTTCTCTGATGCCTGGGTCGGTGCTCAGTGGGGCAAGACCGACGTGGAAATGTACCGCATGAGACAGTCGCTGAATTTGTTCCCCGTCTACAAGATCATCGACACCTGCGCCGGTGAGTTTGACAGCTATGTGCCCTATTTCTACTCCACCTATGAGCAGGAAAACGAGTCCATTGTCACCGATCGGAAGAAGATCATCGTCCTAGGCTCCGGCCCCATCCGCATCGGCCAGGGCGTGGAGTTCGACTATTCCACCGTCCATGCCATCTGGGCCATTAAGGAAGCCGGCTACGAGGCCATCATCATCAACAACAACCCGGAGACTGTCTCCACCGACTATACCTGCTCGGACAAGCTGTATTTTGAACCCTTGACCATTGAGGATGTGATGAATGTCATCCATCTGGAGCAGCCTGATGGCATCATCGTCACCCTGGGCGGTCAGACTGCCATCAACCTGGCCGAACGGCTGGATCAGTTGGGCGTGCCTGTCATTGGCACCAGTGTTGCCGCCATCGACCGGGCTGAGAACCGGGATTCCTTCGAAAAGACGCTGGAAGCCCTCCACATCCCCCAGCCCAACGGTCAGGCCGTCACCGACGTGGAAGCCGGTGTTGCGGTGGCAAACCGGATTGGCTACCCGGTTCTGGTTCGTCCTTCCTTCGTGCTGGGTGGTCGAGCCATGCAGATCGTCCGGGACGACGATCAACTGCGCCACTACTTCAAGTACGCCATTGTCGCTTCCGAGGAACACCCTGTCCTGGTGGACAAATACATCATGGGCAAGGAATTGGAAGTGGATGCTGTATGCGACGGCAAGGAAGTGCTGATCCCCGGCATCATGGAGCACGTGGAACGCACCGGTGTTCACTCCGGTGACTCCATCTCTGTCTACCCCTCCTTCTCCATCAGCGACCGGGTCAAGGATATTCTGGTGGACTACACCACCCGTCTCGGTCTAGGACTTGGCATGGAAGGTTTGTTCAACATCCAGTTCATTGTGGACCCCAACGAGGATGTGTACATCATTGAGGTCAATCCCCGTTCCTCCCGTACTGTTCCCTTCCTGTCTAAGGCTACCGGAATTCCTCTGGCAAATATTGCAACCAAAGTTGCTCTGGGCCACAGCCTGGCCGAGCAGGGCTACCAGGGCGGCCTCCAGCCCAGCAAGAACCGCTGGTATGTTAAGGTGCCCGTGTTCTCCTTCTCCAAGCTCCACGGTGCAGACATCGCCCTGTCTCCTGAGATGAAGTCCACCGGTGAGGCCATTGGCTATGACAACAGCCTGAACCGAGCCTTCTACAAAGCCCTCCAGGCCGGTGGAACCAAGGTTGCCAACTATGGCACGGTATTTGTCACCATCGCAGATCAGGACAAGGAAGATGCTCTGCCCTTGATCCGCCGCTTCTACAACCTGGGCTTCAACATCGAAGCCACGACTGGCACCGCCGCATACCTGAAAAACCACGGAATTCGCACCCGCTCCAAGAAAAAGATCAGCGAAGGCAGCGAGGAGATTCTGGATTCCCTGCGTCAGGGCCATGTGACCTATGTGCTGAACACCCTGGATCAGAAGGACAAAGCCGGTGCCGACGGCTTCCTGATCCGCCGGGTCGCCACAGAAAACGGTGTCACCGTCTTTACCTCCCTGGATACAGTGAAGGTGCTGCTGAATGTACTGGAGGAAATCACCTTCTCCGTGTCCACCATCGACGCCTAAGGAGGTAGCATGAAACAAGGACTTTTTACCATTCGAAGCAACGAAGCCCTCACCAGTTCCGTCTACCGGATGGAACTGGAGGGCGACACCTCCGCCATTTCCAACTGCGGCCAGTTCGTGGAATTGCAGCTACCGGAGAAATACCTCCGCCGGCCCATTTCCGTTTGTGACTATTCCGATACCACCCTGACCCTGATTTACAAGGTCGTAGGTTCCGGCACGGAAATCATGTCCCACCTTCCGGTGGGAACCCAACTGGACGTACTGACTGGCCTGGGCAACGGCTACGACCTGTCCCCCTGCGGGGACAGCCCCCTGTTGGTGGGCGGCGGCGTAGGCGTCCCCCCTCTGTATAACCTGTGCAAAAAGCTCCTGGCCCAGGGCAAACACCCCCAGGTAGTTTTGGGATTCAATACCGCCCAGGAGGTATTCCTGGCCCAGGAATTCCAGGCACTTGGCGTGCCCGTTCATATCGCCACCGCCGATGGCTCCTTGGGTACCAAGGGCTTCGTCACCGATGTGATTGCCACCCTGTCTTACTCCTATTTCTACTCCTGCGGCCCCATGGCCATGTTCCGCGCCATGGAGCGCATCATGACCACCCCGGGTCAGTATTCCCTGGAAGAACGGATGGGTTGCGGCTTTGGAGCCTGTATGGGATGCTCCATTCAGACCAAAAGCGGCTATAAACGGGTCTGCAAAGACGGCCCGGTATTTCCCCGAGAGGAGGTGTTCCAGTGAACACTCAGGTCAACCTTTGCGGACTGCCTCTGGACAATCCCATCATCCCTGCCTCCGGTACCTTCGGCTTTGGCAAGGAGTTTGCCCAACTGTATGATATCAACTGTCTGGGAACCTTCTCCTTTAAGGGAACTACCCTCCACCCCCGTTTCGGCAACCCCACTCCCCGGATTGCAGAATACGACGGCGGTATGCTCAACGCTGTGGGACTGCAAAATCCCGGCGTGGATCACGTCATCGACCAGGAGCTTCCGGAGATGAAGTCTTTCTTCCACAAGCCAGTCATGGCCAATGTCTCCGGATTTTCCCTGGAAGAATATGTGAAAACCTGTGAAAAACTGGATGCCCAGGAACAAGTGGGATGTCTGGAGGTCAACATCTCCTGCCCCAATGTCCACGGTGGTGGCATGAGCTTTGGCACAGACCCCGCCATGGCCAAGGAGGTCACCCAGGCGGTAAAAGCCGTGACCCACAAGCCGGTGATTGTCAAGCTCTCCCCCAACGTCACCGACATTGTCGCCATTGCCCGGGCTGTGGAGGAAGGCGGCGCCGACGGCGTCAGCCTGATCAACACCCTGTTGGGAATGCGCATTGATTTGAATCGGAAGGCCCCCATCCTTGCTAACAAAACTGGCGGAATGTCCGGCCCCGCTTTGCTGCCCCTGGCCGTGCGGATGGTCTACCAGGTCTATGAGGCCGTGTCCATCCCCATTGTGGGCATGGGCGGCGTGACCTCTGCCGAGGATGTGATCGAACTGATGCTGGCAGGTGCCACCGCCGTAGAGGTGGGAGCTGCCAATTTGGTGGATCCCTTCGCCTGCAAGCGCATCGTGGAGCAGTTGCCCCACGTGATGAAGAAATACCATATTGAACAATTGACTGATATTATTGGAGGTGCCCACTCATGGGAAAAGACGTAATCATTGCCTGTGACTTCGCCAGCCGGGAGGCCACATTGAATTTTTTGGATCAGTTCACTGATAAAAAGCCCTTTGTGAAAATCGGCATGGAGCTGTACTACGCAGAAGGCCCCAGCATTGTCCGGGAAATCAAGGCCAGAGGCCATAAAATCTTCCTGGATCTAAAGCTCCACGACATCCCCAACACGGTGAAAAAGGCCATGGCAGTGCTCAGCCGTCTGGATGTGGACATCACCAATCTCCACGCCGCCGGTACCACCGCCATGATGCAGGCCGCTTTGGAGGGTCTGACCCGTCCCGATGGCACCCGTCCGTTGCTCATCGCCGTGACCCAGCTCACCTCCACCGATCAGCAGAGCATGGAACAAGATCTGATGATCCACGCCCCCATAGACGAAGTGGTGATGCACTACGCCGAGACCGCCAAAAACGCTGGTCTGGACGGCATTGTGTGCTCCCCTCTGGAGTCCGGCAAGGTTCACGACCGGTGTGGCAAGAACTTTTTGACCATCACCCCCGGCGTTCGCTTTGCTGATGGAGACGTGGGCGATCAGAAGCGGGTCATGACCCCCGCCGCTGCCAAGACCATCGGTTCGGACTATATCGTGGTGGGTCGTCCCATCACCGCAGCTGCGGATCCCGTTGCCGCCTATGAGCGGTGCGTTGCCGAGTTCTGCGACTAAAAAACCTGCCCAGTCCCTTGCAGGACTGGGCTTTTTGTGGTATACTGTACCAGATCAACGTGGACATTTGAATTCCAGACGGAGATGGCTCATCCTGAGCCTCTTCCACCATGCCATAAAAAGGAGATAGCATCATGGAAGCATACAAAAGAGAGTTTATTGAATTCCTGCAACAGGCCGGCGTGTTGAAGTTTGGTGATTTTACCGCCAAATCCGGTCGAAAGATTCCCTATTTCATCAACGCCGGTATGATCAAAACCGGTGAGGAAATTGCCAAACTGGGCGAATTCTATGCCAAGGCCTACTTTGACAAACTGGGGCAGAAGAAGGCCGTACTCTACGGCCCTGCATACAAAGGCATCTCCATCGCCGTTTCTGCCG
>CAZSAZ010000046.1:0-10519 GCA_964604925.1 uncultured Oscillospiraceae bacterium | reverse complement strand
GATTTTATAGAAGAGAAGCACCTCTTGCCATTGGACAAAAGGTGCTTCTTTTCTGGTGGACTTGAAGGGATTCGAACCCTCGACCCCCACAATGCGAATGTGGTGCGCTCCCAACTGCGCTACAAGCCCAGATCTACCTGGCTATTATACCCCCGGAAGCAGCCATTGTCAAGGGAAACCCGGGAAAAATCCCGGGTTATCCAAACCGCCGGGCGTAGCCGCATTTCCGGCAAAGTTCCTCGGTGGCCTGGCGGCATCGGAATCCTTCCACCATGGCCTGGGCCCGGGGATTGGACAAAATGGTGTGGATATCCTCCTGGAACAGATTGCCCAGGGTGATCTCCCCCTCCCGATCCAGACAGCATGGCACCACCCGACCGTCACAAAGTACCCCGAAATGATCCTTCAGCCCGTAGCAAAAGACCTGCTCTCCCAAATCCTCTTCCTGAAGATCTGGCCAGGAAAACCGGTCAGCGTGTTCCAGATAGACCCGTTGAGCCAGTTTGGTGCCCCGGGGACTGATCACCCATTCACCGGGAAAGGCATGGTGCATCAGTTCTTCGGTACGGCGATTCCGCCCAAAGTCGCAGCCGTTGTTCCACAGGCGCAACACCACCAATGTCCCGGCCTGGGATGCCCGGGCGGCAAAGTCCAGACATCCGGCGATATAGTAAAGATAGTCCTCCTCCGTTCCATCCTCAAAGGAGTGGACAGAGATATTGACCTTGTACACCCCACTGTCGATGAGGGTCTGACCCCGTTGGGGCAGAAGGGTGCCGTTGGTGGTGATGGTAGAACGGAAGCCCAGTTCCGTGGCGATGGCGATCATATCCGGAAGATCCGGGTGGGTGAGGGGTTCGCCCATTAAATGGTAGTATAGATATTCGGTGACACCCTGGAGCTTTTGGGCGAAAAGCCGAAACTCCGAAATGGTGAGGCTATGGCCCGGCCGGGTGGTTCCGGGACAGAAGGAGCAACTGCGGTTGCATCGATTGGTGATTTCCACATAGACCCGTGAATACATGATGATTCTCCCTTGGCCTCCCTGGACGGGGAGGGTTTTTCCCTATTCTACCACAGATTTTCCCCACAGACAACCGGAAAAGCCCACAAGGACGTGGGGCTTGACTTTCCAGGGCGTTGGACGCATAATAAGGAAGGTTTGAAAAATTCCCCGGAGAAATCCCATGGATTCCGGAGAAAACGAGGACATTTATGGACAAATATCAAATCCTGGAGCGATACTTCGGCTACCGGGAATTTCGCCCGGGGCAGGAGGCGCTCATCGACGGTGCCTTGGCCGGCCGGGACGTATTTGGCATTATGCCAACAGGGGGCGGCAAAAGCGTATGCTACCAGGTGCCCGGGCTGATGATGCCGGGGATCACCCTGGTGATCTCGCCGCTGATTTCCCTGATGCGGGATCAAGTGATGACGCTGAAGGGAATGGGCATCCCGGCGGCTTATATCAACAGCACCCTTTCTGCCGAACAGATGCGGGCGGTGTACCGGAATCTGGCGGCGGGACAATACAAAATCGTATATGTGACGCCGGAGCGGCTGGACTATTCCGGATTCGGGGAGATTGTCAGCCGGTTGCAGGTTTCCTTCCTGGCGGTGGATGAGGCCCACTGTATATCCCAATGGGGCCAGGATTTTCGCCCCAGCTATCTAAGAATTGTGACATTCATCCGAAGCCTGCCCCGGCGGCCTGTGGTGGGGGCCTTCACTGCGACAGCCACGGCCCAGGTGCGTCAGGATGTGGAGCGGATTTTGGAACTGCGAGATCCGGTGCGGACGATGACGGGATTCGACCGGCCAAACCTGTTTTTCGATGTACTCACCCCGGAGAGCAAGGACGAAACCCTGCGTCAACTGATGGCCCAGCGCCGGGAGAAAAGTGGGATCATCTATTGTTCCACCCGGAAGAAGGTGGAAAGTGTCTGCCAGATGCTCCTGGATTGGGGATATGAGGCCACCCGATACCATGCCGGGCTGGAAGAAGGAGAGTTGGGGCAGAATCAGGAGGATTTCCTCTACGACCGGCGCAGGGTGATGGTGGCAACCAATGCGTTTGGAATGGGTATTGATAAATCCAACGTCTCCTATGTGATACATTATAATATGCCCAAGAGTATGGAGGCCTACTACCAGGAAGCAGGTCGGGCGGGCCGTGACGGTTCGGAGGCAGAGTGCATTTTGCTGTACAGCCCAGGGGACGTTCAGATGGCAAAATACTTGATTGCCAATTCGGGGAAACATGAAAATGTGACCCCGGAACAGCAGACCCTTCTGCGGGAGCAGGAACTGGTTCGTCTGGGCGCAATGGAGGCTTATTGCCAGAGCCGGGACTGCCTGCGAGGGTACATCCTCCAATATTTTGGCCAGGAGCATCCGGAGGCCTGCGGTCATTGCGGTGTGTGTTCCAGCGAGTTCCAACCGGTAGATATCACCCGGGAGAGCCAGATGATTCTGTCCTGCGTCCGGCGAGCCTATGACAAGGTGGGGACATGGGTCAGTCCATCGATGCTGGCGAAAATTCTCCAGGGAAGTCGGGAAAAAGGAATTCTGGAACTGGGGCTGGAGGAAATCACGACTTTCGGCTTGCTCCCCAAAGTGGGACGGAGCCGGATCCGGAGCATGATCGACCATCTGACCATGGAGGGGTATTTGATCCAGGAGGATACGGCCCTTCGCCTTACGGCCAAGGCTGGTCAGGTGTTGTTCCATGGAGAAACGGTGATCCAGCAGGTGCGCAAGGAGATGCTTCCCCAGGAGGGAAGCACAACCGAGGCCGGGGTCGAGGGATTGTCAGAACAGGAGCAGGATCTGTATGAAGAACTGTGCATCCTCCGGAGTGAAATTGCCCGGCGGGAACAGGTTCCGGCCTATGTGGTCTTTTCCAACAGCACCCTGGGGGAGATGGCCCGGAAGAAACCAAAAAATTCCACCCAGTTCCGCCGGATTTCCGGGGTGGGGGAAATGAAAGCAAGATGGTACGCAAAGCCCTTTCTGGAACGGATCCAGGAATGGGAAAGGGAGGTAGAATGATGGAAAAACTGTTGTCCATTGCCCAGGTGATCCTGCCTATTTTGATGGTAGTGCTGCTGGGAAGGTTGGCGCGGGTCAAGGGAAGTCTGACCACGGAAGAGGTTATGGGACTTTAGCAGTTTGCGGTGCGGTTCGGATTGCCCTGTGTGGTGTTTCAGTCCTGTCTGACGGCTAAGGTGGGGGCAGAGTCCCTGATTAGTATGGCTCTCGGGGTGATTCCTCTGGGAATCGGTACGTTGTTGGCGTTCCGGAACTGGGGAAAATGGGATATCACAACCTGCCCATGCTGTTTGCCGCCCATGAGACGGGAATGTTGGGAATTCCCCTGACCATTACCCTGTTTGGGGCAGCAGAAAGCTACCGAATGGGGATGATGGATCTGGGGCAGGCGGTGGTAGCCTATCCCGTTATTGCCATTCTGTCTGCCAAAACGGGAGAAAATCCAACGGGAAGGCAAATTGTCAAAGGGGTGGTGTGTTCGCCCCTGGTGATTATGAGTGGATTGGGCTTGGCGCTGAATCTGACAGGGATTACCGGTTGGATGGAGAATGTGGGGGTGCTGTCTGTGGTGACGCAGACCACAAGTTTCTTGTCCCAGCCGGTTAGCTGTGTAATGCTATTCTCTGTTGGGTACAATTTCTCCATGGAAAAGGCATTGCGCCGGGATATTTTCCGGGTTTGTGGGGCATTTCTGGGAGGCTATCTGGTATTGGGTGGGCTCCTGAGCCAGGTGATTTTGGGTTGGATCCCCGGGGTGGAGCCTGTGGCACGATGGGTGCTGCTGCTGTATTGTGCCTTGCCTGCCAGCTATCTGGCTCCGGGTTTGGGGAAGAAGGAAGCGGACTATGGGTTGGCATCGGGGGTTTGCTCGGTGCTGACGGTGGTGACACTGGTGGTGTTCTGCGGAATGTGTATGGCGTTGGTATAACAAATCATAAATCGCCGTCCCTGGGATAAGGGACGGCGATTTTGGTTTTTATTGGGGTTAGATTACTTCTGAACCAGATGCACGGCGAAACCACCGAATTCCTGCTCCAGGTAGATGGCAACGACCTTGCCGTTCTTCATGGACTTGTACTCCTCGTGGTTGAACTTCACGCCCTTGCGCTCCAACTGGAACATGGCACGCTCCACAGAATTGGTGCCGATGGCGATGTGACCCAGCTTACCCAGCTTGGGATAGTGGTTGCACTCCACGCCGATTCCGGAGAAATCAGAGGAATTACCGGGCTTGTAGGGGAAACCGAAGAGGTTGGAGAAGGCCTGGGCGATCTCGGCGGCCTCTTCCCGGTTGGCGCAGTTCAAACCCACGTGACGGACTTCAAAGCCCAGCATGGTATTGACGGCTTCCTTGCACAGTCGCGTGACTTCCTCCCAGTTTTCGGTCTTGATGAGATCTTCGCTGCCCTTCTTGAACATCCAGGTGCCGCCGCAGGCAGTGATCTGGTTGAAGGCCAGGTAGTCGTTGACGTTCTTGGCGTTGATGCCGCCGGTGCACATCCACTTGATGGTTTTGTAGGGGCCGGCCACATTCTTCAGGAAGGATACACCGCCGTTGGCTTCGGCGGGGAAGAATTTCACCACTTCCAGACCCATTTCCATGGCCTGTTCCATTTCGCCGGGGGTCTTGGTGCCGGGAATCATCAGGGCACCCTTCTCCAGGGCATAAGCAGTGATGTTGGGGTTGAAGCCGGGACTGACCAGGAAGGTGCAACCGGCATCCAGAGCACGGTCAACCTGATCCTTGGTCAGGACGGTGCCGGCACCCAGAAGCATATCGGGCACTTCCTTGGCGATGGCGCGAATGGCGTCCTCGGCAGCAGCGGTGCGGAAGGTGACTTCGGCGGCGGGCAGGCCACCGGCCACCAGAGCCTTTGCCAGGGGGACGGCCTTTGCGGCGTCGTCAATGGCGATGACGGGGATAATGCCAATTTGGGAAATCTTGTTCAGAACTTCTTTTTGTGCTTCGGTGTACATGGGAATCTCCTCCTCAAACAAATCTCTAAAATGCAATGGATTGCTACCCCTATTATAATGCACCTGACAAGGATTTCAAGGGGATTTGGTAAATACAGCTGTTTTCCACAAGAATGAACTGGGGAAATTAGACAGTTTGCTGACAAATTCTCCGGGGCAGGGGGATTACAGCTTGGTGTAGCCGTTGCTGGTTACCAGGGCATCAATGCGGCGGCCGGACTTGCAGAAGGGGCAGTGGTTCAGGTCGTAGCTTTCGTAGTCCGGAAGATCCTGCAACGAATAGATGGAGCTGACGGGAACGGAGGCATCCTCCAACTGATTTACCGCGCGATAAATGCCGGTGACACCCACCACGGTGCCGCCGTAATACCGGGTGGCGGCCACGCCCCGTTTGGCGGTGTAACCGGTGGTAATGCTGGCCATCAGTACCAGAACCTTCTTATCCCGGATCCGGGGCTGAACGTTGTCCCGGAACACCATCTGATTAACGGAGTTGTATTCCGGTTCTACCACACAAATTTCCTGGGCGTCACTGGCAGGACGATGGCTGGAGGTGAGAGCCTCTGCCAGGCAAGCGCCAACCAGGGTCATGCCGTCCATACACAAAATGGTATCAACTTGGGTATTGGCGAAATGTTTTGCCAGCTCGGCGGCGACAGCCTTGGCGTCGGCTAGGCGGATTTTCTGATTGGTGATGTCGATGTAGTAGTTGATGTGGCTGTGGTTGGTGGCGAAGTGGCCTCTAGCAACCCGAAGGGGGACATTGCCTCTGCGAACGGGGAGTTCCATGGTCTCAAACATAACGTATACCTCCAGTTTGTTCAAATAAAAAACAGCGTTCGCCACACCACCCGGAATTCCTGGCGTTATCCGGGTGTGGGAAAAACGCTTTTTTTCATTGTATAAAAGGTAGACTCATTTTTCAAGCAAAAACCGAAAAAAGGGATGCCAAAGAATCAAGAGGGAAATTGTTAAATTTGCACAATCCAACTGGAATGGTATGGATTTTAGTCGTCCAAGGCCAGAATGATAGCACAAAGCCCCTGGCACATTTCCTCCAGCGTCATGCTGGGATAGGCGGAGCCGGCCTGCTGGGGGAGGTAGGGGACATGGACAAACCCCACCCGGGTGGGACTTCCGGAAAAGTGGAACAGCAGACGGTAAAGGGTATCGTTGCAAACGAAGCTCCCGGCAGACAGGGAAACCCGGCCGGGGAGTCCGGCCTGAACCACAGCATGGGCCATGGCAGAAACGGGGAGGGTGGAAAACAACCCATCGGGGCCGCCGGGGACGATGGGCACTTCCCGGGGCTGGTATCCCAAATTGTCCGGGATCCGGGCATCCATCAGATTGATGGCTACCCGTTCGGGGGTGATGGCATCCCGACCACCTGCCTGCCCCACGGAGAGGATCACATCCGGGTGAAGGGACTGGGCCAGGGCGAGAATTTTTTCACTGGCTTTGGAAAATTGGGTGGGGATCTCCAGTTTGGTCAATTGATAGGCACCCAGGGTGTCCGGAAGAGCCCGGACTGCCTCCCAGGCGGGGTTGATATGTTGATCGCCAAAGGGGTCAAATCCGGTTATGAGCAGTTGTTTCATGGCTGGCCTCCTGTTTTTTCTCCAGTTTATCATATCCAATTCCAAATATGCAACAAATGGAACGAAAATTGACTTCCCTTTTTTTCGGGAGAGTTGTATACTAGTATCAGAATTCTGGGCCAATGGCCTGAGGAAACGGGAGGAAATGTCAATGTCTAGTCCTGCGCTTATGCTGACCTCTGAGGGGAAGCACGCTCTTGATGTGGGGTTTGCCACCTATTTTGAGGGGATTCCCCAGGAATATTTCTCTGCCCCAGGCAGAACGGAAATCGCTGGAAACCATACTGACCATCAGCGTGGCCGGGTTCTGGCGGGAGCGGTGAATCTGGATACCCGGGCCGCCGTCCGGCTCAACGGAACGGAGTGGATTCGAATCCAGTCCAAGGGATATCCCTTGTGTCAGGTTTCCGTCCGGGAGCTTCAGCCGGTTGCCGAGGAAATTAACTCCACCGCGGCTCTGGTGCGGGGAGTTGTGGCACGATTCCGGGAACTGGGATGCCCGGTGGGAGGCATTGATGCCTATGTGGAGTCCACAGTGTTGCCTGGGTCGGGATTGAGTTCCTCGGCGGCCTATGAGGTTTTGGTGGGCACCATTGTGAATCACCTGTTTTTCGATGGAAAAGTGTCTCAGCCGGAGATTGCCCAGATCGGTCAGTATGCAGAAAATGTATTTTTCGGGAAGCCCTGTGGCTTGATGGATCAGACTGCTTCGGCAGTGGGGGGGCTTGTCACCATTGATTTTGCAGACAAGGAGCATCCGGTCATTTCCCCGGTGGACTTTGATTTTTCCACGGCGGGTCATGCGCTGTGCATCATCGATTCCCGGGCAGATCATGCAGATCTAACAGAGGAGTATTCAGCCATTCCCGGAGAGTTGAAGGCGCTGTGCAGCTATTTCAGCAAGGAAGTCACCACCCAAATTCCAGAGGAGGACTTCTATGCAGCCATCCCGGAGTTGCGATGCCAATTTGGTGACCGGGCCGTGATGCGTGCCATCCACGAGTATCAGGAAAATCGCCGGGTGCCGGAGATGGTGGAAGCATTGGAGCAGGGAAGATTTTCCCGGTTCCTGGAGCTGGTGAAGGAGTCCGGTTTCTCCAGTTGGATGTACCTGCAAAATGTCATCCCCGCTGGGTACATTCGCCAGCAGCCCATGGCGGTTGCCCTGGGTTTGTGTGAGAAGTATTTGCAGGGCCGGGGAGCCTATCGGGTTCATGGCGGCGGATTCGCCGGAACGGTTCAGGCCTTCGTGCCTTTAGATTTGCTGGAATCCTTCCAGGCCGGAATTGACAAAGCTCTGGGCCAGGGAGCTTGCCATGTGCTGTCCATCCGTCCCCAGGGTGGCGTCAAAATGGAAGTGGAATAAACAAAGGAGGGTGCAAAATGAAAATAGAGACGTATCTTGATTCCCTGGTGGCCTATGCCATGAACCATGGCCTGGCCGAGCCGGAGGATCATGTGGTGTTGACCAACCGGCTTTTGGATCTCATGGGGCTGGACAGCTATTGCCCCAGCGAGGAACTTCTGACAGAGGATTTGGAAGAAATCTTGAAGGGGTTGCTGGATGACGCCTGCCGCCGGGGTCTATGCCAGGATGATGTGACCTCCCGGGATCTGTTCGATACCCGGATTATGGGGGCACTGACCCCCATGCCCCGGGAAGTGCGTCGGACGTTCCGGGAAAAATACCAAATCTCTCCCCAGACGGCCACTGACTGGTATTATCAGTTCAGTGGGGACACGGACTATATTCGACGCTACCGCATTGCAAAGGATATGCGCTGGACTTACGACAGTCCCTATGGCAAGATGGATATTACTATCAACCTGAGCAAGCCGGAAAAAGACCCCAAGGCCATTGCGGCGGCAAAAAATGCGCCCCAGCGGAATTACCCCAAGTGCCAGTTGTGCGTGGAAAATGAGGGCTACGCCGGACGGATGAACCATCCTGCCCGACAGAACCATCGCATCATCCCCTTTGATCTGTTGGGGGAGGAATGGTGCTTGCAGTATTCGCCCTATGTGTATTACCCGGAGCACTGCATTGTGTTCAATCAGAAGCATACCCCCATGAAGATTGATCGCAGTGCCTTTGAAAAGCTGTTGGCATTTGTGGCCTGGATGCCCCATTATTTTGTGGGCTCCAATGCGGATTTGCCCATTGTGGGAGGCAGTATTCTGAGCCATGAGCATTTCCAGGGCGGTCACTATGAATTTGCCATGGAACGGGCAGAGTTGATCCGGAGTTTGACCTTCCGGGGCTATGAGGACATTCGGGCGGGGATTGTGAACTGGCCCATGAGTGTTCTGCGGCTGAATGGAGAGGATCCCAAGCGTCTGGCAGAGTTGGGAGAGAAGATTCTGAATTGCTGGCGGAGTTATTCCGATCCGGAATGTACCATCTATGCCGAGACCGATGGGGAAAAGCACAACACCATTACACCCATTGCCCGGAGACGGGGAGAGCGGTTCGAACTGGATCTGGTGCTGCGGAACAATTTGACCACCCAGGAGCATCCTTTGGGTCTGTTCCACCCCCACGGAGATAAGCACCATATTAAGAAGGAGAACATCGGCTTGATCGAGGTGATGGGACTGGCGGTGTTGCCCAGCCGGTTGAAGGGGGAACTGACGGATTTGGCCCAGGCTGTGGTAGAAAACCGGGATGTGTCCCAGGATCCTGTCCTGGAAAAGCATGGGGCCTGGGTGGAAGAACTGAAGAAGCGTCACACCTTTACCCCGGACAACGCCATGGACATTCTCCTAGAGGAAACGGGAAGGGTCTTTTCCCAGGTGCTGGAGGATGCCGGCGTGTATAAGATGGATCCCCAGGGGCAGGCCGGCTTCCTGCGGTTTGTAGATGCCGTTAACAGATAACAAAGAAAGATTTTAAGATAATACTTGCGTAAACCGCTCCGAAAACCATCGGGGCGGTTTTTCTTCATTGGGGGCAAGGGGGATGTGAAGTCCAAATCTCCCATTGGGGTTCGTGATTATTCACAAATCAGACATAGGTTTATTATACATAGTTCACAAAGGAAGGATAGAATGTTAGGTGTCAAGGAGGTACAGAAGGTGCCAGAGAGGGAAAAACAGATCCCACTACCCTTGACAGTGATACCCTGCGTTCCCTACGGAAAAGAAAAAATGCAGGGACAAACGAGAAAAATGCAGTGTTTCACCAAAGGAGCATATGCCGGGGGGATCCATCCCAAAGATCAGGAAAGGAGCGTATTTTGAAATGAAGATCCTGATGAGAAAAGTGCGCAATGCCTTTGCCCTGCTGGGCGAGAACTGCCGCAAAAACGACGGAATCCAGTAAAAACGAAGTCGTGCCAGCGTGACTGCTGGAAATGTCTCGAAAATCAGAAAGGAGGGTATGTCCATGAAGAAACTGTTGATGCACATCTGGACTGCCATGGTCAAGATGAGCGAGGCAGAAGCCGAAATTTACGGTCTGTAATCAGATCCAGGAATAAGAATCCGGGAAGTTGGAAATCCTTCCCAGGAAAGGAGTTGAAAAGGATATGAAACATCTGATGAAGCGAATCTGGGTGGCTTTTGCCTTGCTGGGTGAAAATGAGTACCATGAGGAATTTGGCTGCGAAAGCTGGAAATAAAGGATAAAAAAACAGGTCTGACCCGTTGCAATTGGGGTCAGACCTGTTTTCTTTTTGGATGTGGAATCAAATTTCTTTGTACATCCCGGCGGCATCATCCTTCCGGACGGTTTCAGCCACCTGGAGCACCTCCACCGCCAGGGTTCGATTGCCCAGGGCGATTTCGATTTTGTCTCCCACTTTCACATCATAGGAGGCTTTTACCACCCGGCCGTTGACGCTGATGCGGCCGTTGTCGCAGGCCTCGTTGGCTACGGTGCGCCGCTTAAT
>CAZSAZ010000045.1:0-10565 GCA_964604925.1 uncultured Oscillospiraceae bacterium | reverse complement strand
GCCGGGACAACATGAAGGGACTGACCGTTTCCTACATGAAGAAGTACATTGAAAAGCACGATAATGAAGAACACACCACCCTGAAGGAGTTCTACTCCCTGCGTGGGCTGGATGAAAACGGTAAAAAGATTGACTTTGCTCCCGTCACTGCCTACGGTGTCTTGAAGCAGTGGTTCCTGACCTACTACCCCGAAGTTGGCGACATGAACAATCTACAGATTATCTTCTCGGACTGGATAGCACGTTACGACTGAGTGTCCAGGATTTGCCCGCAGAAGTGGTTGCACACCTGAGCTTGCTAATTGAAGATTATCGCAACATGGCTCGAACTTGAATTTTGTCAAAACTCCCAGTCAATCCCACAAAATATGGCCACCCTAAAAAGGGTGGCCATTTCATTTTTATCCATTTTCGATTTTAGTTTTCCCACCGTGCTCCTGACTTTTTCCTGTTTCCAGGGGCAATTCCAGGAAGAACGTATTGTATCCTCCGTCGGAAAGGGCGTAGAGTTTGCCCCGGTGCTCCCGGGCGATGCTCTGGGCGATGGGCAACCCCAGACCATAGCCTCCGGATTGACTTCTTGCCTTATCCACCCGATAAAATCGTTTGAAAATGTTCTGTAAATCCTCTTTATTTATGGGTTGTCCCGGGTTTGACACCGCTAAAACTGCCTGATTGCCCTGGCGTTTCAGGTAAACCCACACTGTCCCCTCCTCTGAGTATTTCATGGCGTTGTCCAACAAAATACCCAGGATTTGCCGTAGGTGGGGTGTGCTCCCCAACACCATCAACGACGGCTGTAAATTGCTTTCCAGCATCAAACCCTGCTCAAAGAACACCGGCTCAAAGGGAAGCAATTCCTCCTCCACCAATTGAGAAAAATTCAGAGGCTCCATAACCATGTTGGAGGCATTATGATCCATTCTCGCAAGAATTAGCAACCGCTCCACCAACTCCCGCATTTGCTGAGCCATTTGCAGCACCGACTCGGAAAAACGCCGTTGATCCTCTGGCGTGTTGTCGGGGGACTGTAGCATTTCCGCATTGGCCAAAATCACCGTCAGGGGTGTTTTCAATTCATGAGACGCATCGGCCAAAAACTGCTTTTGTTGGGCAAAGGCTGTTTCCACCGGACGAATGGCCCACTTTGCCAACCAAAAACTCAGGGCAAAGAAGGAAAAAAATGATAATATTCCGACAAAAATACAAATTTTCACCAGGTTGGTCAGAGTCGCCTCCTCGCTGGAAGTGTCCGCAAAAATCACCTGTAATCCTCCGACGGAATTGACCCACAAAAACCGGAGTTTATATTTTTCGATGGTTCCAGAGGTTCCTTCCCCATCCATGGCTGACAGTAGCACTTCCGCCAAAAAGTCCTTATCCGACAGATCATAATACCCACCGCCGGTGGCTACAATATTTCCAAGTTTATCAATTTGAAGAATGAAATAGGGAAGGCTGATTTCCTCCCGCCGATCTCTGGGAGTGAAAATCTGGTAGGGAGACGTTCCAATGGATTCCATCATATTCAGGCTTTCCCGTTCCAGACTTTCCTGGGTGAAGTGGAAAATCAATCCAAAGATCACCAGGATCATCACCATCACCGTGGTTAAATTCACCGCAATGAATTTCCATCGGAGCTTTCGGATCATGGCTCCATCACCTCGAGATGATATCCCATCCGACGCACCGCCGTGATGGTAATATTGGAGCCGATGGATCGGAGCTTCTTGCGAAGAAAGCCCACATAGACCTCCACATGATTCTCCACAGCATTGGAGTCAAACCCCCATACTTTAGCCAAAATCGCTTCTTTGGACAGAATCTGTTTCCTCGACTGGAACAGCAATCGCATCACGTCAAATTCCCGGGCAGACAGCCGGACGGACTTTTCTCCGCAGCTTAACACGCTGGATGCCAAATCCAGTCCGGTATTGCCAAAGGTCAGTTCGTTGATCTGTCCACCCTGGCGACGAAGCAACGCATTGACACAAGCCAGCAACTCCCGGCTGTCAAAGGGTTTGGTCAAATAGTAGTCCGCCCCGGCATTCAGTCCTTCAATGCGATCTTCCAAATCGGATTTTGCCGTGAGCATTAAAATGGGCGTACCGCACCGACTGGCACGCACCTGGCGGGCCACCTGGTATCCATCCAATCCCGGCATCATCACGTCTAAAATCAGCAAATCATAAATTCCCGTCATGGCATAATCTGCTCCTGTTTCACCATCATACACCGCCTCCACCTGGAATCCCTTCTTCTCCAACATGGATTTCAGGGAATCCGCCAGAAGGCGTTCGTCCTCAATCACCAATATTTTCATGGCGTACACCTGCCTTTCCGGTTGTATCATAGCGGAAGAAGCTGAAACGAATCTGAAAAGTCAGATTTCTCTTTCATGTTTCACCGGGAATTCTCCCTTTGAAGCCAGAGATAGCTTTCCTCCAGGGCGTCAAAGGCATCCCCTTGCCAACGCTCCTGCTCCACAAAGGCGTATTTTACCCCGGTTTTTTTACAAGTCTCCACCACTCCATCCCAGGAAATATGGCCTTTTCCCACTGGAACCAAAATTTCTTCTCCACTTGGCAAATACACGCTGTCCTTAAAATGCACCATCACCACCCGGCCTTGGTATCGTTCCAGCGTTGTCCGGATTCCCTTTCCAGCCTTGTCCAGATGATATAAATCCAGGCATAATTCCAATTCTGGGATTTGCTCCAGAATCATCTCCACCGGGTCATTCCCCTCAATGGGAGAAAAATCCGAACTAACAGGGTGAAAACACAGTTTCTGCCCCAGAGAAGCGAGGCGCAATGACAATGCCTGCAACTGCTGCACATATTTGTCCAAATCTTCCGGATTTTTCCATTCCTCCGGGATCCGGCTGACGCAAAGATAGGTTCCTCCCGTCTGAGCGTTGATGGTGGTATAGTATGATTCCTGCTGCTGAACGGAAACAAAGAAATCCTGAACGGACACAGATGCAATGTCCCGCTCCTTCATAGCCCGAGCCCCATCCTCCGGCGAAATGTCCGGATGGATCCATTGGGTCTGGATGGTATTGCAGCCCATGACCCGAAGCCGATCCAGTGTATGGCACAGACCTTCATAAGTGGTCATCAAGGGTTTGAAGCTGGACAATTGGATGCCGATTTTCATGAAAAAAGCCCTCCTGGTGGTGATATTTTGTTTATCATAGCACAGTCCCAGGGAAAAGAAAATCCCCCTATCTGCCCATTTTCCCCAAAAATCCCCCAGGGCAAATTCCCCAAAAAGGATAACCTGTGCAAATCTTGTTTTTATATCATAGTATCTTGGAAGAATCTCTTGTTTTTTCCACAGAGATGTGCTAAACTTATGTTGTATTTTTATGCCCATATTTGGGCCCGTATTTTGTGCCAGAGATCATATATGAAAGGAGCTACGCTATGTATTCATCCGCCTACGTTTGGGCGAAGGTACTGATCAAGCTCGAGGAGCGACTGAGCGCAGTCACCATTTCCAGTTGGTTTGATGACGCGGAGGTGGTGGAGCTGAACGAGGAGAATCTGATTCTCTATTCTCCCTCTGATTTTCGCCGGGACATCATCCGTTCCCGCTGCACCGAATATATTCAGGATGCACTGAAGGAAATCTTCAACTCCGACGCCAAACTCATCGTTTTTGACGATGACGAGCTGAAAGCATACCAGTCCCGGGGGAAAAACAATACCACCTTGGATTTTGCCCCCCAGTTTTCCTTTGAAAATTTCGTGGTCGGCCCTTCCAACCGGTTCGCCCACTCCGCTGCCATTGCCGTAAGCAACAACCCCGGCACGGTTTATAATCCCCTGTTTATTTATGGCCCCCCCGGCGTGGGAAAAACCCATCTGCTTTACGCCATTGCCAACTCCATTCGGAAAACCTATTCCGAAGCCAAAATCGTCTACATCAAAGGCGACCAGTTCACCAACGAGCTGATTGAGGCACTGCGCAATGGCCGAAATGTAGAATTCCGGAACAAATACCGGGAAGCAGATCTGTTCCTCATTGACGACGTTCAGTTCATCGCCGGCAAAGAGTCCACCCAGGAGGAATTTTTCCATACCTTCAACAAGCTCTATGAATCCGGCAAACAGATCGTCATGACCTCTGACCGAAAGCCCAGCGATATGCTGACACTGGAGGATCGACTGAAAACCCGGTTTGAATGGGGCCTTTTGGCAGATATTCAGCCCCCGGATTATGAAACCCGTATGGCCATTTTGAAAAACAAGGCCAAGAGTCTGGGACTAGATCTGGAAGATGATGTTTGCAACTACATTGCCATTAACATCACCAACAACGTCCGGCAGATCGAAGGTACCGTGAAGAAAATCATGGCATACCACAATCTGTCTAATATGCCCCTGGATCTTCCCAATGTGACCCGGGCCATCAGTGATATGTTCAAAAGTGAGGGCAATGCCCTGCCTACCCCCAGTTTGATCATCAGTCAGGTTTGCAAATTCTACTCCATTGATGAAATCGTACTCCGGGGCAGCAAGAAAAATAAGGGTACCGCCGAAGCCCGGCAGGTGGCCATGTACCTGATTCGCCAGCTCACCAACCTGAGCTTGCCGGACATTGGCCGGGAATTCAACCGGGATCACTCCACGGTGCTCCATTCCATCCGGAAAGTAGAGACGGAACTGAAAAACGGCAACCAAACCCTCCAGGATAACATCCGGGATATCACCGCCAACATCAATTCCTGCCTGTAATGAGGAGGAGCAAAATAGGGTCTTTAGAAGCAAGAATTTGTCCACAGATGGCTGTGGAAGGGGAAAACTTTGCCTGTTGAAATCTTTTGCGTTTTGTTTTCTCCACACCGTCTGTGTAAAACTGGTGAAAACTCCGCCAGGAGCCTGTGGAAAAAAAATCGTTGAGGCTCTAGGGATTTTTTGAGTTATCCACATAAGTTATCCCTACTACAACTGCTTCTACCCTATTTCTATCTGTTTATATATAAATCTAACTAGAAAGACAAGAAGGTGTTTGTCTATGCGATTTACCTGTGAAAAAAGTATCCTGGTTTCTGGACTGAACATTGCCAGCCGTACCGTGGCTCAGAAAAGCAGCCTTTCGGTGATTGAAGGCATTTTGTGCAAGGCCGGGCTGGGGCTGAGCCTGACGGGCTACAATATGGAAACTGCCATCACCTATGAAATTCCTGCGGAAGTTTCCGATCCGGGAGAATGTATCCTCCCGGCCAAGCTCTTTGGCGATATTATCCGCCGGTTGCCGGAAGGCCCGGTGACGGTGGTGGTAGATGAGACATATAAAGTCTCCATCCGTGCCGGATTTGCGTCCTTCACCATTGCGGCAGAAAGTAGCGAAGATTACCCCGAATTGCCGGATGTGGGAGAGGGCCGTGGGGTTCAGATTCCTCAAAATGCCCTGAAAAGTCTGATTTCCGGAACCATTTTCTCCGTTTCCGAAAACCAGGCCCGTCCCATCCACACCGGTGTCCGGTTTGAAGTGGAATCGACGGCCATTTCGGCCATTGCCGTGGATGGGTATCGCCTGGCCCGGCGTACCTATCATCCGGAGATCAGCACCGGAAGAACCATGGCCTTTGTGGTTCCCGCCCCGGCACTGAAGGAAGTGGAAAAAATCCTCACCGATACGGAAGAACCTGCAACCTTTACCCTGGGCAGCAAGCATATTCTGTTCCAGATTGGCACGGCAACGTTGGTTTGCCGTCTGCTGGATGGAGATTTTTTGGACTGGAAAAAGGTCGTTCCCACCAATTGCCCGGTAAAACTGGTGGCCCATGTGGCTGATTTGGTCAGCTCCATTGAGCGTGTGGGTCTGATCGTTTCCGAAAAATTCAAAAGTCCGGTGCGGTGCATTTTCTCCAATCAAAATCTGATGCTCCGTACCAATACCACCATCGGTGCTGCGGAGGATCAGTGCTCCATTGCCGGTGACGGTAAGGAACTGGAAATTGGCTTCAACGTAAAGTATTTGGCCGATGCCCTCCGGGCGGTGCCCAGTGAGGAAGTAACATTGGAACTGACCAATGGCTTAAGTCCCATTGTCCTTACGCCTGTGGATGACAAAGTGGATTTTGCCTATATGGTTTTGCCAGTACGACTGAAAAACAACTGATCCCGGAATAAGGAGAGACGTTATGCGTGTTGTTGTAACAAAAAAAGGGGAAAACCCGGAAATTCACGTTTCCATCGGAACGGAATTCATCAAACTGGAAGCGGCACTGAAACTGGCCAATGCGGTGTCCACCGGTGGCGAGGCCAAAGCTCTGATCCAGGACGGACAATCCACGGTCAATGGTGAAATTTGCACCATGCGGGGGAAAAAACTCTACCCCGGAGACCGGTTTTCCTTCCAGGGTCAGTGCTATCTGATCACTGCCCATGCACCTTTATGAGCTGAGTCTTTCCGGGTTCCGGAATTATGAGGAACTGGAGTTTACCGCAGAACCGGGGGTAAATCTCATTGTGGGCGATAACGCCCAGGGAAAGACCAATTTGCTGGAAGCCATCGTCTATCTGGGTTCGGGGAAAAGTTTCCGAACCCAGAAAAACGGGGAACTTGTCCACTTTGGTACAACATTTGCGGATTTGACGGGAAGGGTGTATAGCGAAGGCCGGGAACAAACCCTTCGTTCGGTGATTTTTCCCGGAGGCCGGGCCAGACAACTTTGGCGAAATGGGGTAAAAAAACGGTCTGCTTCAGATCTTTCCGGTGTGCTCAATACGGTGCTGTTTTGTCCGGAGGATCTGATGGTTCTGAAAACCGGTGCCTCTGCCCGGCGGCGATTGGGAGACCAGGCGCTGTGTCAGCTTCGGCCCAATTATGACGCTGCACTGGGGGAATATCAGCGAATTCTGGAACAGAAAAGCAGAATTTTGAAAGATCGGTTCGAACAACCTGCATTGCTTGAAATTTTGCCGGAGTACAACTTGCGTCTTTGCCAAGTGGGGGCTTTGCTGATTTCCTATCGAGCTCGGTTTTATGACAGTCTGGGGAAATCGGCGTCCGTGTACCACGGACAGTTTTCTGGGGGAGCCGAGGATTTTTCCTTGGAATACCGGACGGTTTCCACGGTGAAAGACCCTTTTG
Organism: uncultured Oscillospiraceae bacterium; assembly: GCA_964604925.1. Classification (GTDB taxonomy): domain Bacteria; phylum Bacillota; class Clostridia; order Oscillospirales; family Oscillospiraceae; genus Faecousia. The sequence goes on along the minus strand of CAZSAZ010000045.1, from coordinate 3,458 downwards.
CCCCCATCTCTGTTTTGACGGAAAACTTGCAAGAACATATGGAGGCTCATGCTCAGGGGGAACTTAGCTCCTGCCAGTGTTTGACGGGGCCCCATAAAGATGACTTTGATGTGAGGCTGTCCGGGCTGTCGGTGAAAACCTACGGTTCCCAGGGGCAGACCCGCACGGCGGCCATTTCCCTGAAGCTGGCTCAGCGGGAGCTGATGCGCCGGGAGACCGGGGAAGAACCCGTACTTTTACTGGACGATGTGCTGTCGGAGCTGGATCCCGGACGGCAGGACTTTGTATTAAACCAGATCACCTCCGGCCAGGTGTTTATCACCTGCTGTGAGCCGGGGCGATTTACTAAGCTGGGCCAGACCATCCAAATCCGGAAGGGTCAAATCGTATAGCAATGGGAAGATGGGATGCTGAATGATGGGTTATGATGTGACCACTTCGGTGCATCATAATTCGACATTTAGCATCCCCGGTTCCCTGTGTATTTGGAGGATTATATGTCTGACGAAATGAAAGTAACAGAAGAATACGGCGGATCCCAGATCCAGGTTCTGGAGGGACTGGAGGCAGTTCGGAAACGGCCGGGTATGTACATCGGCTCCACCTCATCCTCGGGACTGCACCACCTGGTCTATGAGATTGTGGACAATGCCATTGACGAGGCACTGGCCGGGTTCTGCAAAAAGATTACCGTCACCATCAATCCCGGAGATTCCATCACCGTCACCGATGATGGCCGTGGTATCCCCGTGGACATCCAGCCCCAGACCGGTCGGCCTGCTCTGGAAGTGGTGTATACGGTGCTTCATGCTGGCGGCAAGTTTGGCGGCGGCGGATATAAGGTCTCCGGCGGTCTGCATGGCGTGGGCGCATCGGTGGTCAATGCCATGAGCCAGTGGTTGTGTGTTCGGGTTCACAAAAATGGCCAGATCTACCAGATGAAATTCTCCCGGGGCCACATCACCCAGGAAATGACCGTCGTGGGCAAAACGGATAAAACCGGAACGGAAGTTACCTTCCAGCCGGATCCGGAGCTGTTTGATACCTTGGTGTATGACTATGATGTGCTCCACACCCGGATGCGGGAGGAGGCCTTCCTCAATGCCGGATTGTCCATCACCATTACCGACAAGCGCAACCCTGAGGAAGTGCTGACAGATACCATGTGTTTTGAAGGAGGCATCCGGGAGTTTGCTGCCTGGGCCAACCGGAACAAAACGGTGGTTCATGAGGACGTGATCTATATCTCCGGAAGCAAAAACGACGCTTCCGCCGAAATCGCCATCCAGTATAACGACGGCTACAACGAAAATATGCTTTCCTTTGCCAACGACGTTCGGACCCCGGAAGGCGGTATGCACGAAACAGGCTTTAAGACGGCTCTGACTCGGGTGCTCAATGCATATGGCGTGAAAAACGGCGTTATCAAGGGGGATGATAAGGTGTCCGGCGAGGACTGCCGGGAGGGTATCACCGCCATCATCTCCGTCAAGCTCACCGATGCCCAGTTTGAAGGCCAGACCAAGGCCAAGCTGGGAAATGCGTATATTCGCTCGCTGGTGGATCAGATTGTTACCGATCAACTGGCAACCTACTTTGAGGAACATCCTGCAACGGCGAAAACAATCCTGGAGAAGGCCATGATGGCCAACCGGGCCCGGGAAGCTGCCCGGAAGGCTCGGGAGTCTATCCGGAGAAAAACCGGCTTAGAGAGCGGCCAGATGCCCGACAAGCTCCAGGACTGCAACGAGCGGGATCCGGAACTGTGCGAAATCTACATCGTGGAGGGCGACTCCGCAGCCGGCTCTGCCATCCAGGGCAGAGACTCCCGGTTCCAGGCTATTTTGGCCATGTGGGGCAAAATGCTCAATGTGGAAAAGGCACGGGCAGACAAAATCTATGGCAATGACAAGCTCTATCCTCTGATTGTGGCCCTGGGTGCCGGAATCGGGGAAGAATTTGATTTAAGCAAGCTGCGGTATCACAAGGTTATTATCATGGCCGATGCCGACGTGGACGGCGCCCACATCCGGACGCTGTTGCTGACCTTCTTCTTCCGGTATATGCGGCCCCTTATCGAAAACGGCTATGTCTATTCCGCCGTGCCGCCCCTGTATAAGCTCAAACGGGGCAAAACCGAGCGTGTGGCCTACTCCGATGAAGAACGGGATCGGATTTCCGCCCAAATGCGAGGGGAGAGCAATGCCAAAGTGGACATCTCCCGGTTTAAGGGCTTGGGCGAGATGGATCCCCATGAGCTGTGGGATACCACCATGGATCCGGAGAAGCGGTCGCTGCGCCGGATTACCCTGGACGATGCGGCTCGGGCGGATGAGATCTTTACCATCCTAATGGGCGAACAGGTGGAGCCGAGAAAAGAGTGGATCGAGCACAACGCCAAATACGCCATCAATATCGATATCTAATCTCCTTCCTCGGGAAGGAATCTTAGCAGGAGGTGTCTAAATGGCACATAACCGCAGTTACAAACCAGAGGACATCCGGTTTCCGGATCAGGTGATCACCGAAAGTCACCTGGTGGAGGAAATGGAGAAGTCCTATATTGAATACGCCATGTCCGTCATTGTGGGCCGGGCTCTGCCGGACGTCCGGGACGGATTGAAGCCGGTTCATCGTCGGATCCTTTACACCATGTACGAAAGCGGCCTGACCAGTGACAAGCCCTTCAAGAAAAGTGCGACCTGCGTGGGTGATGTGCTGGGTAAATACCATCCCCATGGTGATGCGTCGGTTTACGATGCCATGGTTCGCCTGGCCCAGGATTTTTCCATGCGTTATATGCTGGTGGATGGCCATGGTAACTTTGGCTCCGTGGACGGCGACCCCCCGGCTGCTTACCGATATACCGAGGCAAGACTGTCCAAAATGTCCAACGAAATGCTTCGGGACATTGATAAGGACACCGTGTCCTGGGATCCCAACTTTGACGAAAGCCGGAAAGAACCCCGGGTATTGCCCAGCCGGTTCCCCAATTTGCTGGTGAACGGTTCGTCGGGTATCGCCGTGGGCATGGCAACCAACATCCCTCCCCACAACCTGACAGAGGTCATCAATGCTTGTGTGTGCGTGCTGGACGACCCGGAGGCCACACTGGCAGATCTGATGGAACACGTCACCGGCCCCGATTTCCCCACAGGGGGTATGATTATGGGCCGTAGCGGAATTCGGGCAGCATATGCCACCGGCCGGGGCAAGGTAGTGGTTCGGGCCAAGACGGAATTTGAGGAATTTGGCAAAGACCGAACCAGAATCATCGTCACCGAGCTTCCTTACCAGGTGAATAAGCGGCAGATGATCAAAAACATTGCCGAACAGGTGAAAGACAAGCGATTGGAAGGTATTTCCGACCTGCGGGACGAAACCGACCGCAACGGTATGCGCGTGGTCATCGAGCTGAAAAAGGATGCCAATCCCCAGGTGGTGCTGAACAACCTGTT
>CAZSAZ010000044.1:0-10599 GCA_964604925.1 uncultured Oscillospiraceae bacterium | reverse complement strand
CTCTTTCTGTTTGCTATCCACCACTGGAACTATGCCACTAACTTAATGACATTGGCCTGGCTGGCCTGTCCTCTTTTCTCTATGGGCAAATAAAAATAGTTGCTATTTTGGCCGGGGCCCCGTATAATAGAGATAATTCCAAAAACGAGGTGTTTTCTATGAACACAAATGAAAAACTGAATTTGACCATGCTCTGCGACTTTTATGAGCTGACCATGTCCAATGGTTATTTCCAGCACGGCTACGGGGATCGGATCACCTATTTTGACGTGTTCTATCGCCAGTGCCCCGATGGCGGCGGATTTGCCATTGCCGCCGGCTTGGAGCAGATCATCGAGTATATCCAGATGCTCCACTTTGACCCGGAGGACATTGCCTACCTGCGGGAGCGGAACCTGTTTAGTGAGGAGTTCCTGGACTATTTGGCCCATTTCCGCTTCACAGGTGATATCTGGGCGGTTCCGGAGGGAACTCCCATCTTCCCCAAGGAGCCTATTATCACCGTCCGGGCCCCTGCCATTGAAGCGCAGCTCATCGAGACGTTTCTGTTGCTGTGCATCAACCACCAGAGCCTCATTGCCACCAAGGCAAACCGGGTGGTTCGTGCAGCCGAGGGCAGAACGGTGATGGAGTTTGGTTCCCGCCGGGCGCAGGGGCCGGATGCAGCCATTCTGGGTGCCCGGGCTGCCTACATTGGCGGATGCAACGGCACCGCCTGTACCATTGCCGACCAGCTTTACGGTGTCCACGCCGGAGGTACGATGGCCCATGCCTGGGTGCAGATGTTCGACAGCGAGTACGAAGCCTTTAAGACCTATTGCGAGCTTTATCCCAACAATGCCACGCTGTTGGTGGATACCTACAACACCCTGAAGTCTGGCGTGCCCAATGCCATCCGGGTGTTTAACGAGGTACTCAAGCCCAAGGGGATTACCAAGTGCGGAATCCGTCTGGACTCCGGTGACATGGCATACCTCAGCCGGAAGGCCAGAAAGATGCTGGATGATGCCGGCTGGACGGAGTGTGAGATTTCCGTATCCAACTCTCTGGATGAGTACACCATTCAGGACATCCTCCGTCAGGGAGCCAAGATCGATATGTTTGGTGTGGGTGAGCGATTGATCACCGCCCGGAGCGAACCGGTCTTTGGCGGCGTTTACAAGCTGGTCGCCGTGGAAGAGAAAGACGGCACCGTGATTCCCAAAATCAAGATCTCCGAAAATGTGGGCAAGATCACCAATCCCCATTTCAAGAAGATCTATCGTTTCTTCGGTAACGACACCGGAAAGGCCATTGCAGACTACCTGTGTGTCTATGACGAAACGGTGGATGACTCCAATGAATTGGAAATCTTCGACCCGGAGGCAACCTGGAAAACCAAGGTCGTTTACAATTTCACCGCCAAGGAGCTTCAGGTGCCCATTTTCCTGGGAGGCGAACTGGTTTATCAGTGTCCCAGCCTGGAGGAAGTTCGTACATACTGTCTGGAGCAGGTGGACAAGCTGTGGGACGAGGTCAAGCGGTTTGACAACCCCCATACCTACTATGTGGATCTGTCCCAGAAGCTGTGGGATATTAAGTACGATCTGCTAAAGAAGAACAGCTGATGAAATCCCAGGCAAATGGGATGGCCCTGGCGGGGATGATGACGGCGCTGGCCGTTGTGATCCTGTGTCTGGGAAGCCTGATCCCTGTGAATACCTATGTTTGTCCTGTGGTGTGCATCATGCTCAACCGGCTGGTACTGGAACGTTGCGGAAAGAAGCTGGGATGGTGCTATTATATGGCGGTTGCCATTTTGGGATTGCTGCTTGCTCCGGATCGGGAGGCGGCACTGGTCTATCTGTGCCTGGGGTACTATCCGATGATCCGTGGGGGATTTGAACGTCTGCCGGGAAAGATGTTGCAAAATCTCACCAAGGTGATCTTCTTCACTCTGGCCGGAGCCTGTGCCTATGGCCTATTGGCCCTGGTGATGGGGATGGAAGCGGTTCTGGGGGAATACACCGGAACAGGTATGTGGTTGCTGGTGTTGACCGTAGTGGTTTGGAACCTTCTGTTTCTGGTGGTGGACAAGCTATTGGGTCGTCCCTGGCAGCGCAGAATCTCATAACCAATCTGGGTCGGAGTTTGCTCCGGCCCAGTTATCTTAGGAGGTCGAAATGGAAAAACAGTGGGGGGTGTACATCCTTGCCTGCCGGGACGGCACGCTGTATACCGGAATTACGGACAATCTGCCCCGGCGGTTGAAGGCTCACAACGCAGGTAAGGGGGCAAAGTACACCCGTGGTCGGGGGCCGGTGGAACTGCGATATTGGGAAATATGCGCTGATCATGCTTCAGCTTTGCGCCGCGAGTGGGAGATAAAGCGGTTGTCCAGACAGGAAAAACTGGCTTTGATTGGTGAAAATCCATGAAAAAAGTGGGAACATCTTGCAAATATGGTCAGAGTAGAGTATAATACCCGAAAGATTTTCCCAGAGAAAAAAGAGATCATCCATGGAGGATACCTATGAAACAAGAACGGACACTGGTCGTCCTGGCGGCAGGCATCGGAAGCCGATTTGGAGACGGCATCAAGCAGCTCCAGCCTGTGGGCCCAGGAGGCGAAGTGATCATGGACTACGCCATATACGATGCGTTGGAGGCAGGATTTAACCGGGTGGTGTTTATCATCCGTCATGATATTGAAGAATTGTTTGAGCGAACCATCGGCGTTCGGGTGCGTCCGGTGTGCCAGGCCCGGGGGGTGGAGGTTTGCCTTGCCTACCAGGAAAAGGACAATCTGCCGGAAGGATTTTCTTGCCCGGAAAACCGGACAAAGCCCTGGGGCACGGGCCATGCGTTGCTCAGTTGCAAGGGAATGTTGCATGGGGGCTTTGTGGTCATCAATGCAGATGATTACTACGGCAAGGATGCATACCAGAAGGCTTATGCCTTTTTGGATACCCTGGAGGAGGGAAGCCAGGGGCAGTATGCTCTGATTGGCTTCTTCCTGGGCAATACCCTCAGTGAAAACGGCGGCGTCACCCGGGGACTGTGTACAACAGACGAGGACGGGACGCTGAAAAGCATTGTGGAGACCAAGCAGATTTTGAAAACCCCCCAGGGAGCTGGGGTTCAGACCAGCCAGGGGTTACGGATTCTGGACGGCAATTGCTTGGTGTCTATGAATATGTGGGCCTTTACGCCGGATGTGCTGGAACGGTTGGAAGAACGCTTTTCCAAGTTCCTGGAAACCGGAGTGGAGGAGCCCGGAGGGGAATTCCTGATTCCTACGGAGATTGGCGGGATGCTGGAAGAAGGGATCTCCGTTCAGGTGCTGTCCACCCACAGCCGCTGGTTTGGCATGACCTACGCCGCAGACCTGCCCGATGTGCAAAAGGCCTTTGCCCAGATGACGGAGGAAGGCATTTATTCTGCGGAACTATATCGATGACAAAAGGAACCGGATGGAGCGAAATCGCTCCATCCGGTTTTCACAATGTTGGGGAATTAGGGTTCCAATTGACTGCGGAACTGGGCCATATCCACCACCTGGCCGGTGAGGCGGGCGTGTTCCAGGGCACAGGCCATGAGGTGGCTTTCCACGCTCCGGGAGATGGAACTGCGGGATTCTCCGGTCTGGGTGGTGAGGGAAGCGGAAAAATCCTCCATAATGCCTGCATCGCCGCCGCCGTGGCCACTGGCATTGGTGCGGATGTGGATGGTACGGGTGGTGAAGGTATCGGCAGGGCTGGCAACGAAGTGGCGTACTTCTACTGTGCGCTGCGCGTCATCTGCCAGGATTTCTCCATGCTGGCACATGATATGAATGTTCCGATGGATGTTGCTGGTCTGGGCGGTGAGGGAGAAGGTGGCAGTTACCCCATTGTCAAACTCCAAAATGTTGCTCATGTGGTCGCAAACATTGTTGTCGCAGTGGTAGACACACCGGCCGTAGGGGCCGGTTTTCAGTGCTTCCCGGAGGGCTTCTTCCGTGGGTTCCAGGCAAACGACATCTGCCGGCCATTGACCCAGGATGGGACGGTAGACCTTCTCAGCGTCGAATCGGCAGTCCGCTGCAACCGGGCAGTCGCAGCACCGCTGGGCGGCCCCCTGGGGAGCGTTTTCCGGGGTGAAATAGCTCAGCGAACCAAAGGAGGCAACTTTTGTGCAGTGGGCTCCTGTAAGCCAGAGGAGAATGTCCAGATCATGGCAGCTTTTTTGCATGATGATGGGACTTGACAGGGCATCGTTGCGCCAGTTGCCCCGAACAAAGGAGTGTGCCATGTGGAAATTGCCAATGTTTTCCGAGTGCTTAATGGCGACGATCTTTCCTAATTCGCCCGAGTCCAGAATGTCTTTGATGGTACCGAAGAAATTGGTATACCGAAGCACATGGCATACGGTAATTTTGCGCCCCAGGGCATTGGCCTTTTCTTCAATGCGCAAACATTCCACCGGGTCGGGGGAAATGGGCTTTTCCAGGAGAATGTCATATCCCTGATCCAGAGCCTGCATCACATGGCCATAGTGATCCCGATCCATAGTGGCAATGATGGCGGCATCCGCCAATTTGCCATGGGAGAGTAGATCGGCTCCATCGGAAAAGCGCATTTCAGGGGGGATGTGCAATTTCTCTCCGGCGTCAGCCAGACGATCCGGCCGGGGTTCAGCCACGGCGGCGATGGAAATTCCGTGCTCGACGGCCCAGGTGGCATAGATCATGCCCCGGGAGCCGGCTCCAATCAAAACGTAAGTCATGTTTCGCTTCCTCCTGTGTTAAGGTTGTTTGGGGGAAGAGTCCCCCTGGGGTGTGTCGTAGGTAAGGACTTCCTTGGGAATGAAAATGGGACGATGCTTGCTTTGCTCAAAGGTTCGACCCACATATTCTCCAATGATGCCGATGCAAATCAGCTCCATGGCACCCAGAGCCAAAATCAGGACAATGATGGTGGCGTATCCGGGAATGGGAATCCCCCAGCACAATTTCTCGATGATGACCCACAGCAAATAGAGGATTGCCCCCATGGCGGTGAATCCTCCCAGGTAAGTGGCCATACGCAACGGTGCGGTGGAATAGCCGATGATACCGTCAATGGCGTAGTTCAGCAATTTCCGGAAAGACCATTTGGTGGTTCCGGCCACCCGGTCACAGGCGGTGTAGGGGATAAAACAGGTCTCATAGCCCACCCAGGCAAAAATGCCCTTGGAGAACCGGTGGTATTCTCCCAGATCCAGGATATTCTGGGCGACACACCGGCGGAAGGTGCGAAAATCGCTGGCATCAGGCCGGAGCTTGACGGTGGAGAGACGATTGATGATTGTGTAGAAGCTCTTTTTGAAGAACCTCAAAATGGGGCCTTCTCCCCGGCGATCCTGGTAGGCGGCCACCACATCATATTCCGGTTGGGTATCCAGAATTTGAACCATATCCCGGACGATCTCTGGTCGCTGTTGCAGATCAGCATCGATCAGGGAGACATAGGTTCCGCTGGCATGGAGCAGTCCGGCATACAAGGCAGACTCCTTGCCAAAATTCCGGGAGAAGGAAACCACCTTCACCGGGCAGGCCTGAGCCTGGAACAGTTTTTTTAGTTGGAACAGGGTGTTGTCCCGGCTTCCGTCGTTGACAAACACAATTTCATAGTCGTATCCACACTGGGCGAAGGCCTCAATCACGGCCTGTTGGAACAGGGCAACCGTCTGCTCTTCGTTGTAGCAGGGGACGACCAGGGATAGCTTCATGGGGAATCATCTCGCTTTGGTCAGAATGAGACCATTATAAGGGCAAAAGGGGAGTCCGTCAAGAAAGAACCGGCCTCTCCCGGAAAAAGGTTTCCAGGCGATGATGGTATTCCGGCCCTAATTCGTCCAAAGGTGGGCGGCAGATTCCTACGTCATAGCCCACAAGCCCCAGAGCCGCCTTCACCGGGATGGGGTTAACCTGACAGAACATCAACTCCATCAGGGGCAATAGCCGCTTTTGAAGGCCTCTGGCCAGGGGCAGGTCCCCTTGCAGCGCAGCGTGAATCAAGGTATTCATCTCTCTGGGAACCACATTGGATACCACAGAGATCACCCCCTGGCCTCCCAGTGCTGCCACTGCCAGGGCTTCATCATCGTTTCCGCTATACACCGGCAGGTCATCGCCACAGGCGGCAATGATCCGGGCGGTTTTGGCCAAATCGGGATTGGCCTCCTTCAATCCCAGAATATTGGGAATTTGTGCAAGCTGGGTGCAGACGGGCAGGGAAATGTCTACGCCGGTGCGGCTTGGAACGTTGTAGGCCAGAATGGGCAGGTTTACCCCCTGGGCAATGCAGGCATAGTGTTTGGATAGGCCTGTGTCGGTGGCCTTGTTGTAGTAGGGAGTCACCACTAGCAGCCCGTCTACCCCACACTCTGCCGCTTGGCGGCTCAGATTCAGGGCATGGTGGGTATCGTTGGATCCGGTTCCTGCCAGGATGATACATTGCCCTGCGGCGGCTTGGACACCCCGGCGGAAAATGGCCAATTTTTCTTCATCGGAAAGGGTGGCAGATTCCCCCGTGGTGCCGCAAAGGACAATGGCAGATACGCCGGCTTCGATTTGTCGCCGGATGAGGAGATCCAGCATGGGATAATTCACCTCGTTTCCCAGGAAAGGAGTGACCAGGGCGGTACACAGCCCGGTGAACAATGGTTTTTTCATGGCAAAACACCTCCGGGTCATTCTATGAGAAGAAAGAAAAAAAGACCGGGAAAAAGGTGACAAAGTTACAGAACACCCTGGAAAAATCTGGTATTGTGTAGTCACACAGGAACCCTGTGAATCAAATAGAGAAAGGCGGGGCATCCTAGAACCAGCTTACAGGAAAAGGAGAATATGGTTATGGCAAAGTATATATGCGATGTATGCAGTTGGGAATATGACGAGGAGCAGGGCTATCCCGAGGGCGGCATTGCTCCGGGAACGCCTTGGGAGCAGGTGGGGGAGGACTTTGAGTGCCCCCTGTGCTTTGTGGGCAAAGACCAATTTTCAAAGGTATAAGGTACTGTTACCGAGGAAGATCTCCTGGGAAATCATATGGTAACGGGTTCCTCCGTCCTTCTTTGGACGGGGGAATTTTGTGGATTTCATAGAAGGCACGCAGAAAAACCAAATAGGGGAGGAGAAAATTTATCCAATTTTCCTACATGAAAAGGTCGAACAAATCTGGTAAAATATAGAAAATAATTGATTTTGGAGGGCATTTTTATGTATCAGATTGGTCAGCAGGTTCTCTATGGCGCCCATGGTATTTGTACGATTCAATCCGTGGAGACCCTTCGGTTCGGCAAGACAAAGGCGGAGTATTATGTTCTCAAGCCCTTGTCCCAGCCGGATTCCAAATACTACATCCCGGTGAACAACGCCTCCGCTGTGGAAAAACTCCGTCCTTTGATGACCAAGGAGGAAATCTTGACGATGCTCCATTCTCTGGAGGCCCGGCAGAAAGTGTGGGTGGAGGACGAAAATCTTCGGAAGCAGAAATACCGGGAACTTCTGGCCAACGGTGACCGGAGTCAAATGCTCAATATGATCTACTGTCTGCACCGTCATAGAAGGGAGCAGAAGGCCGCTGGACGGAAGTTCCATCAATGTGACGAAGGGTTTTTGAAGGATGCAGAACGGCTGATGAACGGAGAATTTGCCTATGTTTTGGGCATTGAGCCGGGGCAGGTGGCGGATTTTATCCTTCGGGAGATGGAGGAGGCAGAACCGGTATAATTCCCCCAAAAAGGAACAACCAGGCACGAACCGATGGAGGTTCGTGCCTGGTTCTTTATTCTGGAGCGAAGGATTATGGCTTGACAGGAAAGATGCCAGGAAGGGAACGGAGGGCACACAGTAGGTCGTATAGTCCATCTTGGGATAATACGCCCCGTTTTAGATTTTTGGGAAGGCGATGCTCCTCGTCCATGGTATAGTCGTCCTGCCATTGGCCTTCTTCGTAGTAGCGGGAAAGGGCGAGAATTTTCTCTTGCACCGGCTGCATAGAAAGCTGTTCCGGAGAAGTGTGAAGGATCTGGGTCACGTCGTCATAGTAGGTTTCCATTTGCCGGATGCGGGCAATGGCAGCTTCTTGGAAAGATGGGGATGCCTCCAAAAGCGTGTCCAGACAAACCAGAGCGTTGGTGTAGTCCTGGACAAAATAACGAATGTTCGTCCTGCCCTTTTCCACAATGACGTGACCTTCGGCTTCCAGCCGGGTCTTTTGCTGGAGAATACCTCCGGGATATTTGTCGTTTAACTCGCCGGAGGCTTTCAGGGTTCGCCAATAGGGTGTCGGATCCTCGATGCGCTGTTCGCTGGCCCAGGCGGCGAGGTTGATGAATATTCCGGCGGTCATGGGATCGGTGAAATCGGCACCATGGCTCCGGGCAAAATACGCCCGGATGTCGCCAGCGGTGGTGACATGGCCCCAGGGAACCTGCCTCATCACCAGGTCATAGTCCGTAGGTGGAGCAAAAAACATCCGGTTGCCGCCATATCGCTGGATGGTTTTGGGGTCGGTAACAATCTGGATTTTGGGCATATCCTTGGGATTGTGCAGCATGGCATTGAAATCCTTCGGTGGTTTCTGGGGCATAGTGGGCTCCCTCCGTTCTGGTATGGGTTTGAGATCAAAAGTGGTTTTCCACGGAATGTAATGATACCATACCACCGGACAGAAATCCAGTAGGGGATAGGGGAAGGAATGTAGCACGGCAGAACCTCTCGGAAGAAGTCCCACCATTCTCAGAACGAAGCTCTCTGCTTGTGTCAAGTGAGAGCCCATTTTCTAAATACTTGTCAAAAGGGCGGAGACTCGACCGGGTTTCCGTCCTTTTGGGTATCTGAATGCTCATTTCATAGTTCCAGCCTAAAACTGTTTTAGGAATACCTGCATTGGGGGGACCTCTGGAACACCGTCTCGGAATTATCAGAGGACATTTCAATCCACCCACCCCGTGTGGGGTGGGACCAGGAAGTCTCAGCTCAAGAGATAAACAACCACCTATTTCAATCCACCCACCCCGTGTGGGGTGGGACAGCAAAAGTGTACAAAAAATGATGTATCACTTGTGCGCTAAGTACAAAAAAGGTTCGCAATCGGGAAAAATCTACGTTTCTGAACGGGGGATTCTCGGTGGATTTCTCCCAGAATGGTCATTTCTCCGGTACGAACCGACCGGAAAAATGGCAATAGCTTCCGCTTCGCACTAGACCATAAGGATACCCTCCGGCTCGTAGGTCTGCTTTGCGCCGAAGTGCTCGATTTTTGTTTGGTAGTGGTTGCCGAGATAATAAAACCGCAGGCTGTCTTTTTCTTGATTCATAATCTTTACCAACTTATTCTGAAGGCTTTTGCATTGGGCTGCATCCAGTACACACTCGAATACAGAGTTCTGTACCCGTTGACCATAATTGACACACTGCTTGGCAATTTGTCGCAGGCGTTTGCGGCCTTGGGAATCCTCTGTATTCACATCGTAAGTGATCAAAACCATCATATGTTTCCCTCACTTCCACAAAAATGGCGGATAGGCATCCACATCTTCCCGCAAATAGCGAGCCAGGAGCAGCGCCTGCACATAGGGGACCAAACCCCAAGGGATTTTCTCTTCCAAATAGGGATGAGTGATTGTCTCCTGCTTCTTTAGTTGCCACTGCTTCAAAAATTTTTGCCGCCCTTGGTCGGTCATGCGCACAGCACCGCTTTCTTCGTGAGTAAAATCTTCCGCAGAAAGAATGCGGTTATTTACGACCGTGAGAACAAAGCGATCTGCCATACATGGACGGAGCTCTTCCATCAGGTCCAATGCCAAAGATGTGCGCCCTGGACGATCACGGTGCAGAAAACCCACATAGGAATCCAGCCCCACGCTTTCCAAAGCCGATGCGCAGTCACTGGCAAGCAAACTGTAGGCAAAGGACAGCATGGCGTTGACATTATCCAGCGGCGGCCTTCGGTTCCTGCCGTGGAAGAAGAAATCTTCTTTCTGACGCAGAAGCATATCGCCAAAAAGGTTGAAATAGCCGGCCGCTGCCACGCCTTCCAACCCGCGCAGCGTTTCGCTGTCTGGCACCTCCAGTATCTGTGGGAGCAATGCTTTCAAGCTCTCCGACACCGAGCGAAATTTTTCTTCATCGATACGCATTTTGTAGTCACGGCGTGTGCGCTCGATGCTCCAGCGGGCGTTGTAAACCTTTCCGAAGATCATATTCCGGGCGATGCGGCAGCTTTCAAAGGGATTGTCCGCAGCACGGTATTGGGTGCGGCGCAAAAGCACATTTCCACGACTGATGCCGGATGTACGGGCCAGAAATTTCCCTCGGGGGGAGCAGAATACCAATGCCACATCCCGTTGGGCACAGGCTCCCATGAGAGCAGGGGAGGCACCAGCATAAGAAAAGCTGATGATCCCTTGCAATGTGTGGAGCGGGAAACGGGCAACTTCTGATTTTTCTCGGTTGACTACCACGTTTTCTCCGTCCAAACTGAGCCAGGCATCCTCGGAAGTTATAAACAAAGTGTTCAGCAAATGTCTCATGGTTCGTCCTCCGCACTGGCACGCAAATATTCGGCTACGGATCTTTTTCGACTAAGC
>CAZSAZ010000043.1:0-10603 GCA_964604925.1 uncultured Oscillospiraceae bacterium | reverse complement strand
TCTTGCCCAAGTCTGTGCCTGGTTGTTGGTGAGATCGCCGTCGAAGAACCGATCGGGGAATATCTGATAGATCACGGCATTCTTCATCCAGTCGGGAGTCTCATAGCCCTCGGTGTAAACCACCAGATCATAGGGCATGACCTCCGTCAACTGGCAGGTCTTGCCTTCACCATAGTAGCCGTCATCGTCGCCGTAGACCACCACAGATGCGCCGTTGGACAGGACAAAGTAGTAATCATACTCGCCCACCTTGGCAAAGGAAACCTCCACATTCCACAATCCGTCATCATCCCGGGTCATGGAGTAGGAGCCCACACCCTTCACCACCAGAACGGCATCGATGATATCCTCGCCGGTAGCAATGGCGAAGCGGACTTCTTCCTTCTGCTCCACAGCACCGAAGGGAGCCTTGTAGGTTCGATCCTGGGAATTGAAGTAGATTGCATCCTCTTCGATGGGCACATCGGAACCATTGTGATAGTGGATGCCAGTAACGGGATCCATGTAGAAGGTCACGTCCTTGGCCTCTTCCAGCACCAACTCAGGGAAGGATGCACTTTCACCGTTATACGTCACCGTCAAATCGGCATAGGTACCTGCCGCCATGGAGACGGTAGCACTGTAGATGCCACTCAAGCCCTTGTCCGTCAGCTTGGTATCGGCAATGCCGGTACCGGACAGGGTGATGTCCGCAAAGATATAATCCACGCTGGTCACAGAGTTGTGGGTCTGATCGTTATAGTAAACGGTGACATCCATGGTCTCAGGAACGGTCACTGCAATGTTCGAACCGTCCGCCACGCCGCCGGCACCATAGTTTTCATCCCAAGTTCCATTGATGGCGATCTTGTATTCGTAGTTCGCCGCAGGAACATTCTCGAAGGTATAGGTGTACAGACCCAGGCTGCTGTCATAGGTCATCTCGTTGGAGTTGGCCGTCCAACTGGGGCCGGGGAAGGTACCAGGGACATAAACCTTCCGGTTGGGATTGTTCCAGCCTTCCGGTGCAGAGGATAGGACACTCTCCCCCACCACCCACAGCTCGGTTTCATAGCTAAGGGTTCCGGTGGACAGATCAGAGGTCTGGTTGCCTGCTCCGTCATTGAAAATGAAGTTTACGGCATCGGCACTGGTTCTCGTAAAAGAGGCATCATACCATCCGGCATTGGAGACATTCTCCGTTGCCAGACTACCAGGCCATGCACCAAAAATATACTCACCTGCAACCCGGGCATAGATATCGACCTGGTCTCCGAAGGATTCGGGCTTCTGGAAGTGAATGGTCACATGGTACTCGCCCTTCCAGGCACCGGGCTCCTGGGTGTAGACGGTGTTGCCCACAATCCACAGCTCGGTATCGCCGGTGATCTCCCCGGTGTACAGATCTCCGGTCTGGTTGCCACCATCGTTGAAGATGAACTTGAAGGCCTGGGGCTCTGCTGTAGCCACCACCATGTCATACCAACCTGCATGATCCCCGTTGGCAGGAATCGCCTCACCGGGCCAAGAAGAGTGGTATGCCTCATAACCAGGGATGGTATCGTTATCGTTGGCCCAGATCCAGGCATTGACCTTGCTTCCCCAGGTATCGGGCTTCAGGAAGTGGAGCGTCACCTTATTATATCCCTCGGGAACCTCGGGATAGGTAGGCTGCTCGGGATCCGGCTGGGATTCGCCGTCCTCCACTGCCTTGGTTGCAATGGTAAAGGTTGCGCCCTGCTTGGTTGCATAATCAAAATGCGTCAGATCAAGGGTCAGAGTCACGTCGGATTTCTGTGCCAGATTCAACACAATATTCTCACCGTTGTACACTGCGTCATAGGTGCCATCCGGATGTGGCTCCGTCCCGGACGTTCCCCAGCTATCTGTCCAGGTACCATTGGCCGTAAACTTAAACTGGTAATTGCTCCCGGCCTCCACGTTCTGATATGTCATTTCATAGACACCGGTGGACTTCTCCGACATTCTGTTCGCGTCTGCGCCGGGGTCCCAATCCGCACCGTTGAGCCAGTTTTCGTTGCTGTTGCCCACCACATACATTCCCTGGATGTCCAGATCGGTTACAAATACCACGCCGTCGCCGGAAACGGTAATCTTCTTGGTCGAGGCATTGATGGTAACGGTCACATCACACACGGCCGTCACATGGAACGTCACGTTGTTACCGCTGTCGTCACCAAGCCAGTTCTGGTTGCCCTCGGCAGTGTTCTCCACCACCTTCAGCTGATAGCTTTCCCCCATGGGAACATCATGAAACACCTTGGTATAGGTGCCATCTCCGTTGGATGTCATGACATTTTCCGGAACCTCTGCCGGTTTGCCATTCCACAGTGCGCCGGTGAGGGCCTCCACGCCGGCAACCACATACACGCTACCAGTAGCAGGTTCCGTGGTTTCCGGCTCTGTGGTCTCCGGCACCGAGGGCTCGGTGGAATCAGGGGTATATGCCGACCACTCGCCTTCACCGTAGCTCCAGGAATTCCCCAGCACGGTATAGCAGTTCATTCCAGCTGGGATGGACAAATTGTTGGTCTGATTCCATTTGGTGTCATCATTCCAGTTATTATCCGTCGTACCGGGATTCATTCTGCAGAAGATGACATCGACATATCCAGCGGGAATCTCCGCCTGGTAATATCCATTTCCATCTTCGTCTGTCATGTCCAGCCAGTGGTTCTCGCTATCGTTCCAATAGTAAACCGCAAACCGGGCATTGTCCTTTTGCCAGTTCTCATTGGGCTTGAGGTACAGGGTCGTACCCTCGGATGCGTAAACCGCAAACGAAGGCACCATTCCCAAAACCATAACCAGCACAAGAGCCAGGCTCAGGACACGCTTGAAAAAGCTGCTGTGTTCCAACATTTTTTTCATTGGTTCTTTCCTTCCTTTCTACTTCGAATCTTCCCTGGAAACCCGAGGAAATCCCCCTGGCTCCGATTCCATTCTATTATAGACCACTTCCTCTCCAAGAACAATTGATAATCCTGATAAAAAACGAGACAACCGATTGCGCAATATGCCGAAACGTTTCCAATTTCTTTCATCTTTTGTCTTGACGCTCGGAATTCCCCCATGGTACAATTAAGAAAAACAAGGAGGCTCCCCCATGACTCCCATAGAACTACTCCAGGCACTGTCTGTGGCAGAGAAGCTCAAATGTGCCACCCGCCACTGCTACACCTCCACCGGTCGTCAGGAAAGCGTTGCGGAACATTCCTGGCGCATTTCCCTGATGGCTATGCTCCTGACGCCGGAATTTCCCGACACAAACATGGAGCGGGTTATTCGGATGTGTCTGATTCACGATTTGGGGGAGGCATTCACAGGAGACATCCCCACCTTCCACAAGACCCAGGCCGACAGCGACCGAGAAGATCAACTCTTTGATGCCTGGGTTTCTTCCCTTCCCCAGGAAAACCGTGAGGAATTCCAGTCCCTCCTTTCGGAAATGGCTGCACTCCAAACCCCCGAGGCCAAACTGTACAAGGCTCTGGATCGCCTGGAAGCGGTCATCTCCCACAACGAATCTGACCTTTCCACCTGGCTCCCCTTGGAATACGATCTGCAACTTACCTATGGCAAGGACAACGTCACCTTCTCCCCCTACCTCATGGCACTGAAAGAGGAGATTGATCGGCAGACCCGAGAAAAGATCGCGCAGGGACAAATTGGCCCTTCCAACGGGGTAAAATAAAAAATTTCACTTGCTATTGCGCACTTTTTATGCTATAGTAAATGGGCTTATGTAATCATTTCCCGCAAACAGGGTCCGACGTGGTCGCTTGTTCCGTTTGCGGCCAAGACCCGTAAAGCGGAGGGAGGTATACTGATATGGAAATCGTTCTGACCATTCTGGAGGTCATCGCCAGCGTTGCCCTGATCGCCATTGTTCTGCTCCAGTCCGGTAAGGAAGCCGGTTTGTCCGGTGCCATCGCCGGCAACACCGAGTCCTACATGAACAAGACCGGTAAGAGCATGGACAAGGTTCTAGCTTCTGCCACCAAGTGGATCGCCGCCGTGTGGCTGGTCCTGACTCTGGTTCTGAGCTTGATCTGATTCCAATGAAACCCCCGGTGCAAACCAGGGGTTTTCTTTATCCAAAAATGTGGAGCGTATCGATGCCGATACGCTCCACACGCTTTATCCAGCCACGAACCAAGGGAACACTGGGTTCCTTTGGAGGTGGTTACTTCTCTGCCACGGTATAGCCGGGGTTCTTCTTCAGCCAGCAGCTGAGCAGATCCAGCTCGACATTGACACCGGTGGGGGTGCCCTTGGGAGCCTGGTACCAGCTCCGTCCGGAGGAGGCTTCCTCAGGCCATAGGCCGATGCAGCTCATGGCCTCCAGCTCCCACTTGGCCAACTGGGACGTCTGTTCCTGACCAGCGGTAATCACGCCGTCCACCAGAACCGGCTTGACCATGTAGCAAGCATACTGATCCCGGCCGTCTTTCACAAAGCTCTGGACGAAGTTCACCACCTTGGTCTCGGGATTGGCGCAAACCTGGAACACAGGGCCGGCGGAGGTCATCTTCTTGGCAATCGCCTTACCACAAGGCAACGTGGTCAGACCGATGACTTTCTTCTTATCCCGGCGAATCTCCAGCTTCTTGCAGGGCTCATAGCCAGGCTCCCGAAGGGTCTCCAGATGATAGACGCTTTCAAACACACCCTTCTCCGGATTCATCTCTGTTTCCACAGCAGAATTCCAGAAAGCCTTTTCCTCCAGAACCAGCTCCGGATTGCCCATAAGCACGGACTGCAACTGAGCCGTCTGCGCAAAAGCATACTGATCCACCTTCCGCAGGGAGGCAGGCAACTCCACCGCCCGCAGGCCAGTCTGATTAAAGGCAAAGGAACCAATCACCCGCAATGTATCCGGGAACTTCACCTGCGTCACGGGGGTCTGTTCAAAGGCAGACACACCGATTTCCCGGATGCCTCTGGGAATCTCCACCACAGATTCCTGACCATAATACTCCACCAGGACGTCCCGATGGATATACCAGGCACCAAAGGTCTCGGTGATCCAAGGGGTCTTGTCGAAACTCTTCATTCCGATGTAGATGGTATCGTTTTTCAGCAGCCCACGGGAGGCGCTGGCCACGTTGGTGCTGTAAACATGGGCAATGGGCTTGTCCGTAATCACCTTCGCCAGCCGGGTGCAATCGGCAAAGGCACGGAAGCCGATGCGGTTCATGGACTGGGGCAGCTTTACAGACTCCAGCTTTTCATAGCCAGAGAAGGTTCTTGCGCCGATGGAGGTAATGCCGTCGTCGATGACCACGTTGGTGACCTGGTCTGCGTACTCCTGCCAGGGGCGGTCCTGTTCCTCTTTGTAGTCCGGCAGCATCCCTGCACCAAAAATGCTCAGGGTGCCGTTTTCCTCAAACAGCCAGGTCAGAACGTTGTCCTTTCCGGCCTTTCCGGTACGGTTTTCCGTTTCAATGATGCCATACTTGTACATAGATACTCCTCCTCGGGGGAGTGTCCCCCGGTTTTCTCTTGAATCTGAAGTTTAGTATACCAGAATCATTTCCATTTTTCAACCACAGGGGAAGATTTTCCGGAAAACATCCGTTTTTTCCCCTTCTTTTTTGGCAACGAGGAACCAAGTTGTGCCGTGGCCGCCGTAATCCAACAGGCGATCTGCGCATTTTTCCACCTGAAATCCACACTTCCGCAACCGGCGGCAGATTTCCTCGGGATCGTGGATGGTCTCCCGGATGTTTTCTTCCAGGGCAAGTTCCCCCTGTTCAAACACCCGAATCTTCAGATTCACCCTATGCTCCTCTGGTCGCGTCATTTGGAACCATACTCGGGTCGTAGGAGAGAAGTCCATTTCAAACGGCTCGGATGTTGACACCTCTTTCTCATTAAGCAAATCGAACACAAAATACCCACCGGGACAGGTGTAATCATATACATTGCGGAACATCTGCTCCACATCCTCCAGATTTCCTATGTGGTTCACCGCATCGCCGGTGCAGGTAACCAGGTCAAAGTGTTCCTCCGGACGGTAGGTAATCATATCCGCCACGTCATAGACGCTTTCCAGGTCAGCTTGTCGGGCAATCTGGATCATGCCATGGGATAGATCCATCCCTCGGGTTTGAATCCCCGCCTTGCGGAGCATCCGACACAAAATTCCGGTTCCGCAAGCCAAATCCAGACTGTTTTCCGGTCGGACGCCATGGTCATCCAGCCATTGAAGCAACTGCTGACCGAAGATCTCCGGGTAGTAATTCCATCCAAATTCATTGTATACCTTACAAAACACGTCGCTGTACATTTTGTTTTTTCCCTTCTTGTGGTATCATTGGCTTTATTATAGCATCCGGCGCCCTGTCCGTCCATTTTTTTCTGAAATACTTGTATTTCTTTCGGAGGAACGTTATAATAATCTCAAACATTCCATCTTTTGGAGAGAACTCTATGCAGAACAACCATTCGGATTGGGAGGACTTGGGGCGGAATATCCAGGATATTGTGGATCGCGCCGTCAACTCCCGTGATTATCGACAACTCAATGAAACCATCCGTCAGGTGGTGGACATGGCCATGGGTCTTGGCGGAGAAGCCTTTCGGAAGGTACGCAGTACCTTAGAAGAATCCCCTCCTCCGTCCCGGCAGGCCTCCTCCCCCCTGCCCCAGGTCTATGGAAATACCTCCTCCATGACCTTGTCCGGCATTTTACAAACCGTCCTGGGAGGCATCGGCAGCTTCTTGTCCCTGGTATCCACACTGGCTCTGGTGGGCTGGAACCTGCAATGGGGCCTGTTTCTGGGATGGAATACCACCCTTCCCCTTATCATGCTGGGACTATGCGGTGGCGTCACCACCTTGGGTATCCGGAAATTGTCCCGGCTGGGACGGTTTCGGATCTATCGCCGGATCCTGGGGGAGAAAACCCACTGTTCTTTGACCCGTTTGGCCAGTGCCGTGGGAAAGCAGGTGGCCTTTGTCCGGAAAGAGGTGCTGTGGATGTGCCGCAAGGGGCTGTTTTTGGAAGGACAACTGAACTACGAAGGCACCGAGCTCATCACCAGCGCCGAGACCTTCCGTCATTACGAAACCAGTCGCCTGCAAATGCAGGAACGTCAACGCTTGGAGCAGGTTCAGGCCGCTCAGACTGCCCACTCTTCCCAAACGCCGCCCCCTTCCCCTGCCGCTGACCCCCAACTGGAACAGGTGCTGGCCCGCGGTGAAACCTTCATTCGAGAGATTCGCCGTTGTAACGATGCCATTCCCGGTGAGGAGATCTCCGAAAAAATCGATCGGATGGAACAAATTGTCCGCACCATTTTCACCCGTGCCAAGGAACATCCCCAGATTGTTCCGGATCTTCAGCGGATGATGGATTACTACCTTCCCATGACGATCAAGCTCCTTAACGCCTACGCCGATATGGATGCCCAGCCCTCCCAGGGTCAGACCATTCAGACCTCCAAGCGGGAGATTGAAGCCGCCCTGGACACGTTGAACCAGGCCTTTGAAAAGCTCCTGGATGACCTGTTCCGGGACACCGCCATGGATGTTTCCAGCGATATTTCCGTGCTAACCACCCTTCTGGCCCAGGAGGGCTTGACCCAGGACGAATTCGAAAAAATCAAAACCCAAACCCCGGACTGATGCCCGGAGCCTTTGACAGGAGTACGAAACCATGGATACAGAATTTGATTTCAACCAAGCGACCCCTCAATTGACCCTTCAACCGGATCTTTCGTCGACTCATCCCCTTCCTCTGGAGCCCCAGGCTGACGTCCAGCCGTCGGTGACAGAGCCGGTGCTTACCCCTGAAGAACAGCGCATGGTGGCAGAATTTGCCGCCAAAATCGATGTGGAGAACACCACCCAAATTCTCCAATTCGGTGCCGCCACCCAGAAGAAAATGGCTGATTTCTCCGACGCCGCCTTGGAAAACGTCCGCACCCAGGATTTGGGTGAGGTGGGTGTTCTGATTTCCCAGGTGGTGACCCAGCTCCAGGGCATGGATGAACCGGAGGACAAGGGCATTTTCAGCTTCTTCCGAAAGAAGGTCAATGATCTGGAGGCCATGAAAACCAAATATGCCAAGGCCGAGGTTAATGTGGAAAAAATTGGCCAGGCCCTTGAACAGCATCAGGTTCGCCTGTTGAAAGATGCCGCCTTGCTGGATCGGATGTACGACCAGAATTTAAGCTATTTCAAAGAGCTGAGTATGTATATTCTGGCAGGCAAGCAGAAACTTGCACAGACCCGCTCCGGACGATTGGCGGAACTGACCCGTCAGGCCCAGACCAGCGGCCTGGCCGAGGATGCCCAGCGGGCCCGGGATCTTTCCGACAAATGCGATCGGTTCGAAAAGAAAATCCACGATCTGGAACTCACCCGTACCATCTCCATGCAGACTGCACCCCAGATTCGCCTGATCCAGAACAACGACCATGTGATGGTGGAGAAGATTCAAACCACCCTGGTCAATACCATTCCCCTGTGGAAAAACCAGATGGTTCTGGCTCTGGGCATTGCCCACTCCACGGAAGCCGCCCAGGCTCAACGTCAGGTGACGGATATCACCAATGCCCTTTTGAAGCAGAACGCTGAGAAGCTCCACATGGCATCGGTGGAAACTGCCAAGGAAGCCGAGCGGGGCATTGTGGATCTGGAGGCCCTGAAAGCAACCAATGCCAAACTCATCCAGACTCTGGATGATGTGATGAAGATTCAGGCCGATGGCCGGGTCAAGCGGCAACAGGCCGAAGTGGAAATGGCACGACTGGAGGAGGATTTGAAGCAGAAACTCCTGCAACTGCGCAGCGGCAATTGATTCTTCCAAACGCACACCTTGATTTGGCTCCCCGGTTTCGGGGAGCCATTTTTGCCACAAAAAGCCCCCCGGCAGGAATATTGCTGTCCCAGCCGGGGGAAAACGAGGAAAGAAAGGAGCTTATTCCACTGTCACGGAAGTCTTGCGCTTTTTCAGCCAGCGCAGGACAATGACGGCATCCAGGCCCAGACACACCAGCACTGCGCCCACGTCCATACCCAGGAAGAGCTTGTTCATGTTGCTCATACTGCCAGTGGATGCTTCCCCCTGGTAGTAACCAGAGTTTGCTGTGGTGTAGAGGATGTTCTTGCAGAACTGACGCATCGCCAGAACACAGGTAGCTGCATCAGTATCGGTGCCTGCAATGTTGAAGGTTCCATCGATGACGACCTTCATATCCGTGGGTAGGTCGGCGTTCTCGCCGCCGCTTCTGCCGATGACGATCACAGCCACATCAGAGAAGCTCTCAGCTGTGGACATCACGCTGTCGGTGTAATATTCCGCCGTAGGCTCCAGCAGCGTCCAGTCCTGACTTGTCATGTTGATGGTGGGACGACCATCATAAAAGTCCTGGCCGTAGGTCAGATACATCTGGGGCAATTCCTCGTTGATAGCATAGCCTGCATTTTCCAGGGAGTCATAAATGCTCACCACATTCTTGGATCCGTCGCCGCTGGCGGCAGAACCCGTACCACTGTATACTGGGTAAGCGGAGGCCCAGCCAAAAACGTTCAGGGCCACGGTATCACCAGACAGCAGAAGCAGGCCGTTGTTCTTCACCAGAACAAAACCCTCCCGGGCCGTATCCGTAACCACTTCCCGGGAATTGCCTGCCACATCGTCGGAAATCTCCGCTCGGGAGGCGTTGAGTACGCCGGAAACGGTGGCATACATAGGGCCGTAGCAATCAGGTTCACCACCAGTACCACCACTAGCACAAAGGCCAGAGCAGAACTCCAACGAACCACATGGCGGGTTCCCTTCTTCACCAGGAAGTGGGTACCGACCATCACGGCCACCATGACCACCAGTGCCGCCACGATGGTGTAAACGTATCCGCTCAACGCCCGAAGATAGTTGGCAACGTCTGCGGCACTGGCACCCATGGAAAGAAAGATGGGAGTTAACAGGTCGATTAACAGATCGATCATGAAATCGTTCCTCCTTTTCAGGATATTCTGGATAATATTTTTGCGCAGAGCAGAGGGAACTCTGCTCTGCGCAGGGGGTTAGGAGGTTGCGTTAGTTCTGATAGTCAATGGTGGTGGGGGTAGTCTCAGAGGCTCGGCAGAGTAAGTCTGAACACGCTCATCATGGATAACGCCAGACCAGTTCAGGCCGTAAGCAAAGTCATAGGTGTTGCCATCGGCATCCACATAGCACTCCATGTCTCTGGGCACATCCTCATCCTGGGCTTCCACAGCCTCCATGGAGGCAGGCTGCTGATAGGGCAGCAGACCAGTAGGCTCCACCTCGCCGTTGACAATCTCCAACAGGGATTCTTCAAAGAACCAGCTGGTGGAACCGTAGTAGAACAGGATGGAGTCAGCCAGAGGCTCAACCTCGGACCAAACCATGCAGGAAGGACCGGAGGACTTGCTCATCAGTACAACCACCTTAGCGTTGCCCTTGACGGAGTTTACCCACTGGAGCTGTTCCAGCTGGGAGTAGTTACTGTCTCTGCCCACGGTATTGCCGTAGTAAGAACGGTTCTCCTTGGCTTAACAGTGATAAGGAACTAATTCACTTATCAACTGTTAGCTGACGGTTTCCGGGGTGCATACGGACAAATCC
>CAZSAZ010000042.1:4077-10642 GCA_964604925.1 uncultured Oscillospiraceae bacterium | reverse complement strand
CCCCGGACCCACTGCTTAAAAGGCAGTTGCTCTACCGGCTGAGCTAACGGATCAGATATGGCTGGGATGGCCGGATTCGAACCGACGAAATGCCAGAGTCAAAGTCTGGTGCCTTACCGCTTGGCGACATCCCAATCATGAGCGTCCCCTAACTCGGACACACGGAGCATTATATCATAGTTTTTTCCGGGTTGCAACTGTTTTTTTCGAAAAAACTGGATTTTATCTGCCGGAGGGGGATTCCGGGGGGAAAGAAACCGGGTCTGTCCCAAACAGACTTTCGAGACAGACCCGGAAAAAGGCTAGATTAACGCTGGGGCCCCTGCTTCAAAATCTTGTCAAAGCGCAGGAAGAAGGTTCCCGTGGTAACTGCGGCAGCAATGATATCGCTCACCGGCTCGGCCAGGAACACAGCAAACACCTTGTTCTCCAGGAACAGGGGGAGCAGGAAAATCAGGGGAATCAACAGAATGAGCTTTCTCAAGCAGGCCATGAACAAACTTACCTTGGCCTGACCCAGGGCGATAAAGCTCTGCTGGCAGGTGAGCTGGAAGCCCAGGGAGAAAATGCCGGCCATATAGATCCGCATGGCCCATACGGCGTGCTCCACCAGAGAGGCATCCTTGTTGAACAACTGGACAAACACCTGGGGCATGAGCATACTCAACGCCCAGAACACGATGGTATAGCCACCGGCGACGGTGAGCTGGAGGTAGAAGCACTTTTTCACCCGGTCGTTGTTGCCTGCGCCAAAGTTGTAGCTCATGATGGGCTGGCAACCCTGGGCAATGCCGGAGGCGGGCATGGAAGCCAACTGGCCACAGCTGGTGAGGATGGTCATGGCACCCACGGACAGGTCACCGCCGTAACGCTGGAGGCTGGAGTTGAAGGAGATGGACAGCAGGGATTCGGTGGCAACCATGACAAAGCCGGAGATACCCAAAGCCAGGCAGGGTCCCACGACTTTGCCCACCAGAACCATATTCTGGGTCTTGATCTTCAGAATGGATTTTTTTCCTTTGGTCAGGAACCACAGTACCCACACAGCACCCACGCCCTGGCTCAAAACCGTGGCAAGGGCTGCGCCGGAGACACCCATGTTCAGACCGAAGATGAAAATGGGGTCCAGGATGATGTTGATGATGGCACCAATGAGGGTGGTCATCATGGCGAAGTTGGAGAAACCCTGGGTGGTCAAATAGTTGTTCAGACCCATAACGATCAGGGTAAACACGGCACCCCAGGAGATGATGTTCATGTACTCCATGGCATAGGGCAGGGTGTCGGCACTGGCGCCGAACATGGTCAGCAGGGGTTCTGCGGCCAGCAGATAGAAGGTGGTGATGCCTGCGGCGAAAATCAGGAGCATGGTGAAGCAGTTGCCCAGGATTTTGTTTGCCTCCTCTTTGTCACCCCGGCCCATGGCGATGGCAGCTCGGGGGGCGCCGCCGGCACCGGCCAGCATGGCAAAGGCGTTCATAAATAGCATCAGGGGATTGCACAGGCCCACGCCGGTGAGAGCCAATGCGCCCACGCCTTGGCCAATGTAGATCCGGTCCACGATGTTGTACAGCAGGTTGACGACCTGAGCCACCACCGCAGGGACAGCCATTTTCACCATCAAAGAGGGAATGGAGCCCTTGCCCAGATCTGTGGTTTGGTTGGTTTTGCTCATAACATTGATCTTCCTTTCATTCTAATATGGAGCGTATTTCGCCGGAGAAGCTGGAGCTGATCCGGTTCTGAGAAAAACGCTCAATCATCTATTAAACATTGTGCCACAAGGAATGGTGTTTGTATAGGTCTATATTTTGCGAAAAAACTGTCCTCTCTTGCAAAAACAGCCATATTTTGGAAACAAATCCAGGGAACAGGTGATTTTCCTGTTCCCTGGGGATAAATTAGGGTTGATCTCGATATTTCTTGGGGGACACGCCGAAGCGGCGGGTGAAGATCCGGTAAAAATAACTCAGGTTCTCATAGCCCACAGACAGGGCAATGTCCGCTACCCGCTGATTGGTGTTGCGCAACATCCAGGCCGCCTGATTGAGTCGCCGCTCCTGCACCAACTCGGTGAAGGTTCGTCCGGTGCGGCGGTGGATCTCCCGGGAGAGCCAGGATACATCGCATCGAAGTTCCTCCGCTGCCTGGGTCAGGCTGGCGTGGGCGTAATTGGCCTCAATATGTTGCAGCACCCGCAGCACCTCCATCTGCTCTTTGATGCCGATGGTGACGTTGTCTGTCTGCTCCAGCAGATGCAGGCATAATAGCGCCACAGTGAACATGGGGATGGCCCGGCGGCTGCCGGTGTTGTTCAGCAGGTGAAGGATCAGATTTTCCAACAGATTGGCCACCGCCCGGTCGCCGCTGACCCGGAAATGGAGATAGCCATAGGGCATTTCCTGGCTGACACACCGAAGGAGAAATTCCCGCAGGGGTGTTTGCTCGTTGCCCAGGAATTTGATGATATCTCCAAATAACTCTGGCATCATGAGGAAACTGACGGTGAGATCCCCATTTTGGGCCGGAGGGGCCTCCAGCAGAGTGTTCTGGCCCAGAAACAGAAGCTGTCCCTCCTCCAGCGTCAGGGGGCGGTTGTTCAGACGAAGATGCCGCTGGCCACGGCACTGGTAAACCAGTTCCACATAATCCCGGGTGTGGGGGGGCAGAGCGTCGTCAGGGTTCCAGACCTTAGGCCAGACCCGATAGCCGTTGCGCCAGAAGGCACTTCCGGAGGCCATCTGCCCCGGGGCCAGGGGGGAGGTGGAAGCTGGATTTCGAGCCAGAGATTCCAGTTGAGCCAGAACCTGTGGATCCATGATTACTTACCGGAAACGGCCACGTCGGTGAACAGCACGTCCGGGGAGCCCATGGAGGAGGTCAGGGAGAACTTGACTTTGTCGCTGAGGGCATCTACTTTCTTAAGCATGGCAAAGAAGTTGTCGGCAATGGTGAAATTCTTCACAGGCCGGGTCTTTTTGCCATCCTCCACCAGGAATCCGGACGCCTTCAGGGAGAAGTCGCCGGACTGGGTGTTGGCGCCGGCATGTAGGCCGTCCAGACCGGTGATGTAAATGCCATTGCCCAAACGCTCCAGCAGACCCTCCTCCGACAGTTCACCGGCGGCCAGGTACAGACCACAGGGGGTGATGGACTTGGCATCGGCAGCGTTGCCGGTGGATTCCTTGCCCATGAGTTTGGCATACATCCGGTTGTACAGCAGGGTCTTGAGTACGCCGTGCTCCACCACGCTCTTGGTGTAGGTGGCCACGCCTTCTCCGTCGAAGGGGCAGTGGCCGAACTTCTCGGGGTGGAAGGGATCGTCCATGATGGTGACGTTGCTGCTGGCAACCACTTCCCCTTCCTTTCCGACCAGAAGGGAGATCTTCATATAAGCACTCCGGGCGGAGAAAATGGTGGAATAGACGGAAAGCAGGGAGCGCATGGTGGCGGCATCGATGATGATATTGTACTTGCCGGAGTCAACGGTGTCGGCCCACAGATTGTTCAGGGCACCGGTGACGGCTCTTTGAACGGTTTCGCTGGCACTTTCCTTGGTCAGTTCGGCAAAGGCATAGTCATCGGCGGCATCCTCGATACCATCCCGGGTGTCCTTCACGGCCGCACTGGCTACACGATAGACAGAACCGGACTCATAGTGCAGATCCAGACCGGCAGAGTTCATCAAAGCTTGGCTGATCTTCATGCCGGACACGCCGCTTTGGGTGCCGTCTACGATTTTGTCAGAAGCGGCATAGGTCAGATCCTGGAGCTCCAGAGCCATGGCCTTCATTTCCTCGGTGGTGGGAAGCTGGGGAACCTGGTCGTGGATGGGCTCATAATGCTCCGAACCGGCAAACAGCGGCATTTCGTCGGGGTCATCCACCACGGTGGCGTTGGCCACGGCCTGGGCCACGGCATCGGCGGCGGCCTCCGGCGTCACCAGCTCGGAGGTGGCGTAGCCGGAGCGGCCACCGACCACACAGCGGATTTGCATGGTGGAAGCGTTGGAGTAGGAAACGGTGGTGATGGCCTTTTGCATGGCCTCCACACCGGCGTTTTCTGCGGTGTTGATGGAAATTTCGTAGCTCTCCACGCCGTACTGAGCGGCGGCCTGAGCAACAGCGTTTTTGATGGCTTCGGTATTCATATGGCGTATCTCCTTTCGCTTAGGCCTGGCCGCCCACGGTGATCTGGGAGACCCGGATCAGGGGCTGACCCACGTCGGTGGGAACGGAGCCGGAGGAAGAACCGCACATACCCTGGGCGGTTTCCAGATCCTGGCCCACCATGTCGATGTTCATAATGACCTCACCGCCGTTGCCGATGAGGGAGGCACCCCGGACGGGTTCGCAGATCTTGCCGTTTTTCACCAGATAGGCCTCCCGGGCGGCAAAGTTGAAGTCGCCGGTAAAGGGGTTGACGGAGCCACCGCCCATGGCGGCGCAGTAAATGCCGTTGTCGATGGAGGCGATGATGTCCTCGTTCTTGTCCGGGCCATTGTCAATGAAGGTGTTGGTCATCCGGGAGGTGGTTTCAAAGGAGTAATTCTCCCGACGGCCGGAGGCGGTGCTGGGCATACCCATTCTCCGCTCACCCAGACGATCGACCATGTAGTTTTTCAGGATACCGTTTTCGATCAGCACCCGACGCTGCATGGGCTTGCCTTCGTCATCGATGTTGCAGGAGCCCCAGGCGTTGGGGATGGTGCCGTCGTCAATGGCGGTGACCTTGGGATTGGCCACCTGCTGTCCCAGTTTGCCACACATCTGGCTCATGCCGATGCCCACGGAGCTGGCTTCCAGAGAGTGGCCACAGGCCTCGTGGAAAATCACACCGCCAAAGCCGTTGGCAATGGCTACGGTCATTTTACCGGAGGGGCAGGGGATAGCTCGGAGATTCACCAGAGCCTGACGGGCGGCTTCCGCGCCGATGTCCTTGGGATCGAACAGGTCGAACACTTCCAGACCCATGCTCCGTCCGGGGCTACAGGAGCCGGACTGGTTTTCTGTACCGTTGGAGGCCACGGCGGTGATGGCCATTCGCGTCCGAACCTGACGGTCGGAGGTGTACAGACCCTCAGAGTTTGCCAAGACAAAGGACTTTTCCATGCTGATCAGATTGCCGTTGACCTGGATGATTTTGTCGTCTGCCTCATAGGCTGTGGCACAGCCGGAGGGGCAGGGGATAGCTCGGAGATTCACCAGAGCCTGACGGGCGGCTTCCGCGCCGATGTCCTTGGGATCGAACAGGTCGAACACTTCCAGACCCATGCTCCGTCCGGGGCTACAGGAGCCGGACTGGTTTTCTGTACCGTTGGAGGCCACGGCGGTGATGGCCATTCGCGTCCGAACCTGACGGTCGGAGGTGTACAGACCCTCAGAGTTTGCCAAGACAAAGGACTTTTCCATGCTGATCAGATTGCCGTTGACCTGGATGATTTTGTCGTCTGCCTCATAGGCTGTGGCACAGCCGGAACGGAGCAGATCGGCCCGGATCTTGGCCGGAACATCGGTGGGCAGAGCCTTAATCGGATGAATGTTGGGGAAAATCTGCTCCTGAAGGCAGAAATCTGCAATCCGATCCACCGGATTGCCCACAGCCTGGGCCACACGGGTGGCGCACTCCCGCAGACCGGTGGGGGTCAGGTCGGTGGTGCTGGCGAAGAAGGTACGGGTGCCGAGGAAGCCCCGGATGCCAACACCGCTGATGATGCGGTCGTTGCAGGTTTCGATTTTCCGGTTGGCATAGGAGATGCCGCTGTTGTGGGAATACTCCGCATAGACCTCCGCAAAATCGGCTCCGCCATGGAGCACGATGGAGATCAGCTCGGACATCATTTTCTTATCGAGCATAAAAACGTTCCTTTCTGTTTGAGAACTACCCGCTTCCCGGGGAAGCTAGATGAATACACTATATCATAGAAAGAGAAATGTGTCAAAAAATATTCCCAATCTGCAAAGAAAAACCGTGACCGCCGAAACGGTCACGGAAATGAGATTAGTAGCGCAGGCAGCGCCGAACCCGGGCTTCTGCCCGATGAAGGGTGCGGCAGACGCTGGAACGGCAAATGTGTCGTTCTCGGGCGATCTGCTCCATGGTTTTGCCCTGGAAATAGTAGGCCAGGAGAATCTCCCGTTGTACCTGGGTCAGTTCCATCTCAATGACCCGGTTGAGCCGCTTGCGTTGGATCTCCCGAGGGAGCCGGGGACCTTCGTAACCGTCAAAGAGTGTATTTCTTGTCACGCCAATACCCCCTTTCGTAGTAATGCTGGGTCAGGTCTGCCAGTTCGTTGAGCTGGGTCAGTATTGGGGTCAGTTCTGCAATCTCCCGGCGAATGTGCCAGCGTTCTTCCGGATCGGAAGCGGTTTTCAGTGCCCTGCGCAGGTACTTGAGCCGTTGGCGCAGTGGTTGGGCGGCTGCTTGGTATTGGGGGCTCATCTGTTTCAGGGTCATGGAACAAATCGGGCGCAGTAACTGCACCGGTCCTCCGGACTGTATTGTTCCCGGCCGCAGCGAGCGCACCATCCCCACACCGGTACGTCCTGGCTGTCCCGGAAGGGC
>CAZSAZ010000042.1:0-3977 GCA_964604925.1 uncultured Oscillospiraceae bacterium | reverse complement strand
AGGGCGGCAAAATTCTCAGGATTTTTCTCTCCGGCCGTGGTAAGGTAGTGCAAGAAACAGGAAAGGGGGAGAGCCATGCTGGGAGCGAGGATTGCGGCCCTCCGGCGAAAGGCCGGGTGGAGCCAGGCAGAACTGGCCAGGCGGTTGCGCGTCAGTGCCAGTGCCGTGGGAATGTATGAACAGGGTCGCCGGGAACCTGGGGTGGATACCCTGGTGGCATTGGCCCAGGAATTTGGGGTGTCGGTGGATTATTTGCTCACCGGCCGGGTTACCGGGCCGGAGGATGCAAGCATGATCCACGGACTGGTACAGCAGGCGGCGGAACGGGCCCAGACAGCCCTGGATCGGCGGAGCGGACAGGCCTTGAGCCAGGGGGAATTGGCAGCATTGATTGCGGCAATGCTACTGGAGGCTTGACGAATGGAAATCTGTGGGCTATCCTATGGGTAATCACAACAAGGAGGGATGGCCATGACGGACTTGGAATGGATGAAAGAGGCATTGGCCTTGGCAGAGGAAGCAGCACGGGAAGGAGAAGTGCCGGTGGGGTGTATCATCACCTGGAACGGACAAGTGGTAGGCCGGGGACGCAATCGCCGGGAACGGGGGAAAAATGCCCTGTACCATGGAGAATTGGAGGCCATTGACCAGGCTTGCAAAACCCTGGGAGGGTGGCGGTTGTGGGAGTGTACGCTGTATGTGACCCTGGAGCCGTGCCCCATGTGTGCGGGGGCCATCCTTAATGCCCGGATTCCCCGGGTGGTATATGGAGCCTCTGATGCAAAAGCCGGCTCCTGCGGATCGGTGTGCAATTTGTTTGACATGGCCTATAACCACCATCCCCAGGTGGTCTCCGGGGTGCTGGAGGAGGAGTGCGCTGGGATTTTGAAGGCGTTTTTTCACCAACTGCGGGTGACGTTACCCAAGCGACGGAAGTGGAAGCGGCCGGAACCGGCAGAAGAAGGATGACCGGAGACGCATCCGGAGAAGGGAGCGGAGGATGGATTGGGAGAAAGGAAGTATGAGGATCTGCGCCCTTGCCCTGGCAGGGGCGGTGGGATTGCGCTTGGCGGGATTGGGGGCCTTTGCCCCGGTGGGCCAGATGATCCAAAGTCCCCAGGCCATGTCCCTGTTTTTCTACCTTCAAACGGGACGGGTCGTCCGTATGGGTCAGGTGGCGGAAGAACCTGAACAGACGAATCCGGCCAGGACATCGGAGCCGGTGACCCAGGAATCTCCCTGTACCTTTTCTGTCCAGGAGGCTCAGGATCTGGACCTGACGTACAACTGCGCCTACCGGCCGGATGTGGAGATGCTACTCACCCAACCTTTGACATGGAACCTGGTTGCCCAGGAACCCACGGTGCTCATTCTCCATACCCACACCTCGGAGTGCTATACCCAGGTGGAAGGGGAAACGTATGAGTCCTCCGGGGCCTACCGAACCTTGGACGAGGGATATAATATGTTGTGCCTGGGGGACTTGGTGGCCCAGCGGCTGGAAGAAGGGGGTGTCCATTGTGTTCACGATCGGACAGTACACGACTATCCGTCCTATAACGATGCCTACACCCACGCGGGGGAAAAAACGGCGGCCTTGCTGGAACAATACCCTTCCATTCAGTTGGTGCTGGATCTTCACCGGGATGCGGCGGACACGGCCTATGGCCAAATGGTGACCCAGTGTTCCATCGGTTCCCAAACCGCGGCTCAGTTGATGATGGTGGTGGGCACCGATGCCGGAGGGCTGGACAATCCCCGGTGGGAAGAAAATCTTTCCCTGGCGCTGAAATTGCAGGCCGTGCTCCAGCGGGAGAATCCAGGGATTTGCCGGAAACTCAACTTGACCTACCATCGATATAATCAACATTTGGGGCCCTACGCCCTGCTTATTGAGATTGGGGCGGCGGGAAATACCTTGCAGGAAGCGTCCTTGGCGGCGGAAAAGCTGGCCCAGGGAATCCTGAAACTGGCGCAAGGAAGCGTATAAGAGATTGACTGTAGCATCTCCACAAAGGGAAGTGCTTTTTTCTGTGTAAATTTCCGGAGAAAATTCCCTTGACAGAAGAAATAAGACCTCGTATAATGAACTTGTGATTAAAAATCAACTTATGTTTAGGAGATGATTCTATGACCCAACGGGAACGGCAGATCTTGCTGTTAATCGAAGCGAACCCTATGATTTCCCAGGCGGAGCTGGCGGAGAAGCTGGGCATTACCCGTTCCAGCGTCGGTGTCCATATCTCCAATCTTATAAAAAAAGGCTGCATCGCCGGAAAGGGCTATGTACTGCGTACTGGATCCTATGCGGTGGTGGTAGGCGGCGTGAACATGGACATCGGCGGAAGCTCCCTGGCACCGCTGGTGGCGGAAGATTCCAATCCCGGCCGGGTTCGGATGAGCCTGGGGGGTGTGGGACGAAACATCGCCCACAACCTGAGTTTGATGGGGACGGATGTCCGGATGCTCACTGCCTTTGGCGAGGATTTGTATGGACAGAAGATTGCAGCTTCCTGTTCAGAACTGGGAATCGATGTGAGCCACGCCCTGCGGTTGCCTGGGGAGAACACATCTACCTATCTATATATTACCGATCCGGAGGGGGAAATGGCTCTGGCGGTGTCGGATATGTCCGTGTGTGACCGAATCACCCCGGCCTACCTGGCAGCCAACCTGATGCTGTTGCAAAATGCCCAGGTGATCGTCTGCGATACCAACATTCCAGCGGAAAGTCTGGTGTATTTGGCAGAAAATTGCAATGTTCCCATTTTCTGCGACCCGGTGTCCACAGTGAAGGCGGAGAAAATCCGTCCTATCCTGGGAAAACTCCACACCCTCAAGCCCAACAAGTTGGAGGCGGAGCTACTGTCTGGGGTGCCCATCCGGTGTAAGGATGATGTGGAGCGGGCAGCGCAAAAGCTCCTGGAGCTGGGGCTGCGGCGAGTGTTCATTTCCCTGGGAGCGGAGGGGTGCTACGGTGCCACCCAAACCCAGACCATGTGGATGCCCAATTTCCCGGTGCATATGGTTAACACCACCGGTTGCGGCGATGCTTTTATGGCGGCACTGGTGTGGGCATATCTGGAAGGAACCGATCTGGAAGGAACCCTGCGGGCCGGTTTGGCGGCATCCAGCATTGCCATTGAAACTACCGAGACCATCAATCCGGCCATGAGTGCCACGTTGTTGGAAAAGCGGATCAAAGCGAATTTGTAACCCATCACAGGATGTTCCTGTGCCGAATCATTCATCATCTATCAAAAGGAGTAGACTAACATGAACATGAACAAGTATCTGGAC
Organism: uncultured Oscillospiraceae bacterium; assembly: GCA_964604925.1. Classification (GTDB taxonomy): domain Bacteria; phylum Bacillota; class Clostridia; order Oscillospirales; family Oscillospiraceae; genus Faecousia. Next base: position 677 of record CAZSAZ010000042.1, on the reverse strand, counting down.
GTGAATCCCGAAGTTGCCGAGGCCATTGCCAACGGCAAGCCTGTTGTTGCCCTGGAATCCACCATCATTTCCCACGGTATGCCCTATCCCCAGAATGTGGAGACTGCACTGGCCGTGGAGCAGATCATCCGGGACAATGGTGCCGTGCCCGCCACCATCGCCGTCATCGGCGGCCGCCTGAAGGCCGGTCTGACTCCTGAGGAGATCGAGTACTTCGGCAAGAAGGGTCAGGCAATCCACAAGGCATCCCGTCGTGACCTGGCTGTGCTTTGTGCCCGTGGAGAGGACGGTGCCACGACTGTTACCACCACCATGATCATCGCCCATATGGCCGGCATCAAGATTTTTGCCACCGGCGGCATCGGCGGCGTCCATCGTGGTGCTGAGACCACCATGGATATTTCTGCCGACCTGGAAGAGCTGGGCATGACCCCCGTGATGGTGGTCTGCGCCGGTGCCAAGTCCATCCTGGATCTGGGCCTGACGCTGGAATATCTGGAGACCAAGGGCGTGCCCGTCATTGGCTATGGAACCGACTGCCTGCCTGCATTCTACTGCCGTACTTCCCAGTTCGGTGTGGACTATCGCATCGACACCCCCGAGGATCTGGCCGCTGCCTTCAAGGCAAGCCACGACCTGGGCATGAAGAGCGGTATGCTGGTGACCAACCCCATCCC
>CAZSAZ010000041.1:0-10769 GCA_964604925.1 uncultured Oscillospiraceae bacterium | reverse complement strand
GCCAATCGCCGGGTGGACATTCTCTATGACTACACCGATGGCACCACTGCTTTCGATGAGATCGAGGATCCCCTGCCTTTTGACATCAATGCCCCGGTGATTACCGTGGGAGATGATGATTTTGCCCTGTGGTATCGGGATGTAACGGAAGAACCGGAAAAATACCAGGGCAAGACCGTCCAGTTCAAGGCTCAGGTGGCCATGCTCCGCCGGGACAAGAACGGAATGTTCGCTCCGGGACGGTTTGTCATGACCTGCTGCGTGGAGGACATCCAGTTCTGCGGAATTCCCTGCCGGTGGGCAAAGGCCAAGGAGCTGACCAGCCGGAGTTGGGTCATGGTGAAGGCAAAGATCTCCGCGGAGAAGCACACCCTCTACCGAGGGGATGTGGGCCCGGTGCTCACGGCTCTGTCTGTGGAGCCGACCGCCCCTGCGGTGGAAGAAGTTTGCTCGTTCTAAAATATGTGGCAAGAAGCCCCTCTGCGTTAGCAGAGGGGCTTCTTGCAGGTTTGTAATATGCAAATCCAACCAGTTTATTATATCAAATGCAAGATATCGAGTCAATATATCATTATAGAGAATATTGGAAACAAACTTTGTGGAATATTAAAAATCATTTGGTCTTGACATTAAATATGTCCATAAATTATAATTGAATTAGATAAATAGAAGGGGTGAAACCGATGGGCTAATTGATAAGTACGGAACAGGATACAGCATATACAAAGAGGGTAAAAGTGTATATGCAACAGCTAAGGGGGAAAATTATGCTTAAAAAAATGATGTTAGCGATTTTAGCACTTACGCTTGTGTGTTCTTCGCTTCCTGTGGAAGCGACTTGTGCTCCTACATCCGAGCTTGTTTACTCGGCGGCAGATGCTGATTCGGCAGATTGGTTTGAGGAGATGACAAGAGAGGAGTATATCACCGAATATGCACAAACGAATAGTATGACATACGAAGCTGCGGAAGAAGAAATCGATAGTGCAATTGTGAGTTCGATTGCAGCTTTGCCTGCACCTATGTCGTGGTATGGTGATACGGTCGTGGGAAATGGCGATAATACCTCAACCGTTTATGGACGTGTATCAGCTACGTTTGTTGACGCATCTGGAATGTCTGCTACGTACAAGGTGCAGGCAATCCAAATTAAGAGCCATTATGGTGCTACCTGGTCTAGCTGCAATGAAAACGGAACCTTTACGCCTGGTTCTGGATCCTATACGCTTATCGGTTCGTGTACCGCAAGTGTTATTTCAACTAGAAATCTGAGAATGGTTCTTGATGGGTATTTTGAGATTTCTAAGAGTGTGGCAGATAGTATTGGCGTTGACCTTGGGGTGTGTCAGTATTCCTACACGTCCGGAACAACGATGTACTATCGTAGGGATGTGTATGATGTTCATATTGAGACTACAACGGTTGCAGGAGGCTGATGATTCATGAAAAAAGGAGTACGTATCGCCCTGGTTGCGGTAACCTGGATGGCATCGGTGGCGCTGGTGCTGGCTTTGTTTTTGCAGGTCACGGGTCTGTGGGCTTACCTGGGCCCCTTCGATCAAAGGGAAGCGGAGGAAATGCTCCAGCAGGTGTCCGTTCTGTCCACCGGAGTGGAGCCCCTTTCCAACAATCCGTCGGTGGGAATCTACCTGCCGGAGGATCTGCCCGGGGACTATTTTGACATTACGGTGGTTGGATTCTCGGAAATGGGCGGACAGGGCGTAGATTTGCTGTCCCAGCAGGAGGTTGCGCCGGGGAGTTGGATTGTGGTGTCTCACATGGATGAGTACGAGTATGTGAGCCTGCGTATGGAACTGCGGTGCGGCAAGATCGTGGCGACCCGAAATGAAACCCTTTGGGATTCTTTTGCCACTGCATGATACCGATTTGTGACCCCTGCGCCGGGAAACGGCGCAGGGGTATTCTGATTATACGGAATAGTGTGAATAAACATACATGACAAAAATGGATAATCAAAGTGAGAAATTGGATATTTTGTGAAATTGCACACAAGTACAAGGGGAAACTTCCCTTGACTTTGGATTTATATCCAGTTGACAATGAATAATATACGGAGTATAATGCAATCATCAAATCAACCCCGGTGTTGCAGGGGAAAAACGAAGGAGCGTTCAATATGAAAAAGATGATTGCGTTGGTTTTGGCCATGGTTTTGGCATCCGGCGTGCTGGCCGGTTGCGGAAGTGACTCCGAAGGTGTCCTGAAGGTGGCAACTTCTCCTGATTTTGCCCCCATGGAATTTGTGGATCCCACCAAGAGCGGTCAGGAACAGTATGTTGGCTTTGACATCACCCTGGCAAAGTTCATCGCCCAGGAACTGAACATGGAGCTGGAGATCATGCCCATGGACTTTAACGCCAGCCAGATGGCAGTGTATTCCGGTACGGTGGATATGGCCATTTCCGGATTCAGCTGGACGGAAGATCGGGCAGAAAAGTATAACCTGTCTGACTACTATCACGCCGGGGACAACGAAGATGAGCAGATTCTCATTACCACGGCAGAAAATGCCGGTAAGTACACCACCGTGGAGAGCCTGAAGGGTGCCAAGATCGGCGCCCAGAATGCCTCCTTGCAGCAGTCCCTGACGGAAGAGCAGCTCCCTGATAGCGAACTGGTTCTCTTCATCGACCTGGGCACCGCCGTGCTCCAGCTCCAGAATGGCGACTTCGATTGCATCGCTGTGGCCGCAGGCAATGGTGAGGCCATCATCTCCAATAACCCTGGCATCATCAAGTCCGGATTCCAGTTTCATGTGGATGAAAAGTACACCGGAAATGTGATTTTGATCCAAAAGGGCAATGACACCCTCCTGGAGCAGGTCAATGCAGCCCTGGCCAAGGCCAGCGAGTACTATGACACCTGGTACGAAGAAGCCAAGAGCATTGCTGGTATCGAGGTCAGCTTCGATGAGCAGGGCAATGCCATCACCCCGAGTGAGGATTTCAGCGAGTAAGGACAAAACATGGACCGGCAGCGGTTTGGCTGCCGGTCACACCTGTGTATAGAGAAGAAAGGATTTTATATGGATTTTTCCCTGATTATTCCCAATATGGTAGATATTTGGTCGAAGTATTGGAAATTGTTCCTGGGCCAGGGTCTGCTGGTCACTCTGGAACTGACGGTGTTCGCCGTTGGAATTGGCATTGTGTTCGGCACGTTGATTGCCATGATGAAGATGTCCCGGTTCGGCCTGATCCGGTTTGTGGCTTCTGCATACATTGAAGTGATTCGAGGTACGCCTATTTTGCTTCAGTTGTATTTGTTCTACTTTATTTTGCCCCAGGCGATTCCCCTGAAACTGACCCAGTTTATGTGGGTTGCTGTGGCATTGAGCTTTAACTCTGCTGCCTATGTCTCCGAGGTCATCCGTTCCGGCATCCAGGCCGTGGACAAAGGTCAGACCGAGGCAGCAAGGTGCCTGGGCCTGAGCCAGGGTCAAACCATGATTCGCATCATTCTGCCCCAGGCGATTCGGAATATCCTTCCCGCCCTGGGCAACGAATTTATCATGATCCTGAAGGAGACCTCCTTGGCCTCCACCTTCTTCCTGGGGGATCTGATGACCTGCTATCAGGTGGTCAACGGTGCCACCTACCTGCCCTTTGAGCCGCTGCTGATTGTGGCCATCATCTATTTGTGCCTGACCTATCCTCTGAGCAAGTTGGTTGGATGGGTGGAAAAGCGGATGAGCCGGCCCAATAGCTATAAAAACCATTCCCACCACGGGAAGAAGAACCCCAACGAAGGAGGGAACAAATGATGGAAATGATCAAAACGGTGGATTTGCATAAGAGCTTTGGAAACCTCCACGTTCTGACGGGGGTCTCGGAGACCATCCACAGAGGGGAAGTGGTGTCCATCATCGGCCCCTCTGGCGGCGGCAAGAGTACCTTCCTGCGGTGCCTGAATCTGCTGGAAACGCCGGAGCAGGGACAGATCTTCTTTGAAGGAGAAGAAATCACCGGAAAGAATGTGAACATTGACCGCCATCGCCAGAAAATGGGAATGGTGTTCCAGCAGTTCAACGTGTTTCCCCATCTGACGGTGGCAGAAAATATCACCATGGCTCCCAAACTCCTGAAGGGGATGGGCAAGGAGCAGGCTGACCAGATGGCCCGGGATTTGCTGAGCCGGGTTGGCTTGCTGGATAAGTTTGATGAAATGCCGGGGAATCTGTCCGGCGGTCAAAAGCAGCGTCTGGCCATTGTACGGGCTTTGGCTATGGAACCGGACGTGATGCTATTTGACGAGCCCACCTCTGCTCTGGACCCGGAGATGGTGGGGGAAGTGCTGGATGTCATCAAGGGTTTGGTGAAAACCGGCATGACCTGTGTCATCGTGACCCATGAAATGCGCTTTGCCCGCGAGGTTTCCAACCGGGTGCTGTTCATTGCCGACGGAAAGGTGACGGAGTCCGGAACCCCTGAGGAAATTTTTGACCACCCCAAGACCGCGCGGCTCCAGGACTTCTTGGCAAAGGTGCTGTAACATGGATCAGAAGAAGTTATACCAGTGGATTGAGGAGAAAAGCCCTCTGATTTGTGATTTGGCGGATCGGATTTGGGAATATGCCGAGTTGTCCCTTCAGGAATACCGGTCTACGGAGGCCTACCTGGAGGTGCTTCGGCAGGAAGGCTTTACAGTGAAGGAACACCTTGCAGGAATTGACACCGCTTTTTCCGGATCCTTTGGAGAAGGCCACCCGGTGATCGGTATTTTGGGAGAGTATGACGCCCTGTCCTCCCTGTCCCAGAAAGCCGGTTCCCTTTGCCGGGAGGAAGTGGTGGAGGGAGGCAATGGCCACGGCTGTGGACATAATCTGTTGGGGGCCGGTGCCCTTGCTGCCGCCCTTGCGATCAAGCAGGCCATTGCCGCCGGTGAGTTAAGGGGAACTGTGGTGTTCTATGGCTGTCCGGGGGAGGAAGGCTGCGCCGGAAAAACCTTCATGGCCAGAGCCGGTCTGTTCCGGGATTTGGATGCGGCTCTGACCTGGCATCCGGGGGATACCAACGAAGTCACCACCGGTTCCAATGCCGCCTGCCTTCAGTACGCCTACACCTTTACCGGTGTGTCAGCCCATGCCGCTGGGGATCCCTACCACGGCCGATCCGGATTGGACGCAGCGGAGCTGATGAACGTGGGCATCCAGTTTTTGCGGGAGCATATCCGTCCGGGGGAGTCGATTCATTATTCCTTCCTGGATGTGGGCGGCTCTTCCCCCAATGTGGTTCAGCCCCGGGCAACGGTGCTGTATATGGTTCGTTCGGATAACGTGGCAAATGCCAAGAAGCTGCTGAAACGGGTCCATCAAAATGCCCAGGGGGCTGCTTTGATGACTCAGACCCAGGTCTCCTGGCAGCAGATCGATGGTACGGCCAGTACCTTGTCCAATACCGTTTTGGAGCGGTTGCTTCAAACCCATTTGGAGCAGGCCCCCATGCCTTCTTACACGGCCCAGGAACTGGACTACGGAAAGGCTCTGGCGAATACCTATCCCAGAGAAGGACTTCCGGGGAGCGTAACCCTTCTGGATGCCTCGGTTCGCCACCAGGTGGATGCCCTCAGCGAAGGGGGACAGAAGGCCATCAATGATTTTGTCATGCCCTATGTGCCCTCCAGTCGGATGGAGCCTGGCTCCACAGATGTGGGAGATGTGAGCTGGCTCACCCCCACGGCTCAGTTTACAGCGGCGACCTGGACCTCACAGGCTCCCGGCCATTCCTGGCAGAATGTGTCCATTGGCAAGACCTCCATTGGCCACAAGGGAATGCTCTATGGGGCAAAGGTTTTGGCAGGAGCGGTGGCAACCTTAATGGAGCAGCCCCGGATTCTGGAGGAAGCCCGGGCAGAATTCCAGATAACGGCAAAAGCAGGGTATAACTGCCCTCTGGAGCCGGATACCATGCCCAAACCGGCAGTATAAGGAAATATAGAAAATCCCCCTGGGACGCAACACCGGAAACGGAATCCGGCGATGTCCCAGGGGGAATTTTTTAGCGTTGAAGTTATGCCCCAGTGGAGCCGAAGCCGCCTTCCCCACGAAGGGTGTTGGACAGTTCTTCCACCTGGACAAAGCCAGGGGTATATACCGGGGCAATGACAATCTGGGCGATGCGCTCACCAGGCTCGACGGATTGATACTGGGAGGAGTGGTTGTGGAGCACCACCTGGATTTCTCCCCGGTAGTCCGAGTCGATGACCCCCACCTTGTTGGCAGGAGCCAGACCCCGTTTGGTTCCCAGGGAACTCCGGGCGAAGATCAGTCCGGCGTAGCCTGTGGGAATTTCCAGGGCAATGCCAGTTGGAATCCAGGCTGTTTCTCCGGGGGCGATGGAAATGGGGGCATCCAGACAGGCGTACAGGTCTGCCCCTGCGGAATGTGCAGTGCCGTAGGTGGGGATTACTCCACCGGGACGGAGGCGTTTCACAGGTATTTGGTTCATAGATGAATTCCTTTCTCATCACCCTGCCAGTCCTGCCACAGAACGGTATGACCGGATTGAAGGGTTTTTGTTACGTCGATGAGACGCTGATTTTCCGAGCCCCGAAACCGGAGGCTGAGATTTTTCTGTTCTTCCACGAAGGGGCCGTCTACCAACACGTCCAAATACCGGAGGTATTCCTGGGTGACGGCAGGATCCCCCAGTTTGCCAGAGAGCAGGTCGTCCTCCAGGACATACCCTGTAAAGGCCCAGATGGTTTTCTGAGGGAGCTGAGCCTTTACCTGGCGCAGAAGTTCCACAATGATTTTCTGGTTTTTGGGGTGGAAGGGTTCTCCTCCCAGCAGGGTCAGTCCCCGGACAAACCCAGGCCGGAGCAGATCCAGGATCTGGTCTATGGTCTGTTGGGTGAAGGGCTCGCCGTAGGAAAAATCCCAGGCCTCTTGGTTAAAACAGTTTTTGCATTGATGGGTACAGCCGGAGACAAACAGACTGACCCGGACACCGGGACCGTTGGCAATGTCCCGGGGCTTGATGGTGGCGTAGTTCATAATGCTCCTCCATTCAAAGGGAATGTGATTTTAGATGCCTGCTTCCCAGTTTGGAAAAATAGCGAAAGCTCATGGGCCAAAGGACCCCTGCCCCCACCACCAGAAGAAAAGATTGGATGGTGTCACGCAGGGAATGGTGGGGCATCCAATGTTCCAGGGGAATGGAAACCCCTTCTTTGATGGCGAGAACCAGGCATAGCCCTATCACCACCTTACCCACTTGCCCATACCATGGGGCCTGGGTGGGGAAGTGGAGCCATCGGTTGTCCACTTGGTAGACAAGGCTCACGCCCAGAAGGGCACCCAAAAGGCTTGCGCTGTTTGTTACAGCGGTGGATAAATTCTCCGGGTCGGTGTCCTGGGGGAAGGGATAATGATGGGTATAGGCCACAAAGGCAACCGCCAAAATGGTCAAACACCCTAAAAGGCGGGTCATCTGCCGGGGCTGATTTCCCATGGCCAGGGGACGGAACCAACACAGCAGCAGCAAAGCCATTATGGCTCCGACGGAAACATCCAGGGGGGTATGAACGCCCAAATACATCCGAGACAGAGGAACCAGTAGGCAGATCAAGAAGCAGACGGCCTTCACCCAGCGGCGTTGGGTGGTCAGGGCAATGGCTCCATAGGTTGCCACTGCATTTTGACTATGCCCCGATGGGAAGGAATAACCTCCGGCCCCAGCTCTGGCGGACTCCACAATGGAAAATTCGGAATCCAACACCCAGGGACGGGGAATTCGAAACGTAATTTTTAGAAATTGATTCAATAGGGTTCCCAGAAACCCAACCACCATGAGGTAATACCCTCGGCGTTTGTCCACACACCAGAATATCACAAGGGCAAGCACCAGGAAAACGGTTTCTCCTCCCAGTTCTGTGAAACAGGACATGACCCCATTGAGGGAAGGAATAACCTCCGGCCCCAGCTCTGGCGGACTCCACAATGGAAAATTCGGAATCCAACACCCAGGGACGGGGAATTCGAAACGTAATTTTTAGAAATTGATTCAATAGGGTTCCCAGAAACCCAACCACCATGAGGTAATACCCTCGGCGTTTGTCCACACACCAGAATATCACAAGGGCAAGCACCAGGAAAACGGTTTCTCCTCCCAGTTCTGTGAAACAGGACATGACCCCATTGAGCCAGGGACGGCGCAGGGATTCCATAACATAGAGCACTTCCATAGAAAACCTCCTTTGGATCCCGAAAAATACTAAACTATCATACCAGATTTTCTAGGGATTGTAAAGGCTGTGGGAATCGTTTCCATAAGGCTTGCTTTTCGGAGCGGTTGGGGATATAATCATCCTATCATGTTGCAAAAGGGGAAGGCCTATGTTTTCGAAGGAAAAACGTTGCATTTATGGGAAAAATCAGTTGGGATTGGTGGTTTGTCAGTTGCGGTTTCCTCAGATTCTGTCCATTGGGGCCCAGCCTCCGGTGGAGTTTCAGGAGGCCATCCGGGAAGCATACCCGGAATACACCCAACGTCGGGAGGCAACCTCTCCCAAAGTCCTTGGCATGGAGGGGGCATTGCGCCTGGAACCCCAAGGATCCGGCCTGATTCATCGATTTGCATCCCCAGATGGGTCTTGCTGGGTCAGCCTTTCCAGCCAGGCAATTTCCATGGCCTGGACCAAATATACTCGGTGGGAGGACTTCGCCCGCCGGTTGGATCCCGTTTTGGCGGCTTTCATACGAATTTATCACCCGTCCTATTTTCAGCGGATTGGCCTTCAATATATCAACGCCATTTCCAGGAAAGACCTTCATTTAGAAGGGGTTCCCTACCGGGAGCTGATTGCACCTAAATATTTGGGAATTCTAGCAGATGAGGCGTTTTCTGAAACGGGAATCTCCCGTTCCACGGTGGAAGCGGACATTGCCCTCCAGGCCGGTTGCCGAGCCAGGATCCATGCCGGGCCGGGCATGGTCAAGCAGGGAAGAACCCGGGATCCGGAGGTGAAATTTGTATTTGACCAGGATTTATATCTGCCAGGGAAGGTGGATGTTACCATGTCTACCGGGGCACTGGAAACCCTCCATGCCATGGCATGGCAGATTTTCCGGGATGCCATTACGGACCGGCTTCATAAAGCCATGGAGCCATAACAGGAGGAAGAAATGATGTGGATTGAGTGGATGATATGGTTTGGCTGCATGGCGCTGTCACTGTGGGCCAATGGGAAAGTCAACCGAACCTTTCGTCGGTATTCCCGGCAACGAACCACCTGGGGGCTTACCGGAGGGGAGGCGGCTCGGCGTGTGCTGTATGCCAACGGAATCCGGGATGTTTCCATTCAGCGGATTTCAGGGCATTTAACAGATCACTATGATCCCAGAAATAAGGTCATTCGCTTATCGGAGGAGGTATATGACAGCACCTCCACGGCAGCCATTGGCGTGGCGTGCCACGAGGCAGGCCATGCGGTGCAGTATGCGAACCTCTTTTTCCCAGTCATGCTTCGGTCGGCCATCATCCCGGTGACGAATTTCGGCAGCCGGATGGCCCTCCCTCTGATTGTTGGAGGGGTTTTCCTGTCCGCAATGGAGGAGTGGTTTTATGGGCTGGTTTATCTGGGGGTGTTTTGCTTCAGCCTTTCGCTGGTGTTTCGGCTGCTGACCTTACCGGTGGAGTTTGATGCCAGTTCCAGAGCCCTCCGGGCCATAGAAGAGGCGCAAATGCTGACATCGGAGGAATTGGTGGGAGCCAGACGAACGCTTCGTGCGGCGGCTCTGACCTATGTGGCAGCAGCGGCGGTGTCTGCAGGGGAATTGCTTCGGTTGATGATTCGTCTGGGACTGATTCGTCCCAGACGGAGAGACTAAAATATGGATGATGGGACGAAGAAGAGCTGCTTCCCATTCCTTCCAAAGCAAAAAGGAACGTGTCAAAATCAGACACGTTCCTTTCCTTTCATAGTGAGAGTACCACCCACTATGCAGGTGAGGCGGAAAAAGTTATACTTATGCGTAGAAAAAGAAAACCTCCAATGATAGAGTAGTAGCAGGTTCGCCAACTGCTACAAACAAAATCAATGGAGGTTATCCAAAGGCATCGATTTTTAGGTAATTTTAATCGATACCACTAGTTAAATGGGAAGTGGTCAAGAAGCAGATATCAATTTGTTTTGAGAAATGCCTGATCATTGTACGCATGCCCTCGTTCATATTGTCCAGAACTGTGTTGCGCGTAATATAAGTCATATTTTTCTGGGCATAGTTTTGCTCATCATCATGGCGATATCCATCCATACCCGCAAGTACAATCTTACTTGCGCCTATAGAAATCAGATACTGAATCAGCATCATACCTGCATTATCCTGAACATACTCAACATCATTCAGCAAAGCTCCATAGACCTTTCCTTACTCGGAATCAATTTATACTGTGACTCTTCCAGTTGTGAGATTTCAAGAATTCGTTTGAACTCTTCTTTATTCAAAGCAGTTTCTTCTGGAGTCTTTTCACGTTTATCCTCATTCTCCATCCCTGCCATGATCTCTGCCATTTCCATTGCAACCTTTTCCCGGTAGTCGCACTCGTAATGCATAACCCCACCTTTCCCCATAGCGTTTTACCATAGAATTTTATTTTTTAGCGGTTTCTTAAACTATAAGCATAGTCTTTGCTTGCAGTTTATTATAATATTTCTCCGCTAAAGGTACAATGGTAAAATATAGTAAACTAGCAAAGGGGGATGAGAATGGAACTCGATTACAACGCTATCGGCAAACGAATCAAGAT
>CAZSAZ010000040.1:0-10906 GCA_964604925.1 uncultured Oscillospiraceae bacterium | reverse complement strand
CTTCTGGGAGCATGGTTCCGGCCCCTGCGGCCCCTGTTCTGAGGTTTACTACGACCGGGGAGCGAAGTATGGCTGCGGCAAGCCCGGCTGTACCGTTGGCTGCGACTGCGATCGGTACATGGAAGTCTGGAACAACGTGTTCTCCCAGTTTGACAACGATGGCCACGGCAACTATACCGAGCTGGTTCAGAAGAACATCGATACCGGCATGGGCCTGGAGCGTCTGGCTGTGGTGTGCCAGGATGTGAACTCTCTGTTTGACGTGGACACCGTGATGAACATCACCAACCATGTCACCGCTATCACCGGCGCATCCTATGGCCAGAGTGAAAAGACGGACGTTTCCCTGCGGGTTATCACCGACCACATCCGTGCTTCCACCTTCATGCTTGCCGATGGTGTTCTGCCCAGCAACGAGGGACGGGGCTATGTTCTACGCAGACTGCTCCGCCGGGCAGCTCGTCATGGCAAACTCCTGGGGGTAAACAAGCCCTTCTTGTATGAAGTGGTTGCCACGGTGATCCAGGAAAATGCCTCCCACTACACCTATCTCCGGGAGCGGGCAGACTATATCACCAAGATCGTGAAAATCGAGGAAGAGAACTTCGCCAAGACCATCGATACCGGCATGCAGATCTTCTCTGCCAAGATGGCGGAGCATCAGGCCGCCGGTAAGAAGGTGTTCTCCGGTGCAGATGCCTTCTTGCTGGCTGCAACCTACGGATTCCCCATCGACCTGACGGAGGAAATGACCGAGGACTATGGCATGACCGTGGATATGGAGGAATATAACCGCTACCGGGAAGAGGACAAGGTTCGTGCTCGGGAGGCTCGGAAGGCTCTGGGCGATTTGGGCTGGGCCGGCGTGGATCTGGGTAAGGAGATTCCTGAGACCAAGTTCCTGGGCTACGACGCCCAGGAGTGCGATGCCACTGTGGTGGCCATTGTGGCCGATGACGAAACCCAGCAGGCTGTGGGCGAAGGTGCCGATGCCATTTTGGTGCTGGATCAGACCACCATGTATGCAGAAATGGGCGGCCAGATCGGGGATCACGGCGTGATCACCTGGGACGGCGGCAGCTTCCAGGTGGACAACGTCCAGAAGAACAAGGGTGGCAAGTATCTCCATTATGGCAAGGTGCTGTCCGGCTCTGTCAGCATGGGCGACCGGGTTCGCGGCGCCTATGACCTGGCATATCGGAAGAGCGTCATGCGTGCCCACTCTGCAACCCACCTGCTGCAAAAGGCGTTGCAGACCGTCCTGGGCGATCACGTCCACCAGGCCGGTTCTCTGGTGCTGCCTGACCGGCTGCGCTTTGACTTTACCCATTACTCTGCTGTGACGGCCCAGGAGTTGGCAGATATCGAAAATCAGGTGGTGGAGGCCATTCTGGAAGGTTACCCCATTGTTACCCGGGAGATGGGCATTGAAGAAGCCAAGGCTCAGGGTGCCATGGCACTGTTCTCTGAAAAGTATGGCGACACTGTCCGTGTGGTCAACATGGGCGGCTACTCCATCGAGCTGTGCGGCGGTACCCACCTGGACAACACGGCAAAGGTTGGCCCCTTCCACATTGTCTCGGAAGGTAGCGTGGCCTCCGGTGTCCGGAGAATTGAAGCCGTCACCGGCCTCCAGTTCCTGGCAGATGCAGCCCAGGATCGTCGGATGCTGAATCAGGTCTGCGCCGCCGTGAAGGTGAAGAAGCCTGAGGAACTGGAAAACAAGCTGGCAGCCCAGGCAGAAGAGATCAAGACCCTGAAGAAGGAAGTGGAATCCTTCAAGGCCAAGGAAGCCGCTGGTGCAGTGGACAAGATGCTCTCCGGCAGCGTGGATGTGATGGGCGTGAAGGTTCTGACGGTGAATGTGCCCAACGCAGACGGTGGCAAGCTCCGTCAGATGGGCGATGTGTTCCGGGATAAGGAACCGGCCGTGGCGGCGGTTCTGGCCTCGGTGAATGGCGAGAAGGTCACATTCCTGGCAGTTTGCGGCAAGGATGCAGTGAAGAAGGGCATTAAGGCCGGCGACCTGGTGAAGCAGGTGTGTGGTATTTGCGGCGGCTCCGGCGGTGGCAAGCCCGATTCTGCCATGGGCGGCGGCAAGGATGCTTCCAAGATTCCTGAAGCACTGGCCTCTGTGGAGGGCTTTGTGGCTGGGAAACTGGGCTAATTTGACCAGATAGAGAAAACCTGCGGGCGTTGTCGGGATTTCGGCAACGCCCGTTTTCCAAACGAGGGGGAAAAACAATGCGTTGGATGGTGTACATTGCCCTGGGATTGGCGGGGGGATGCAGTCTGGGAATTTGGTGCCTGCGCGAATGGGGATTGCTCTTGGTGGCTGGCGTTAGTTTGGCTCTGGCGGCGGGACTGACGCATTTTGGAAAAGGCCGGAGTCTAAGTCGTCAGGCAGGTGTGGTGGCCCTTGGGTTCGCCGTGGGGTGCGGATGGTTCTGTTTCTGGGATAGCTGGTATTTGACCCCGGCACGGGGCATGGACGGCACCACCCTGGAAATCTCCTTTGTTGCAACGGACAACAGTTGGGAGACAGACTACGGCCTTGCTGTGGATGGCAAAATTGTACTGGATGGAAAAGGGTATGCCATGCGCCTTTATCTGGACGGGGAAAATGCCATTTCACCCGGCGATTGCCTGACCCTGTGTGCCCGGCTGCGGTTTACCGATGAAGGGGGGGCTTGCCAGCCAACCTTCCACCGGAGCAACGGAATTCTCCTTCTGGGTTACCAGGATGGGGAGATTCTGAACCATACCCCGGGGGAGGGCAACGCCTGGATCCCCAGGTTGCGCCGGGCGATCGAAACTCGTCTGGATGCGTTCTTCCCGGAGGAAATCCAGGGATTTGTCCGGGGACTACTGCTGGGAGACAAAAGGGAAATGGACTTTTCCCAGAAAAAAGCCCTTCGTTTGACGGGATTGAGCCACGTTGTGGCGGTGTCCGGACTTCATGTTTCCATGGTCTTTGGCTTGATTTACACCCTGACGGGGAAACGTCGGGCGCTGACGGCTTTGATGGGCATCCCGGCGGTATTGATGTTTGCCGCTGTGGCGGGATTTTCTCCATCCATTACCCGGGCGGCAGTGATGCAGATTATGATGATGGTTGCATTGGTTCTGGGACGGGAATATGATCCGCCCACGGCTCTGGCCACGGCGGTGGTGGGGATGGTTCTGTGGAATCCACTGGTGCTTTCTTCCGCCGGCTTTCAGCTTTCCGTGGCAAGTGTGGCAGGAATCTACCTGTGTTATCCCCGGATTTTATCCTGGGTACGGAGCCAAACCAAGGGGAAAAAGGGATTTTTCCCCAAGCTCTGGCGGAGAATTTTCCAAAGTGCCGGAATAAGCATCAGTGCCACGATTCTGACCACACCTCTGGTGGCGTATTACTATGGCGTGGTCAGTCTGGTGGGGGTGGTGGCCAATTTGCTGGTGCTTCCGGTGGTGAGCATGATTTTCTACGGTATCATGGCGACTCTGGCAGTGAGTCTGGTGGTTCCAAACCTGGCCCGGCTGTTGGCGCAGGTGGTGACGATGCTCAGCCGCTACGCCTTTGCACTGGCAGGATGGCTTTCGGAATTGCCCTTGGCGGCGGTCTACGTGAAAAATCCCTATTTGGTGATCTGGCTGTTGGGGTGCTATGGGCTTCTGGCCTGGATTTGCCTGGCCAAGCCCCAGCGGATTTGGCCAGCCGTTGCGTGGACTTTGGCGGCACTGTGCCTTGCTTTGGGCTTGAATATCTGGGAAAACCAGGGAGCGGATTACCAGGTGACGGTATTGAATGTGGGTCAGGGACAGTCGGTGATTCTCCAGTCCCAGGGAAAGACCTATCTTGTGGACTGCGGAGGCGACGAGGATGAAGATGCAGGAACCTATGCCGGAGAAACCCTGCGAAGCATGGGCATTCGGCAATTGGATGGTTTGATCCTGACCCACTATGACCGGGATCACGCCGGTGGCGTTTGCTACCTTGCCCAGTATGTTTCGATTTGTCGTCTGTATATGCCGGATCTGGCACAGCCGGGGGAACTTCTGGGGCAAATTTTACAGGCTGTACCCCAAGGGGAAGTGGTTTGGGTTCACGATGAGGTGGAAATTCCTGCTGGTGGGAGTCAAATCCAGCTTTTTCCACCGAATTCTGAGAAAAGTGGCAACGAAAGCTGCGTTGCGGTATTGTTTCAGAACGAAAAATATGATACACTGGTAACTGGCGATTTGGACGCCGCAGGGGAGCGAAGGCTGTTGCAGACGGCATCTTTGCCGGATCTGGAGCTTTTGGTGGTGGGACACCATGGCTCCGGGACTGCAACCTGTGGAGAACTGCTTTATCGAACGGCCCCGGACATTGCTGTGATCTCCGTGGGACGGGACAATTCCTATGGCCATCCGGCGCAAGGAGTGCTAAACCGGCTGGAACGCTACGGTGTCCAGGTTTTTCGGACGGATGAAATGGGAGATGTGACATTTAAGGGGTGAGATACCATGGCGGCAAAGATTCCTCAGGCCGACGAATTTGGGCGGTTGAAGGGTGCCATTCGAAATAAGACACTGGATCGGCTCTATTTCTTCCACGGGGAGGAGACCTTCCTGTTGACCCATTATTTGGAGGAGATGAAGAAAAAGACTCTGGACGAGCTGACCCGGGATTTTAATTACCACCGGTTCACCGGAGAGAATTTTTCTGTCCAGGCCTTTGCTGACAGCGTAGAGGCCTTGCCCATGATGGCGGAACGAACCTTCGTGGAAGTGGATGAAATCGATCCGTTTAAGCTGGGAGAGGCCGAACGGGAGAAAATGGTAGCCATTTTCTCCGATGTTCCCGACTACTGCACGTTGGTGTTCACCTATGAGACGGTGGAGTGGAAGCCAGACAAACGGCAGAAAAAGCTGTGGGATGCGGTGAGCAAATACGGAACGGTGGTGGAGTTTGCCAAGCAAAGCCAACGGGATTTGGTGGCCTGGGTCAGTCGGCATTTTGCTGCGCTGGGCAAGAAAATCGACAACAACCTGTGTACCTATCTCATCGAAATCACCGGCGGTACCATGACGGCTCTGCAAGGAGAGATCGGCAAAATTGCCTCCTACAACGCCACGGATACCATTGTCAAAAGCGACATCGATGCAGTGACGGAGCCTGTCTTAGATGCAGTGGTCTTTCAAATGACGGACTTATTGGGTTCAGGGCAGTACGCCATGGCCCTGGTGAAGTTGCAGCAATTGCTGAAAATGCAGCAAGAGCCCATTGCCATTTTAGGAGCAGTGGGAAGCCATTTTCGACGGATTTCCACTGCCAGAACGTTGATGGATTGTGGAAAGAAAACCGACGATCTGATGGCGTTGACGGGGATGAAGGACTACCCCGCCAGAAAAACCATGGCTGCCGCCCAGAAGTTTTCCGCCCGGTTCTGCCGCCGGGCATCCGAGCTGATTCTGGAGACGGACTATCGCATGAAAACCTCCTTTGATGACAGCCAGCGACTGCTGGAGCTGTTGATCTTGGAGCTTGCCCAGGAGGCAAAAAATGGTTAAGATTAAGGAAGCCATTGTGGTGGAGGGACGCTATGACAAAAACACCCTCAGCCAGATTGTGGATGCCCCCATTCTGGAAACCGCGGGCTTTGGAATTTTCAAAAATAAGGAGCAGATGAACCTGCTGCGCCAGGTGGCAAAAAAACGTGGGCTCATTGTGTTTACCGATGCAGACGGTGGCGGACTGGTGATCCGCAACCACATCAAAAGTGCCATCCCAAACCAGTATTTGAAGCACGCCTACACGCCGGATGTGTTTGGCAAGGAACGGCGGAAAGCGGCCCCGGGAAAAGAGGGAAAGCTGGGGGTGGAAGGAATGGAACCCCAGGTGATTTTGGATTGTCTGAAACGGGCGGGGGCGACCTTTGACGGAGAGACGGAGCATCGGCAATCCGGTCAAATCACCAAGGCAGATTTAATGGAGCAGGGGCTGTATGGCCCGGACAGTGCCCTGCGCCGCCGGGAGATGATCCGGAAGCTGGGCTTTCCGGAGAACATCAGCACCAACGGCTTTTTGCAGGCCATCAACCTGCTGTACACCCCCCAGGAGTGGGAACGTCTTTTGGAGCAATGCGCAACGTGACGGGCCGAGGCCAGGGGCAAATGCGGAAAATGGAGAAATATCATGGTTGATATTCAAGTAAAAAATCTCACAAAATTTTTTGTCATCGGTGAAAACCTTCTCCAGGGACTGTCCTTTGACATCCAGGAGGGGGAACGGGTGGCCATTCTGGGGCGAAATGGCTGCGGAAAGACCACATTGTTCAAAATCCTTACCGGGGAGATGGACTACGACGACGGAGAAGTGTATATCAATCCCAACAAACGGCTGGGCCTCATCTCCCAGATTCCCAAGTTCCCGGATGGCTACACCGTGGAGGATGTCCTGCGCTCGGCCTACCGGGAGCTATATGCCATCCGAAAGAAGATGGAGCGACTGGAACGCCAGATGGAATCCGGAGATGGGGACGTTCTAAGGGAGTATGATGACCTGTCCAACCGGTTTTCCAGCGGTGGCGGGTATGAAATGGATGTGGAGGTGGACAAGATCTGCAACGGTCTTGCCATCACCCAGGAACAGCGGCGGCAGGATTTTGCCAGCTTGTCCGGAGGAGAAAAGACCCGGATGAATCTGGCTCGGTTGCTGTTGGAAAAGACGGATATCTTACTGCTGGACGAGCCCACCAACCACCTGGATCTTCACAGCGTGGAGTGGCTGGAAGGGTATATCAAAACCTTCAAAGGGACGGTACTGGCGATTTCTCATGACCGGTATTTCATCGATCAAATTGCCCAACGGGTCATTGAAATTGTAGACGGCCACGGGGAATTTTACTCCGGCAACTACTCGTTTTATATGGATGAAAAGCAGGCTCGGTTTGACCTGCAAATGAAGCAGTATGAAACCGAGCAAGCAAAACTCAAGCAGTTGGGCTACACCGTGGAGCGGATGAAGGGCTGGGGCATCAATAACCGCACCCTATACCGCCGGGCTATGTCCATTCAGCACCGGATGGAGCGGATCCGGAAAACAGAACGCCCCAAGCAGGAGAGAACCATGAAGGCCACCTTCGGCCAAAAAGAATTCAACGGCGACGTAGTGCTGACGGTAAAGAATCTGGAAAAATCCTTTGGAGACCGCACCTTGTTTTCCCAGGTAAACCTCCGGGTGGAGGGGGGAGAACGCATCGCTCTGCTGGGAGACAACGGCACAGGAAAATCCACCTTTATCAAGTGCCTTCTGGGAGAGGAAGGGTTCCAGGGGAAGATTACCTTCGGCCCCACGGTGAAATGGGGGTATTTGCCCCAGATCATCCACTTTGACCATCCGGAGCGGACGCTGTACGATACCATGCTCTATGAGAAAAACTGTACGCCCCAGGTTGCCCGGGATCGGCTGGGCCAATTCCTGTTTTCTGGGGAGGATGTGTTCAAAACTGTGGGAACCTTATCCGGTGGCGAACAGTCCCGGTTGCGGCTGTGTATGCTCATGGACGAAAAGATCAATTTGCTGATTCTGGACGAGCCCACCAACCACTTAGACATTGCATCCCGGGAATGGGTGGAGGCCGCCATTGAGGAATTCGAAGGGGTACTGATCTTCGTAAGCCATGACCGGTATTTCATCGAGAAATTCGCAGAGCGAATCTGGGATTTGCAAGACGGGGTCATTCGGGACTATCCCTGCGGGTATGGAAAGTATCGCTCTATTTTGGAGCATGAGAAGATGGCAAAACAAGCCCTTCCCACCGGGGGAAAAGAAAAGAAGGAAAAGAAGGAAAAGCCCAAGGGTGGCACCAAGGATCAGGAGAAACTGGTACGTCGGCTGGAGCGGGAGATCGA
Source organism: uncultured Oscillospiraceae bacterium (assembly GCA_964604925.1). Taxonomy (GTDB): domain Bacteria; phylum Bacillota; class Clostridia; order Oscillospirales; family Oscillospiraceae; genus Faecousia. Next base: position 3,025 of record CAZSAZ010000040.1, on the reverse strand, counting down.
AAAGCAGGAGCAGGCCATCGCAGCCCTGGATGAACAGATCGAAGCCGCCGCAGCGGATTATCAGGAGCTTACCCGATTGCTGGGGGAAAAAGAAGCAGGGGAAAACCAACTGATGGAACTGATGGAGCAGTGGGAAGCTGCCCAGGGTTAAATAGAAGGAGTGTTTAGTTTGGCAAAGAAACAGAAGATCGTCAACAAAATGTATCAATGGGAATTGGAAGTGGATGGACAGAGTGTGATCTGGAAATGCTTTGTGGGGGAAAACGAATGTATCACCTACGAAGGCGACCGGGAATGTAAGCATCTGAAAATCGTGGACAAGACCCAGAAGCCTGGTGTGATCCAGGTGGACTGCAAGACCAGAGTTTGGGACGAGATTGTGCCCTTCCAACTGGAAAATGGCATCCCCTATATCGAATTGGAGGCGGAGGATGGAAAGCGGAAGTGGCGTTGCTCCGACACCACCAAGGAAGATCGCCTCCAGTCCCAGATTCGTAAGGTGAAGAAGGAATCTTACTATATGTTTGGCGGCGGCGTGATTTGCCTGATCTGGACGCTGGTGCAGTACCTGGTGGAGGGAACGCTGGGAGAAATGCCTCTGGCTCCCATGATGGCAGTGGTGTTTTTCTCTGCCGGAGCCATGAACCTGGTGCGGCTGAGAAATGAGTTGCTGGAACTGGGGCGGCCCTTTTCCATCAAGCTTTAAGGCAAAGAGCAATGGGTGGTTGACACTGCCCCAACTCTGGCCTATAATGGTCAGGTACGAAAAAAGCCGTGCTTTGGCGGCAAAGGAGATTGAATCATGAGTTCTTGTAACGGAAATTGTTCTTCCTGCGGTTCTGATTGCGCAGACCGCAAGGAGCAGAGCCTGCTGGCTCAGGCAAACCCGAAGTCCAATGTGAAAAAGGTGATCGCCGTGGTATCCGGTAAGGGCGGCGTGGGTAAATCCACCGTCACGTCCATGCTGGCTGTGGCCATGGCTCGGAAGGGATACCGGGTTGGTGTGCTGGATGCGGATATCACCGGCCCCTCTGCCCCCAAGGCATTTGGTGTGACCGAGTGCCAGGGAGCCTCTGAGGACGGTCTCTACCCCGGAATGAGCCGGGGTGGCATCCAGGTCATGTCCATCAATCTGCTTCTGGACGACCCCTCTGCCCCTGTGCTGTGGAGAGGCCCTATCATCGCCGGTACCGTGAAGCAGTTCTGGACCGATGTGGTGTGGGAGGATGTGGATTACCTGTTTGTGGATATGCCCCCCGGAACCGGCGATGTGCCCCTGACTGTGTTCCAGAGCCTGCCCATCGATGGAATCGTCATTGTCACCTCTCCCCAGGATCTGGTGTCCATGATCGTGTCCAAGGCTGTGAAAATGGCCAACATGATGCACATCCCGGTGCTGGGACTGGTGGAAAACTATTCCTATCTGGAGTGCCCCGATTGTGGCAAGAAGATCAGTGTCTTTGGCAAGAGCCATGTGGACGAGGTTGCCCAGGAGTTTGGGCTGCCTGTGCTGGCTCGCCTGCCCATCAACCCTGCTGTGGCTGAGGCCTTTGATGCCGGCTTGATGGAAACCGTCGCTTGCCCGGAACTGTCCGGTGCAGTGGAAGCGGTGGAGAACTCCGGCGCAGAATCGGTGTAATAGAAGAAAACCCCACCGGAGGCTGGACTTCCGGTGGGGTTTTGCAGATGTTCCCTGGAGATGAGGGGTATTTCATGGGGGAATCAAATGGGTTTGAAATCAAAACAAGGGCTGCTCCGTGGGGAAACGGAACAGCCCTTGTTGCTATTTGGGGCTTGCTTTTTGCTTGTGAGGCGTAGCTTGGCTTCGTGACGTATTGCCGCCCCGGGCATCAGAAACGGGAAGCGAATTCCATAGGCAGAGCAAAGGAAAGTGACCAGTCGAGGTGTTTGACTCGCCTGATGGCCACCGCCTACGTCCGTGACACATTGCCACCCCGGGCACCGGGGTTAGTCGTTGGTGTAGTTGTCGAAATAACCCTGGATATAGATGATGGGAGTTCCCTTGTCACCGGAACCAGAGGTCAGATCACACAAAGAGCCAATCAGGTCGGTGAGACGGCGGGGGGTTGTACCCTGAGCGGCCATATTACCCACCAGGGAAGAACCATCTTTCTTGCTGATGGCACCCTTAATGGCATCCCGAAGGGCTTCACCGGAGAGATTGGCATAGTCATTATCAGCCAGATACTTCAGCTTCAGCTCATTGGGGGTTCCTTCCAAACCGGCGGTGTATGCAGGGGAAACCACAGGGTCAGCCAACTCCCAGATCTTACCCACGGGATCCTTAAACGCACCGTCACCGTAGACCATGACCTCAATGTGCTTGCCGGTGAGCTTCAGCAGATTGTCCTGAATTTCCTCCACCAGCTTCTGACACTCCTCACGGGGGAAGAGCTTCACCGTCTCCTCGGTGGCTTTGTTGGAACCCAGCAGACCATAGCGGGCATTCCAGCCACTGCCGTCAATGGAGGTGGTGAGAATATCGTCCAAACCGCAGACACGCTCGGCACCGGCAGCCTTCAGCAGCCGCTTGGTACGCACGCGAGTGTGAATGTCGCAGTTGAGCACGTTCTTGGTGTAGTTGAGAATGGCTCGACAGTCGTTGGCAAAGATAACCTCACACTCGGCGCCCATCTCCCGAACCAGGTTGGAATAGTATTCCACATAGTCCACACCGGTGAAGGGGTGCTTGGTATAGCCGAAGAGTTCCCGGTACTGTGTCTCGGAAAGGACATCGGAGTAGGGGTTGATGCCCTTCTCGTCCAGCACATCCAGATCGACGAGATGGTTTCCCACTTCGTCGGAGGGATAGCTGAGCATCAGAACCACTTTCTTGCATCCCTTTGCAATGCCCCGAAGGCAGATGGCAAAACGGTTCCGGCTGAGGATGGGGAAAATCACACCTACGGTTTCACCGCCCAGCTTGTTGCGAACATCGATGGCGATGTGATCCACAGAGGCGTAGTTCCCCTGGGCACGGGCGACGATGGCTTCGGTCATGGCG
>CAZSAZ010000039.1:0-10994 GCA_964604925.1 uncultured Oscillospiraceae bacterium | reverse complement strand
CTGCAACGCCGACGAGGTCTACAAGATGGCCATCATCACCGCCGCAATGGTGTAATCGCTTCTATCATTCTTCCCAAGGGGGTGGCATTTGCCGCCCCCCTTTTGCCTTTCCCTTAAAAAATCAGACATTTTTTCCGTTTTGTTGCATGACTTTCCCTTGATTCTGTGGTATGATGAAATAGAGGAGGAGTAGTTTTGCTCCTCCCATTTTCGTTTTGGGAGTGTATGATTATGACAACCTACCAAATCATTACCGATTCTGCCGCCGACCTGCCCAATGCCATGAAACAGGAGCTGTCTGTTACCTCTGCCCCTCTTCATGTGTTGTTCCGTGGGGAAAGCCGGGATGACACTGTGGACGAAGGTCTGTCCCAGCTCTATGCCGCACTGCGCAACGGTGAGTCATCCAAAACCTCTGCGGTGAATCCCGAAGGCTGGATCCAGGTGATGGAACCGATTTTGGCCCAAGGACAGGATCTGTTGGTTTTGGCCTTTTCCTCTGCCCTGTCCGGTACATATCAATCCGCCTGCATTGCTGCCCAGGAGATGAACAGCCAGTATCCCCAGCGGAAGATTTCCGTGGTGGACACCCGATGCGCCGCCCTGGGAGAAGGACTTCTGGTGTGGTATGCCTGCAAACAGCGGGATCAAGGTCTGACCTTGGATGAGCTGACTGCATGGGTGGAGGAACAGAAATTCCACCTCTGCCACTGGTTCACCGTAGACGATTTGATGTATCTGAAACGTGGAGGCCGAATTGGCGCCGCCACTGCTGTGATGGGAAGCATCCTGCAAATCAAGCCCATTTTACACATGGACGACGAAGGCCGTCTGGTAAACATGGAAAAAGCCCGGGGACGGAAAGCCGCCATCGCCGGACTGGTCAAAAAAGTTCAGGAATTGGGCCAGGGGTACGACAACTCCACCATCTTTGTTTGCCACGCAGACTGTCTGCCAGAGGCTCAGCAGCTTCAGTCCCTCCTGCTTGCCCTGGATGGGGTAAAGGAGGTTTTTGTAGGAAATCTAGGTGCGGTCATCGGCTCTCACGCCGGGCCTGGAACCCTATCCGTATTTTTCATGGGTTCCCACCGATAACAATTATAAAAACCGGAGGACACAGATCGGTCTGTGATTCCTCCGGTTTTTCTTATCTTCCGTATTTTTCCCAGAAGGGACGATGGCTCAGAGCGTTCATCGCCTCCACCGTTTCCCGTAACAGTGGAGCCCACTCCCCTGCCGTCACCGGAGCGTCGGTGGACGTAACCATCCAAGTACATCTGGGGATTCGCCGGCTTCCAAATTCTTTGGTAAACCGCCGTTCCACTCCCATAGCATAGGCAAAGGGAACCAGCTCATAGTAATAGTCCGGGTTTCCCTTGAGAATCCGGGTCAATTCTTCCCCGGAGACCCGGCCCATATACCGGCGCAGTCCCACCAAATCCAGGTAATTCCGCCGACCATTTTCCGTGCGTTTACCTCCAAAGGCTCCCATCCATCCGGCCAGGCAACCCCACACCAGAATAATCCCAGCATAGACCAAGCCGCCCTGGATAATCAGTCCAGGCACACAAATGAGAACCGCTCCCAAGACGCCATAAATCAGCGGCCCTTTTCCATAGGTACGCAGGCAGTACATTCCTTCCTGCAACTGCCACACCACCCCGGCCCCAGTCAGGGACAGCAGCACCATCCGCACCACACGCCATGCGGTGACGCTGGAGCTTAAATCTCCCAGGGCAATGCCTGCAAACAGGCCCACCACCGTGGCGAGGATCTGCAACAATCGGGGATTGCCACTTCCTTTCTGAAATCCGGCAGAATACCGTCTGGAAGATTTGGCCGTGGCCTCCACCATCCGGGCATATCGTTCCCCGGTGGCATCCACCCTTTGCTTCGTTCCAAACAGATTCCGGAAGCAGCGCTGCTCAAAGGCATTTCGTTCGTTCCCCATCTCCATCTTTTTGTGGAGGATCACCCGTCCACGGTCGTCCAGACGGATGACCAAATAGCCCAACTGAGCCCAGTGGATCACCATCATGGTCAAATCCCCCGGCTTATGGCTGAGGATGCTTCCCACAACACCTGCGCTGATGCCCTCAGGGGGAGTGGAACGATGGTTGGCAAACACCGGCCAGTGGGCCATGGTCACCAACCAGTATATCACCGTCAGCGCAGCAAACACCGCCATTGCCCCATGGTCAAATTTCAGACTTCCGCCGGAACGTTGGCTCTGGGGGAACATCCCCTCCGGAGCCACCAGGGACAAATACAACGTTTCGCTGTCTTTCAGGGAGGTTTCCACCGTTCCGGATATGATGCTCCCATTTACGGTGTAGGAAATATTCCGTTCAATTTCCTGGCCATGGTAGCCACTGTAAAATTCCGGCTCCGCCTGGAATTCCCCAGGCAATGTCACCGTAAACTGGAATTGTTCCACCGGATAGGGAAATCCCGACAGTAGAGGGATCGTCACCACCTGCTCTTGTGCCCCATCCTCCTGGGTCACCACACGGCTCACCGTGTAGTGGAGCGTCACCGGGAAGGAGCCAGTCTGGTTGTTCAAATGGCTGAGCTTGACCCATGTTCCGTCTTTTTCCCGCTTTACCCGGGCTCCACCGCCGTTGAGGCTGACGTCGGAGACATTTTGCCCCAGCGGAAACCGCAATCCGCTCACCGCCTCGTCCAGGCGAATGGTTCCACTCAGGGTGATTTCACACTCGCCGCTGAGACTCACCGTGGCCGTGGAACTGGCCGAGGAAACTCCGTTGGCGGCATAGGCCGTTGTGGTAAGGAGCATCAAACACAAAATCAGCGCACATATCCGTCGCATGGCCGCACCTCCCCTTTCTTATGATACCATGATGTGGTATCATACCACAGATTTCGGCAAAAAGCAATCATTCCCGGGTTTTTCACCCCTCCAACTGCCCCAGAACTCCGTCCCGGAATACTTCCTTCACCCGAACGGAGCAAATCTGGTTGTGGAGCCCTTCTCCGGAGACATAAACCTTTACATAGTTAGGCGCGTGTCCCACATAGTAGCCCTGGGAAGTTTCTTCAAACAGCACCTCCTGCTTCGAGCCCACCATCCCGGTTCTGTAGGCCAGGTTCATTTCCTCTCCCACTGCGATGGCCCTTTTGCTGCGCTGTTCCTTGGTTTCGTTGTTGTGCTGGCCTACCATTTGATCGGCAGGAGTCCCGGGCCGCCGGGAATAGGGGAAAATGTGCATATCCGCAAACTGGCACCGGCGAATAAAGTCCAGACTTTGGGCAAACTCCTCCTCCGTCTCTCCCGGGAATGCCACAATCATATCCGTGGTAATGGCGCATCCGGGGAAGGCATGACGCAACCGCTCCAGACTCTCGGCATATCGGGCGGTGTCATATTTCCGACGCATCCGTTCCAGCACCGTATCACACCCAGACTGCATGGACAGATGGAACTGGGGGCACAGATTACGCAACCCAGACAGCCGTTGGCAGAATTCCTCCGTCACCACCCTGGGTTCCAAAGAGCCCAGGCGGATCCGCATATCAGGCACTGCCTGGCACAGTCCCTCCACCAGCTCCACCAGCTTGGGTTTTCCCGGCAGATCCACGCCCCAGGAAGCAATTTCAATGCCTGTCACCACGATCTCCCGATAACCTTCCTCTTCCAGGCCCCGGGCCTGCTCCAACACCAAGTCCAGGGGTGCAGAGCGCACCGGCCCCCGGGTATAGGGGATGATGCAGTAAGAGCAAAAATTCACACAGCCGTCCTGAACCTTCACCATTGCCCGGGTTCGTTCTGACATTCCACCCGCAGGCAGCACTTCAAACACCCGCCGGGACAGGGCCCGATCCACCTGGGTCTGCTTTTTCCCCTGCTCCACCGCGTTAAGCACCAGATCCAAAAAAGCCCTCCGGTCTCCACTTCCGGAAACCACATCTACACCCAGTTCCTCCACCGCCTGGGGCTCGTGCTGGGAATAGCATCCGCACACGGCGATCACTGCCTGGGGATGGTTTTTCCGACACCGACGGATCACCGCCCGGTTTTTCTTGTCCGAAACCGCTGTCACGGAACAGGTGTTGATGATATATCCATCCGCCGCTTCTTCAAAGGAGACGACAGAATGTCCCAGCTCCCGGAGCAACTGCTCCATGGCCTGGGTCTCATATTGATTGACCTTGCAACCAAGGGTAAAAAATGCAAATTTCATGTGAATTCCACCAATATATCCAGAATAAATAAGGTTGTTTCGTCGAAGTTAGCCCTTGCATTCCCCTCAGGAATGGGGTATAATACCCTCCGTTGGTTCGTAAGGCCTTGTTTTCCATTATACACGAAAGATTCTGGAATGTACAGTGGAAAGCGATGCTTTTTCCTTCTGTTCGGTTTCATTCCGCCGAACTCTGGGAAAAACGCCCTTGGTACCAACCAGCTGGCACATCCCTCCCCTGCCGGGCTGCTGCAACTGCGGCGGCTGAAAACGGGATTTGCTCCCAGGCCGGGGGTTCCTCCCCATGGTGGAACCACAGACACAGCGAACAACGCGCGGTTCGCCGGAAGATTGCCTCTGATTCAACTCCGTCCCGGAACTCCGGTGACGGAGTTTTTTCATTCGACATGGATTTCTTAATAATTCTTAAAACCCTGGTTTTTTGACAAATCTATGATACAATGGTAAAAACGACCAGAGGAGGTCATACCCATATGGAGGAAAAAATCCGTATTCTGGCGGTGGATGACGAGCCGGACCTGCGCTCCTTGCTGCGTATTCTCCTGGTGAACAAGGGCTACGATGTAGTAGAAGCCGCTTCGGGTTCCGAAGCGGTGGAGCAGCTGCGCCAGGATTCCCGATTCGATCTGGTCATCATGGACATTATGATGCCCGGCCTGTCGGGAGTGGAAGCCTGTGGCGAAATCCGCCAATTTTCCACGGTACCCATGCTGTTTCTCACCGCCAAGGGCACCTTAGAGGACAAAGCCCTGGCTTACCATTCCGGGGGAGACGATTACCTTGTCAAGCCCTTCTCCCAGACAGAGCTGATGATGAAAGTAGAATCTTTGACCCGGCGTTACCGGATCTATAAAGGCAAGCAGGACGCCCAGGACGATAGCCAGCTGGTGCTGGACGAGGAACGGGGCATTGCCATGCGCGGGGGAAATGTTCTGGATTTGACTGACAAGGAATTTGCAATTTTGTGCTTTTTCTATCACAATCCCGGCCAAACCCTGGATGTCCGCCGGGTTTATGAAGGGGTTTGGGGAGAAAAATACTTGCCCTCTTCTAACAATACGGTTATGGTTCACATTCTGAATCTACGAAAAAAATTAGAATCCGACCCCACCAATCCCAAGCTCATTCGAACCATTTGGGGAAAGGGGTATCAGTTTGGCTGAGAAAAAACCCTTCCGTTCCCTGACGCTGAAGCTCATGGCCGTGCTTTGCGCCGCGCTGTTGGGGGCGGTGATTGCCTTTTTCCTGTGCTTCCGGGGTGGTCTGATGTTGGTGGATCACTTCTATTTGTCTGATGAAGCAGTTTCCAACCGCCTGGCGCAAAACATCGGTTCCTTCCGAAACTATGTGGCCGCAGAAGGCATCAACTCCACCGATGTCAACGCCATCGGCCTGTGGAACCGGGATCATCAAAATATCCAGCTTACCATCTTCGGCCAATCCACCACCATCAGCTCCAGTGCCGATGGTGTGGAACTCACCGGAAATGAAAATGGTTTGGTGATTCGGGTTGGGGTATTGGCAGAAGGCACCGTGGAGTATCCCGTGAATTTTTCCGACGGCGTATATACCGTTGCCATTTACGACAATTCCGCCCAGAACTTCTTCCTGGGTGCCGGTACCGTTTCCCTGGTCATAGCGGCGTTGGTGTTTTTATGTATTGTTCTAACCTATGAGCAACACCTCACCCGAACCATCCAAACCCTCAGCCGTCAGGTGCGCCAGGTCAGCCAGGGGGATTTGAAAATGTCCGTGGTTCCGGAAAGCCGCGACGAAATCGGCCAGCTTGCCCTGGATGTGGATGCCATGCGCCTTTCCATCATCGACAAGCTCCAGCGGGAGGAAGCCGCCTGGAAGGCCAACAGCCAACTACTCACCGCCATCTCCCACGATGTCCGAACCCCCCTCACCGCACTAATGGGCTATCTGGAAATCCTTTCCGACGAGGCCACCACCCCAGAGGAACGACAAGCCTACCTGGAAATTTGCAAAAACAACGCCGTCCGATTAAAAGGATTAACCGACGAACTGTTCGGCTTTTTCCTGGTGTTCGGCAAACCCACCCCAGATCAATCTCCGGAGGAGTTCGATGCCCCCACCTTGCTGGATCAGATTCTCACGGAACATGAAATGGGTTTGACCCAGAAGGGATTTTCCTTACATTCCCAGTTTGGGGAACCCATCTGTGGAACCATTCGAGTGGATTTGACCCACTTGCGCCGGGTCTTTGACAATCTGTTTTCCAACGTCAGCAAATACGCAGACCCGAATCGGCCTGTAACCATTACCCAGGCTTTGGAAAACGGAGAGATCCGCATCACCATCACCAATTTCATCCCCGCCCAGGCCACTCGAGCCGAGAGCAACCGCATCGGGTTACAAACCTGCCACAAGCTGGTTCATGCCATGGGGGGAGAATTCAACCAGAGCCGTACCAAAGAGACCTTCACAGCCGAGGTCATCCTCCCTTTGGTGGACGGCTAATGCCCACGAAAAACGCCCTGCGGCCCGGTGCCTTTCCAGAGAAAGGACATCGACAATGCCGCAGGGCGTTTTGCTTCAAAGAAGAAAATACAGGGCAATGGTCAGCAACGGCGACAAGCCCTCCTCCCCTGCCTCCTCCCGATTCATCAACAGCAGCAGCGAAATCACCAAAAGATCCGCCGCATCCATCTGCCGTGGAAGTAACCCCCGCAAAAATGCCCCAATGCTCTGGGTTACGTCCGACTTTCCGGGAGGGGGAACCGGATTTGCCGGTATCTGGGGTGGAGGGGGCGGCGGAGGCGGCACCGGTTGTCCCTCCGGCCCAGGCTGGTAGGGAATCACCGACGGCCCCCCGGGAGGATGGTGACGCCTGGCATCGGGAACGGTACTTCTGCGGTATGAGCCGTCGGATTGGGGGGTGTAATGGTTATAGCTTGCCATGGCTCACCTTCCTTCTCCCAGAGCGTGGGAGGCAAATTTTGCCACCTTTGCCGCCTGCATGGCCTTCACCAACTTTTGAAGCCGATCTGGCGGCAAAAACCCTTCCAATGCCCGCACCAGGTTCTGTTCCCGTGGGTCAATCTGGGTTGCCTGGAGCATTTGCATCATCCCTTGCAAAGCGTTGCTGTCCAGGCCTCCGGCCATGGCCCCAGGCGGATAAGCCGGGGGCACGGGAGATGGGGAAGGGGGAGGGGGAGGTGGAGATGGCGATGGAGCTGTTCCCAGAGAATCTGCCATAGAGAGGATCTGCCCCATCAAGGCAGGATTGGACAAAATGGCATTTAGTTTGTCCTCAAATTCCGCCATTGCCATCCCTCATTTGCCGGGTCAGGGATTGAACCTGACCGTCATTCATCACCGGCCCCAATGCCTCCACCGCTCCGGCTTGATCTCCCGCCATGGCCAATCGCACCGCCTCTTCCAACGCGGCCCGATCCAACTGCCGCAACCGGTTCATCAATTCCTGAGCCTGGGGCTGACGAAGGAGCCGGGACAGCTCCTCCTGAGAAAAATTTTCCCTTTTCTGTGCCATTGGATTGCCTCCTAACGCATTATCTGCTATAATTAATCATACGAACAAACAAAGGAAGGTTCTTTATGCGCATTTTGGTTGTGTCCGATTCCCATGGTGGAATCTCCTTTATGCTCCGGGCTGCCAAGATTCTCCACCCCGATGGGATCATCCATTTGGGGGACTATTATGACGACGGGGAACTGCTCCGGGAGGAGTGTTCCTACGCCCGGGCTTATCTGGTGGCAGGAAACTGCGACCACTGGCGAGCCCCCGCCTATGCCAAAGAGATTCTCTGTGAGGAGATTGGCGGTGTCCGGTGCTATCTCACCCACGGTCATCGCCATGATGTGAAAAATACCCTGGACTATCTCATTGCCTCGGCTACCAGTGCCCAGGCTCAGGTGGTTCTCTTCGGCCATACCCATCGGGCCTACTGTGCCCAGACCCCCCAGGGGATGTGGGTAATGAATCCCGGCTCCTGTGGCACCGGTGCCAAAAGCGTGGGGCTTTTGGAGATTTGCGACCAGCAGGTGAAACAATGCCGGTTGGTAGATGAATGGGAATTGGAGGAATTGGCATGATTTTGACCATTGATATTGGAAACTCGAACATTGTCATCGGATGTGTGGACGGAGAGAAGATTCTTTTCCGGGGCCGGGTCAACACCGACCGGGTGAAAACCTCCGATCAATATTGCATCGAGCTGAAAACCCTTCTGGAAATCTACGGTCTGTCCCTGGAGCAAATCGAAGGCTCCATCATTTCTTCGGTGGTGCCCCAGGTACTCAACTCCATGCAGACTGCCGTGGCCAAGCTCACAGGAAAATCTGCCCTGGTGGTTGGCCCGGGACTAAAAACCGGACTGAACATTCTCCTGGACAATCCTGCCCAAATGGGTGCGGATTTGGTGGTGGCCGACGTGGCTGCCCTCCGGGAGTACCAGCCCCCTTTGATCGTCATCGATATGGGCACCGCCACAACCATGGCCGTGTTGGATCAATCCGGTGCCCATCTGGGCGGTTGTGTCTGTCCCGGCGTTCAACTGAGCATGGACGCCCTGACCCAGAATACCTCCCTGCTTCCCGGGATTCAGCTCTCCCAACCCCAGCACGCCATCGGCCGGAACACCGCCGATGCCATGCGCAGTGGTATTATGATGGGTACCGCCTCCATGCTCGACGGCATGATCGACCGGTTTCAGCAGGAACTGGGGCAGGAAGCCACCATTCTGGCCACCGGCGGCATTGCCCGGTTCCTGGTTCCGCTGTGCAACCACAACATCATCTACGACCGGGATCTTCTCATCAAAGGCCTGGCCATTCTCTACCGGGAAAACACCCGGCATTGACCTTCCCATGTCATTGTATGCGCCATGGGTCACCCGATGACCCGCGTTAGAACCAGGTGAGCAAAAAAGCCAGGATCATGGCCACACCTACCCCCGATGCTACACTGAGAAGCCGGTCCGTCCATTTCTGGATAAAGTAGCTTTGGTCCGCAGCGTTGGGATAGGGCTTTGGTGTCACGTTGCTTCGATGGTAAGTCCTGGATGGATTCATATGGGGTACCTCCTTGATTTGGATGGCTCCAGTATACCCCAGGATATGTCCTATAAAGCGGACATTTTCCATCTTTTTCAAATAAATGTTCGGTTTTCCATCCCCGGCCAGAGGGGTTGCAAGGATGGCAAAAATGTGGTACAATAGGAAAAACCTTAGGAAGATTGCCGGAGGTGGCATATGAATCAACTACAGCAGTGGAGCGCTCGCTCCCGTGAACTCTACCAAAAAGTCCAGCCCGGACTCCACAAAACCGGAGAAATTCTCCGGCTGATTGGTCTGTGGATTTGGCGATTGCGGAAATTTATTCTTGCGATGCCTGTGGTGTATCTGTCCCTGACCTTGGCCCGGCTGAACTACAATTTGCTCCCGGATATGGTGGGCATTGATCTGCAAACCACCGGTGCCTATGCCCGACTCATTACCCGTCAGGCGGCAATCTACGGCCCACTGGCGGTGACGGCAGGATGTATGCTGATGATGTTCCTGTCCCGAAAGACGCTCTATCCCTGGCTCATCAGCCTGTTCTCCCTGGCATTGCCCCTGGTGATTTTGCTGACCAATCTGCTCTTCTGATATTCCCATAGGAAAAACGCCTGCTGTCTTAAAAAACGACAGCAGGCATTTGTTACATTCTGTTTTCTCAAACCTGACGATTGACGATTCGGTAGATGAGCTCCATATCCAGCCCTTCCCGAACAGCGTCAGCCAGCAGGTCATATTGCCGTTCTTTATACGCCGTCACATCGAAGGTTCCCAAGGCATCAAAATCGATTCCCCGCTGCCGACAAACGGCCTTCAAAATACAGTCTGTCACCCCCGGCGCATCGAAAATTCCATGGATGTAGCTTCCATAGACCCGGTCGCATCCCACCACCGGAGGGAGCTGTTCCTGACTCTGACCCATATGGATCTCATAGCCGGTATACGCCACCCCATTGAGTTCATGGAGAATTCCACCGATTCCCTGGAACACCCCGGAAACCTGGGTCTGAACCTTCTCCCCGTGGAACACCGTATCCATGGGCAACAAACCCAAACCGGCAATCTGGGTCACCCCAGCGGCTTCCACCTGTTCTGGATCGGACACCGTCCGTCCCAACATCTGATAACCACCGCAAATGCCGAAAATCAGGGTTCCGGCTCCAGCCGCTTTCTGTACCGCCGCTTCCAGGCCACTTTGCCGCAGCCACATCAAATCGGAGATGGTACTTTTGGTTCCCGGCAGGAAAATCAAATCCGGCTTGTGGAGATCTGCCACCCGATCCACATATCGAACGGACACATTTCCATACCGCTCGAAGACAGAAAAATCCGTGAAGTTGGAAATGCGTGGCAGACGAATCACCGCAATATCCAGCAGCTTCCGCTCCGTATTCCGGGAGAACCGCTCCGACAAACTGTCCTCATCGTCCACGTCCACATGGACATAGGGCACCACCCCTGCCACAGGAACGCCACACAACTCCTCCAGAATCTGCAATCCCGGCTCCAGGATTTTCTTGTCCCCCCGGAATTTGTTCACCACTGTGCCCTTGATTCTGGCCCGCTCCTCCGGCTCCAGCAAGGCTACCGTTCCATAGAGCTGGGCAAACACGCCTCCCCGGTCAATATCACCCACCAGCAAAACCGGCGCATCAACCAGCTTGGCCAGACCCATGTTTACAATATCCTCCTGCTTCAGGTTGATCTCCGCAGGACTTCCGGCTCCTT
>CAZSAZ010000038.1:0-11009 GCA_964604925.1 uncultured Oscillospiraceae bacterium | reverse complement strand
GGTTCATGCCCATTTCCAGTACCGCAACCTCCGTATCCTCCGGCATGGCCAAAATGGCCATGGGCATCCCGATGTCATTGTTGTGGTTTGCAGGGGTCTTGGCCACCCGATAGGTACTTCCCAGTACAGAAGCCACCATTTCCTTTGTAGTGGATTTTCCCACAGAACCGGTAATGCCCACCACGGTGTACTTCCGGCTCCGCCGTTCTCCCTGGGCGATTTTCCCCAGGGCCAGGCGAACATCTTCCACCACAATGGCCGGATAATCTCCGTCACAGTGCTGGCACAGCACCGCCGCCGCTCCCTTTTCCAATGCCTGGGGAACGAAATCATGCCCATCCCGGGCTCCGGTCAAAGCCAGGAACAACTGTCCCGGCTGGATGGTTCTGGTGTCATTGCTGGCTCCCAGGAAGGTGACATCCTGATATTTCGGATTGATCTGGCCGCCGCACCATTGGGCAGCCTGTTGCAACGTGATTCTTCCCATGTTATCCCTTCATTTCTTCCCAACCGGCGGCAACTTCTTCCCGCTCATCTAGGTGATATTTCACGCCGTTGATTTCCTGATATGTTTCGTGACCCTTGCCTGCCAGGACGATGATATCCCCCCTCCGGGCGATGGCCATAGCATGGCGAATGGCCTTCCGGCGGTCAGTGACCACTTCGTAGGCTCCGCCAGATTCCTCACATCCCGGCAAAATATCCCGGATGATCCCCTCGGGATCCTCCGTCCGGGGATTATCCGAGGTGATGATGGCCAGGTCTGCCAGATCTGTGCCGATTTTGCCCATGATGGGACGTTTGATGGGGTCCCGGTCACCGCCACAGCCAAACACCGCAATGAGCCGTCCGGGACAGAATCCCCGCACCGAGGACAAAACGTTTTCCAGTCCATCGGGGGTATGGGCATAGTCAATCAGAACGGTAAAGTCCGCCCCTTCCAGGGGTACCACCTCAACGCGACCCTTCACCCCAGGGGCAGTGGCCAAAGCAGCGGCAGCTTCTTCCAGAGAAATGCCCATTTGCAAGCCCAGTCCCAACACCGTCAACGCATTATACACCGTAAACTTCCCAGGAATTCCCAGGCGAACCGGCACCTGTTGCCCCTGGTAGCAGGCAAGGAAGGATACGCCATCGGCATGAAGTTGCAATTCCTTTGCAGTCAAATCTCCCTGCCCTTCCACAGAAGTCGTGACAATGGGGCACTTGGCTCCTGCCATCATCCGGGAAGCATACTCGTCATCCCCGTTGACCACACCCTTCTTCGTCCGACGGAACAGTTCCGCTTTGGTATCACAGTAGGCATCCATGGTCTTGTGGAAATCCAGGTGATCCTCCGTCAGATTGGTAAATCCCGCCACATCGAATTGGATTCC
This sequence comes from uncultured Oscillospiraceae bacterium, assembly GCA_964604925.1. Classification (GTDB taxonomy): domain Bacteria; phylum Bacillota; class Clostridia; order Oscillospirales; family Oscillospiraceae; genus Faecousia. The sequence continues at coordinate 9,633 of CAZSAZ010000038.1, read as the reverse complement.
CCCAATTCGTTCCAAGGCAATGGCGTGGCTGGACACTTCCATAACCACATGGGTGCACCCCGCCTGGGCCATCCGGGCAAACAGAGCCTGGAGTTCAAAGCTCTCCGGCGTAGTTCGCTCAGTGGGCAGAATCTCCTGGCCCACCATGTTTGCCATGGTACCAATCAGTCCCACTTTCGCTCCACAGGTCTGCTCCAAAACGTGCTTCAAAAGCAACGTCGAGGAGGTTTTTCCATTGGTTCCCGTGATGCCGATCATCGTCATGTGTTCCGATGGATGGTGGAAGAAGTTTCCACCGATCTGGGCCAGAGCCAGTCGATCCGACGGAACCAGCACATAGGGCACGTCGAACTCCGGCTTTTTCGCCGTCACCACAGCGGCGGCTCCCTTTTCCATTGCCATGGGAATAAACCGGTTTCCGTCGGCGGCAAAGCCAGTAATGGCCACAAACAAGCCTCCTGGCAAAACCTTCCGGGAGTCATAGGCCACATCAACCACGTTCTGTTCCAAGTCGGCGGTGGATTTCAAAATCTCCACCCCGGAAAGCAATTCCCGTAACAACATATCGTTCTCCTTTGTCTGGCTCAATCCCGAGCCGTTGGATCCGTAAATTTCAATGATACCACTGTCCCTGGCTCCACCGGAGTTCCAGAGGCAATGGATTGTTCCAGCACCGTCAAGGGCAAGGTCAAATCCGGGTTTCCAGAGGCCAGAACACAAATCCCCGCCTTCCCTCCAGCTTCATTGGCCTGCGCCACCGTCATGCCGGTAAAATCCGGTACCGTCACATTCTCTGGAATCGTTTCTTCTTCCAGATACAGGATAACCCCGCCACCTTTGGGCAAGGTTTGCCCTGGCTGGGGCAACTGATGATTGATTGTCTCCCCGGAGCCCACAACCGTTCCTTCCAGCCCCAATTCCTTCAGCTTTCTTCTTCCCTCCTGGGCCGTCCAGCCTGCCAAATCCGGCACTGTCACCGTTTCTTCCGAATCCCGTGAAACTTCCAGGTAGGGCAAAATATCTTCCAGCACGCTTCCCACGGTGGGTGCCGCCATGACACCTCCGGAGATATACAGTCCCGTCTCCCGGGAGGGCGTATCCAGGGCGATAAGTATAATATACCGCGGATCGTCCATGGGCGCAATCCCCACAAATGAAACGATTTTATCCAGAACTCGCTGGCCATTCTCATCAAAAACGTCAATTTTTTCGCTGGTTCCGGTTTTTCCTCCCACCCGGAACCCTGTCACAGCGGCATTTTTCGCCGTCCCCTCCGTTACCACAGACTCGATCAGCTGGCACATGATCCGGGAGGTTTGCTGGGAGATGGGCTGGGATAACACCGTTTTTTCCTGTTTTAGAAGGGTATTTCCTGCCGCGTCTAGCACCTCGGAGACCAGATACGGCTCCAGCAAATATCCTCCGTTGACCACCGCAGCAATGGCTCGTACCAATTGCAACGGTGTCACCTTGAAGGTCTGGCCGAAGGAGCCGGATGTCAGCGATGCCGTCCCCCATTTGTCCGTATCCGTCACCAGTTCCTTGGAGAAGAACACCCCCGCACTTTCTCCCTGAAGGTCGATTCCGGTTTTCTCCCGGATGCCAAAGGCTGTGACGTAGTCATAAAACCGCTCCCCTCCCAATTTCAGGGCAATATGGGCAAAGGCCAGGTTGCAGGAATTTTGCAGTGCTTGGGCGGTAGTTTGGCTTCCATGGCCCACAGAACGCCAACAGTGAAGCAACTGACTTCGTCCTGGAATCTGCTCCGAGCCGGAACAGGAAAACCGGGTGGATAAATCCACCGCTCCGCAGTCAATGGCCGCCGCCAGGGTAATGGTTTTGAAGGTGGAGCCTGGTTCATATCCGTCAGATAAGCATCGATTGCGCCATTGCTTTAGCAGCTCATCGGTGCGAGCCTGGCGGTATTCCGCCTTCCCTGTCTCATATGCTTCAGACCCTTCCTCATAGCGCAGATAGTCCAATCGCAGTTCTTCCAGTTCCTGACGAACCGAGTCATCTCCGATCTCCAAATAGGAATTGGGGTCATAGCTGCCCAATGTCGCCATGGCTATGATTTCCCCTGTGTCCACGTCCATCACCAGGCCGAAGGCACCATTTTCCACCTGATATCGCCCGATGGCTTCCTCCATTCCCTGTTCCAGACAGGCCTGAACGGTAACATCCAACGTGGTGATGACATTTGCCCCCGTCTGACCGGCCAGGTACCGTTCCACGGAGTAGGGCATATCCATTTCATTGTTTCCCTTGGTGGTGGCGACCCGGCTGGCTTTTCCAGACAGAAAGGCATCGTAGCTGGCCTCAAGGCCCTCCGACCCCTGGTTGGAATCATTGGTAAATCCAATAACCTGGGCCGCAAGGGTACCATAGGGATAGTACCGCTGGGTACTGGGTTCCAAATGGATCCCCGTTATTTGTTGTTCATTGATGTACTGGCGAACCTGGGATGCCAGTACGCCATCCGCTCTCCCCCGAACCAGGTGGTATCGTTTTGTTTGGTCATTGGCCAAAGTCTCCACCTTTTCCGGATCCACATCCAGTATCTCCCCCAATGCCTGGGACACACCCTGGATATCCATTCCGGTTTGGTGAAGTTCCCGGGGGTCTAAGTACACATTCTCCACGGTTTTGGACGTGGCAAGAATGTTCATGTTGCGGTCGTATATGGTTCCCCGCTCCGGGGTGATGGTGGTGGAGCGGGACTGGTTTGCCAGAGCCAGGGAAGAATAAGTATCGTAGTTTGTCACCATCAAGCTCCACAACTGAATCACCACCGGAAGAAAGGCCCCCAGCCCCAGAATCGCCATGACCACTCTGATTCGCCGCAATTGCCCCGAATCTCCCCGAATCCGGCGTTTGTTCAGAATCCGCTCTGCCTTATGTCCCATGGGCTTCGCCTCCTATGGCAAAAGAATCAAATGGGCAGTAAGGCATCACCCTCACTGCCCATCACAGCTTCTACCATATTGTATTGGCCGCCGCCAGGGTTATTCAAACAGAAACAGAAAATCGTTCCACAGCTTTTGCCACCAAGGCAAGGGCTGCTCCACCACTGGCTCTGGAATGGTGACGGTAATGTGGCGCACCTGATCTTTGGGAACCAGGCCCATGGCCTCTGCCGCAATCCGGACTTCCTCCAGATCGTATCCATTTTCGTATTTCCGTTCCAGCACATAGCCTTCCGAGCGCAACTCACTGATGGCATTTTGGTTTTCGGTCAACACCCGGTTGGTTTGGTTCACCTGGACAAATCCCACGATCACACACAACAGCATGGCCGCCGCCACAGCGGTTCCCACCACCGCCACCGGGTCAAAGGGGATGGCAATCCGCTGCGCCTGGGGCTTTGGGGCAGGCCGGGGCTTCCGACGGGGCTGCTCCTGCTGGATTGCATGGGCGGCCGTGCCGTAGGCATAGTACCGGACATATTGAATTGGTTCTTTCTGTGCCATGGCAGATCCCTCCCTTTTATCGAAACAGAATGAATTGGGTTACAGTTTTTCACACACCCGCAGTTTCGCACTCCGGGCTCTTGGGTTGCGCTCCAGCTCTTCCGTGCCAGAGACGATGGGTTTCTTGCTGATAATCTTCACTTTCGGCCGATTTCCACAGACACACACCGGGAATTCCGACGGGCAGGTGCAGCCCTTGGCCGCAGCGGCCATTCCATTTTTCACAATGCGATCTTCCAGAGAATGGAAGGTAATGATGCAAAGTCTCCCGCCGGGGTTGAGTTTGGGCACCGCCGTTTCCATCACTCGACCCACTGCTCCCAACTCATCGTTGACGGCAATGCGGATGGCCTGGAAGCTCCGCTTCGCAGGGTGCTGCTTTTCCCGAAGTGCCTGGGGCGGCATGGCAGCGCGAATCACATCCACCAACTCCAATGTGGTTTCAATGGGCTTTTCCTGCCGCCGACGGTCAATGGCCGAGGCAATTTGGGGGGCATAACGTTCTTCCCCATATTCATATAGAATCCGGCGAAGTTCCTCCCGAGGCCAGGTGTTCACCACCTCATAGGCACTTAGGCTGTCCTCCCCGTTCATGCGCATATCCAGCGGGGCATCTGCCATATAGGAAAAGCCTCGCTCCGCTTCGTCCAACTGGGGAGATGACACACCCAAATCCAGCAGGATCCCATCCACGTCGTCAATGCCCAGGTCATCCAGCACCCGATCCAGTTCGCTGAAATTGGAATGAACCAGGGTAACCCGATCTTCATAGGGCTTCAGCCGTTCCGCTGCGGCGGCCAGAGCCTTTCGGTCTCGATCAATGCCGATGAGCCGTCCGGTGGTTAGCCGGGAGGCAATGACGCTGGAATGTCCCGCCCCACCCAGAGTACCGTCCACATAGATCCCATCGGGTTTGATGTTCAAATTCTCGATGCATTCCCAAAGGAGCACCGACACATGATGAAATTCCGTCATAGTCCGATCGCCCCCAACGATGCAAGTAGTTGTTCCGGTTTCAACGCTTCTGCTTCAAACCGGTTATATTCTTCCAGATCCCAAATCTCCGCCTGGCCGGCGCGACCGACGATCATCACATCCCGGCCAATGCCGGCATATTTCATTTGAGCCTGGGACAAAGAAAAGCGAAATTGTTTGTCCGGTGTACATTCCGTGGCATAGATAAACAGAACACTGGTGGGGCTGGCCTTTTCCATCACAGACAGGGAGTCGTATTTTTCCTCCATGGCCTGCCATCGCTTCTGGGTGTAGATGGTGAGGCATTTGTGACCGCAGTTGACACCCACGGTGACAAAGAAGGTCTGGCCCAATTGCTCCCGGAGCTTTGCCGGGGCAATCAATCGGGATTTGTCGTCCAGCTTCGCCGGATACTGACCGATCATCTTCCACACCTCCTCCACTTTGCTCCATTTTTCATCAATTTTACTCCACTTACAGTATACCTCCATCCAAAGGGAATTGTCAATGGCGAGATTGGACGAAAACCGGGTTTTTTCCGGAAAATCCCCCTCTTTTCCGAACTTTTAGAACGTTCGTTCGATAACATTCCCCCTGTTTCCCTGCCAATTTACTGGAAGCAAAGCGCCTCGTCCCGCCACATTCCCTCCACATGGCCAGGTTTTTCCTCCTGCCGAAGGAGAAATTCTGCCAAGGGGCCCTCCACCCGGTTTTGCACCAAGGCCCGCATCCGCCGGGCACCGGAGCTTCCGTCACACCCGTCGCACAATGCCCGGATCAGCTCCCGAGGAAAGGCCACTTCAATCCCCCGTTCCCCCATCCGCCGGGTCAACTGGGCAAGATATTTCTCCGCAATGGCCTCCAGGGTACTCCGCTCCAAGCTGTGGAACACCACCGTTTCATCCAGCCGTCCCAAAAATTCCGGGGAAAACACCTGGCTCAAGGCCTGTTTGGTTTTCTCTCCCCGGGTTGCCGGGTGGAACCCCAGGCCGTCTCCCTGGATTTCTCCTCCCACGTTGGAGGTCATCACCACAATGGCATTTCGGAAGGACACCCGTCGTCCAGTGGAATCGGTGAGCACGCCTTCTTCCATGATTTGCAACAGCAGCCCTGTCACATCGGGATGGGCTTTTTCCAATTCGTCCAGCAACACCAGGCAGTAAGGTCTGCGGCGCACAGCCTCGGTGAGTTTTCCCCCTTCTTCGTATCCTACATACCCTGGAGGCGCACCAATGAGCCGGGACACCGCCTGCTTTTCCATAAACTCCGACATATCCAGACGGATCATGGCCTCCCGGGTGCCAAATAGCTCTTCTGCCAAAATCCGGCACAACTCTGTCTTGCCCACCCCTGTGGGCCCTGCCAGCAGGATGGAAGCCACTGGCCGTCCCTCGTCCCCCACACCGGATAATCCCCGGCGCACCGCCCGGGCCACCTGACCTACCGCCTGGTGCTGCCCCAGTACCTGACGTTCCAGAATCTGCTCCAATTGCAGCAGTCGTTCCCGTCGATCCGCCGTAAGCCGCCCAACAGGAATCCCCGTCCGTTCCGATACGGCCCAAGCAACGTCCTGGCCTGTGACCTGGCGGCTGTGCCGGCGTTCCGTGGCCGTCATGGACAGATGCTGCATCCGATCCTGAAGCTGTGCCGCCTGGTCATATCGCCCCGTTCGCACCGCATCATGGAGTTGCTGTTCCAGCTCCCGGCGATGGGCACTGCGATGCCCTGCCAGTTCCTCCAATCGGGCATGACTGGCCGCTTCGTCCACCAGGTCAATGGCTTTGTCCGGCAAATACAGATCCGGCAAATACCGTTTGGACATCCGCACCGCCTCAGAAAGGGCCTCCGGCGCAATTTTCAGCCCGTGGTGCCGCTCCAACCCCGGTTTCAAGGCCTGCAAAATCTCCAACGCCGCCTGGGAAGTTGGCTCATGAACCATCACCGGCCGGAACCGCCGCTCCAGGGCCGGATCCTTTTCCACACATTTGCGGTATTCTTCCAGAGTCGTCGCCCCCAGCATCTGGATCTCCCCCCGTCCCAGAGCCGGCTTGAGAATATTCGCCGCATCAATGGCTCCTTCTGCCGCACCGGCACCTACAATGGTGTGCATTTCGTCCACAAAGAGAATCACATCCCCCATTCGGCTGATTTCCCCCAGCAGATCCCGCAATCGTTCCTCAAATTCCCCCCGGTATTTGGTCCCTGCCACCAACGACGCCATGTTCAAACTGATGAGTCGTTTTTCCTTCAACTGGGGCGGTACCTTTCCCGCCGCCAAATGCTGCGCCAGCCCTTCGGCAATGGCGGTTTTCCCCACCCCTGGGGCTCCAATGAGGGCAGGATTGTTTTTATGCTTCCGACTTAAAATTCCGATGACCGTTTCGATCTCCCGTTCCCGGCCGATCACCGGCTCCATCTGCGCCGCCTTTTGCACCAGATCTTCGCTGAATTGCTCCAACAGTTTCATGGAATGACCCTCCTTTTTCCCCTTCTGCTCCCGACTGCTCCCCCGGCATCGCCCTTCCACCAAAGCGGTAAATAATTCGTCCAGATCGATGCCTGCGGCCAGAAATACATCCCACGCGCCGCCGCTTCGTTGCCGGGACAAAGCCAACAGCATATGCACCGGCTCCACCTGTTTTTCCCCCAGATTCTGTGCCTCCATGGCTGCATTCCGGAGAATTTGCCGAGCCTGACTGGAAAATCCCTGGGGCAAGGGCAACGCTGGACTACCCACGCCATAGAAAATCGCTCCCAGATCCGCCACCAGGGCCGGAGACAATCCCTGCTGCCGGAGGGAAAGGGCTGCCTCCCCCGGTGCAGAGGCAATGGCCCAAAGCAAATGCACACTTCCTACAAAACTATGGCCCTGGCTACGGGCCTGAGCCGCTGCCGCCAGGATAATATCCGTTGCTTCCTGTGAATAACGCAATCCCTCACCTCCCAGTTCTGGAAAGTCTCACCACGGTTGGGTGAAAATATACAAACGATTTTGAAAAAAACCATTGCTTTTTCAAAAATCCGTGTTAGAATAAAGGCAAGCTACAGAAACGTAGTTCACCATCATACTTAGTTGGGAGGAAATATCATGGCATACATTATCACCGACGCTTGTGTCGCTTGCGGCTCCTGCGCTGAGCAGTGCCCTGTTGAGGCTATCTCTGAGGGCGACGGCAAGTACGTCATCGACGCCGATGTCTGCGTCTCCTGCGGCTCCTGCGCCGATCAGTGCCCCGCCGAGGCCATCGAGGAAGGCTAATCGTTTCACGATTTCCAACCACACCAGCCTGTGTGCCCTTGGGGGCACACAGGCTCCTTTTCTGTTTGAGGTCATTTCATGGAAACCATTTGTGGATGTTATCACCTGGAGCTTTCCCCGGGAACCTTTCCTTTGAGCACCGATTCCATGGTATTGGCGGATTTTGTCCGACTGCCGCCAAATGCCCGGGTGCTGGATCTGGGTTCTGGCGGTGGAACCCTGGGGATGCTCCTTTGCGGAAAAGATCCTGGCTGTTGCGTCACCGGACTGGAACTTACTGATCAGGGTCATCAATGCGCCCAGGAGAACATCCTCCGCAACCAGCTCCAGGGCAGGCTCTATAGCATATGCGCCGATTTGCGCGCCATGCCGCTGGAACTCCCTCTGGGGAAATTTGATGTCTGCGTCTCCAATCCCCCCTACTTTTCCAGCGGCAGTCCCAGCCGTACCACACCCCTGGCCCGCCGGGAGGATTGTTGTTCGGTGGAGGATTTGTTTGCCGCCGCCCGAAAGGCGTTACGCTATGGCGGGGATTTTTATTTGGTTCACAAACCCCAGCGACTAGCTCAACTCTGCGCCGCCGCGTCCCAAGCCGGGTTAGAGCCCAAGCGACTTTTGCTCGTCCGTCACAAAGAGGATCTTCCCATCTCCCTGATTGTCCTGCAATGCCGCCGTGGCGGCAAACCTGGCATCCTTTTGGAAGAGCAATCCCTATTTCACCCCGACGGCAGCCCTACCCAAGCCTACCGCCGGATCTACCATCTGTAAGGAGGACATGCCATGTCCGGAATGTTGTATCTCGTCCCCACCCCCATTGGCAATCTGGGGGATATTTCCCTGCGCTGTCGCCAGACCCTGGAACAGGCAGATTTCATCGCCGCCGAGGACACCCGGGTGACGTTGAAGCTCCTGAATCACCTGGGAATCAAAAAAAGCCTTGTGAGCTATCACGAACACAATAAGGAACAAAAAGGAGTCCAAATTCTGGAACGGATCCTGGCCGGAGAAACCTGCGTACTGGTGTCCGACGCCGGAAGCCCCGCCATCTCCGATCCCGGCGAGGACTTGGTTCGCCTTTGTGCCCAGACCGAGGTTCCCGTGTGTGCCATCCCCGGTCCCTGCGCCGTGATCACCGGACTGTCCATCTCCGGATTGCCCACCGGCCGGTTCTGCTTTGAAGGATTCCTTTCCACTGCGAAGAAAAGCCGCCGTGCCCACTTAGACTCCCTCATTGGAGAAACCCGAACCATGATTTTTTATGAGGCCCCTCACAAACTGGTATCCACCCTGGAAGATCTGGCCGAGACTTTTGGCCCGGATCGCCGGATCTCTCTGTGTCGGGAACTGACCAAACTCCATGAAGAGGTGGTTCGCACCACCCTGGCTCAGGCCATTGACCGCTACACCCAAACCCCTCCCAAGGGGGAATTTGTTCTGGTGGTGGAAGGTGCCGCGCCGGAGGTTCGTCCGGCCTCCACGCCTCAAGACGCTGGTGCCATGGTTTCCCAACTGATGGCCCAGGGTATGAGCCGGAAGGATGCCATTAAGCAAACCGCCAAGGCTCTGGATCTGCCGAAGAACGTGGTCTACGATGCAGCCTTGAGCCTGGAAAGTTAAGGCTTCGGCCGTCACAGGTGGAATGGGAATCGTCCCAATTTTAGATCAAACAGCTACACCCCCCTGCTTTGCACCATGTCAAAGTAGGGGGGTGTTCTATTTCAAGACAACGGATTCTTTGTTCTCTGCTCCGTCATGGTTCAACTGCCATCTAGGGAAGAACCATCTCGGTCTTACCGTCCATTTTTCAAAGCAGCGATCATTTTTTAATAAAAACGCTGCAAATACCGATTGTCATCAATACCTACAGCGTCTTAATGGCTCCCCCTGTTGGACTCGAACCAACGACCTGCGGATTAACAGTCCGTCGCT
>CAZSAZ010000037.1:0-11335 GCA_964604925.1 uncultured Oscillospiraceae bacterium | reverse complement strand
AGATCATCGCCCGGGAGACCATTAAGGCCGTCCGGAAGGATGTGCTGGCCAAGTGCTACGGCGGTGATATTACCAGAAAGAAGAAACTGCTGGAGAAGCAGAAGGAAGGCAAGAAGCGGATGCGTACCTTCGGTACCGTGTCTGTCCCCAGTGAAGCATTTATGGCAGTGCTGAAACTGGACGAGGATTAACTGACCAACCATAGAAACAAACCGGAGGAACCTCCATGGCAATGATTACCACAAAAAAAGATAAGACCCCCTTGGGGATCTATGTCCATGTTCCCTTTTGCCGCAGTCGGTGCCAGTATTGTGATTTTTACTCCAGCACCAACCAGGACAGCAACATCCACGATGGGTATCTCAATGCGGTGTGCAAGCACATCAAAGAGACGGGCCCCCTGGCACCCAACCACATTGTGGACACTATTTACTTTGGCGGCGGTACCCCCAGCTTTTTTGGAGCAGAGGGTCTGGCCACCATTTTGACGGCCATCCGTCGGAATTTTGATGTATCCGCTTCGGCGGAAATTACATTTGAAGCCAATCCCGACTCGGTGCAGGATGGGATGCTCCGGCGACTGCGGGCGGAGGGCTTCAACCGGGTCAGCCTGGGCATCCAGTGTGACGATGATGCCATCTTGGAAAAGCTGGGACGACCCCATGACTATGCCCAGGCGGTGACGGCTTTTCAGCGGATCCGGAAAGCTGGATTTGACAATGTGTCGGTGGATCTTATGTTCGGTCTGCCGGGGCAGAGCCTGCGCACCTGGATTCAGACCCTGGAAAATGTCCTGACGCTGAAACCAAACCACATCAGCTGTTATGGTTTGAAGGTGGAGCCAGGGACACCGTTGTATGAAGTCCAGGATTATGTCCATCTGGCTGACGATGACACCCAGGCGGATATGTATCTCCAGGGAGTGGAGGTGCTGAAGCGTCACGGCTATCGCCAGTATGAGATTTCCAATTTTGCCCGGAAGCATATGGTCTCCCGGCACAATCTGAAATACTGGACAGGGGGAGAGTACATCGGTTTTGGTCCCAGTGCCAGCTCGGACTTTGCCGGGAAGCGGTATACCAATGTGGCCAGCCTGCCCAAGTATATTTCCGGCATCCTCAACGGCGGCCAGGTGCTCCAGGAATTGGAGGAGATCCCCTTCCGGGAGCGGGCAGGGGAATACCTGATGCTACGCCTCAGAACCACCGGCGGCATCAACCGGGAGGAATACGAAAAGCAGTATTTGCTGCCCTTTGACCCCCTGGAGCAGGTGCTTCAAATGCACGAGGCCAAGGGTCTGGCCCAGTTCAGCAACGGCCGTTGGCGGCTGACACCGGAGGGGTTTTTGGTGTCCAACGCCATTTTGACGGATCTGCAATTGGTGCAGGATCAGTCTGAGCCTTTGGCAAAACGACGATTCAGCCACTGATAGAATTCAAAAAGAGGTTCCAACCAATGGCGGTTCGAACCTCTTTTTCTGATTTACCGGAGCGATGGGTCAATGGGTTCCCAGAACCCAGAAGGCCACGGCACTGGCTGCGGCCACATTCAGGGAATCCACCCCATGACCCATGGGAATTTTCACAGTGTAGTCACAGGTGGCGATGGTGCTTGGAGCAAGGCCGTCTCCTTCGGTACCCAAAACAATGGCCAGCTTTTCCTCCTGGGCCAGGGCAGGATCGTCAATGGATACCGAATCGTCGGTCAAGGCCATGGCGGCAGTTTTGAATCCAAACTCGGTCAGCTCCTGCTGCCAGGATTCCCCCAGATACGTCCAGGGAATTTGGAATACCGTGCCCATGCTCACCCGGGCAGAACGACGGTAGAGGGGATTGGAGCAGGCGGGGGTCAGCAACACCGCATCCAGATTCAGTGCCGCGGCAGAGCGGAAAATGGCTCCGGTGTTGGTGGGATTCATGATGTTTTCCAGGACGGCCACCCGGCGGGCTCCTTGCAAAACCTGGTGCAACGGGGGCAGCTCCCGGCGGCGCATGGCACACAAAGACCCACGGGTGAGCTGGTAGCCGGTCAACTGGGTCAACAGGGAAAATTCTGCGGTATACACCGGAATTCCATCGCACCGGGCGATGACATCGGCGGCCTCCCCCTGGAGATGTTTGGTCTCCACCAGAAAGGACACCGGCTCATATCCGGCATCCAAGGCTCGGTGAATCACCTTGGGGCTTTCCGCAATGAACAGCCCTTCTTTTCGGCAGTGGCGGTTGAGAAGTTGGGCCTCTGTGAGCCGGGCATAGACGTCCAGCTCTGGGGCAGAAAAATCGGTGATGGGGATGATGTTTGCCATGACAAGCTCCTTTGACAGATGGTTTTTCTCTATTATAGGGGCAATGTGCCGGGAAGTCAAAGAAAACCTGGTATTTGTCCATTTCCTCCGGGGGAGATTTGTGATACACGAAAGAAAAAGAGGTGTTTGGCGTGAATTGTGATTTGCATACCCATTCCATTTTCTCCGACGGAACCGATACACCGGAGGAACTTGTGGAACAGGGAGAGGCACTGGGTCTGGCGGCATTGGCCCTTACTGACCACAACAGCATTTCCGGCTTGCCTCGGTTTCTGACCGCAGGAGTGGGAAAGAATCTGACCTGTGTGCCGGGAATCGAGTTTTCCACAGAGTACCGGGGCCGGGAGTTGCATCTGGTGGGGCTGTGGCTTCCCCGAAGTGCCTATGGCGCGGTGGAAGAACTGGTGGCTTTGCCGGATCGATGGAAGGAAGAAAGCAATCGGGATTTGGCCTGGAATCTGACCCGAGGTGGATATCCGGTGGATTATGAAGCCCTGGTGGCGGCAACCCCAGATGGCCGGGTGAAGCGGGCCCACTTTGCTGCCGCTTTGGTATCCTCTGGAGCAGTTCGTTCCATGGACGAGGCATTTCAGGGTGTTCTGAAACCAGGAGGAGAATATTACCATCCCCCTCGGCGGCTGGATGTGTTTCAGGTGATTTCCTTTCTGGAGAAGGTGGGGGCGGTGTCGGTGCTGGCCCATCCCTGGCTGAATTTAAAAACGCCGGAAGAATTGGAGGAATTTTTGCTCCAGGGGAAAGAATGGGGACTGGACGGTATGGAGGTTTGCTACAGCAAATTCACCCCGGAACAGACCCAAATGGCCCAACAACTGGCAGCTCGATTCGCCTTGATGCCCAGTGGAGGCAGCGACTACCACGGAGAGAACAAACCGGGGCTGTTCCTGGGTCGGGGATATGGACAGTTGGAGGTTCCGGCGAAATTCGCCTCTGCGATAGAAGACCTTGCCCGGAGCCGTCAGGGAAAGCGGACATAATCCAAGGGTCGGTGTCGTTTTTGGGGGATTTTTTGTAAAAATGGGAAAGTTTCCTCTACCCCCGGGGGAAAAAGTGTGATATAGTATCTCCATACAGAAAAAACGGGAGGAAACGACAAATGGGTATTGTGGTCATTGGTACCACCTTTGTGGACATCAAGGGATTTCCGGAGGACGCCTACATCCCAACGGGACGAAATGTGGGACGGGTGGAGTACATCCACGGCGGCGTGGCCCGAAATGTGGTGGAGGACATTGCAAATGTGGAGTTGCGGCCTACCTTTGTGGGTATGGTGGACGACTCTCCCATGGGCCGGGATGTGCTGGATAAACTGAAAAAGCACAAAGTTAACTGCGATTATGTCATCACCCAGCCTGATGGCTTGGGACTGTGGCTGGCGGTGTTTGACAACAACGGGGATGTGGCTGGGTCTATTTCCAAGCGGCCGAATTCCTTCCCCATGCTGGGACTGCTGGAAGAAAAGGGAGACGAGATTTTTGCCACGGCGGATTCGGTGGTGCTCCAAGTGGATCTGCACAAGGACATCGTGAAGAAGGTATTTGACCTGGCGGAGAAGTACCACACCAAGCTCTATGCCCTGGTGTCCAATATGAGCATTGCCGCCGAGCGTCGGGATTTCCTACAGAAATTCGACTGCTTCATCTGTAATCAGCAGGAGGCGGGGCTGCTGTTCCTGGACGATTATGAGGGAAAGTCCGTCGCTGAAATGGAGCAAATCCTGAAAGATCGGGTGATGCGGGCCAATATTCCTTCCATGGTGGTTACCCTGGGAGGAGATGGTGCTGTTTTTGCCAACCGGGAAGGAGTCAGCGGCTTCTGTCCGGCGCGTCCCATCCAGGTGAAAGATACCACCGGCGCAGGAGATGCCTTCTGCGCAGGCGTGACCATCGGCTTGACCTATGGCAAGACCCTGGCCCAGGCGGTGGACATTGGCACCTATCTGGCGGCCTCGGTGATTACTTCCTCGGAAAATGTCTGCCCCCGGTTTATGCCGCAGGAGTTGGGCATTTGCCACAACGAGGGATAAGGAAAACAAAGAAGCTGTCGCAAAGGATTTCCTTTGCGGCAGCTTCTTTATGTAGCGCAAATTCGGGGTTACAGGTAGGCCTTGATGGAGTCAGAAGCGTGGGCCGGATCGTCAGAGACGGTCAGGGTCAGCTTCATGTTATTGGCCTCACAGAAGGCGGCAGCCCAGGTGATGAACTCTTCGCCCACATCATGGTTGTTGCCGATGGTCTTATACAGGTTATCGATAAAGACGTGGGTGATGTCGAAGTTGCCAGCGTGCAGACCGCTGATCAGGCCCTTGAGCATATCAACGTTCTTGATGCCATATTCTTCGGAATCCACCAGACGAACCTTGTAGTTGACGTCATAGGTCAGCTTCTTGCCATACTCGATGCAGACAATGTCACCGCTTTCGGTGTTGACGGCATCTTCAATGGCGGAGATGAGCTGCTTGGTCTTACCGGAGCCCTTCAGGCCCATAATAACTTTAATCATAGGATATTCCTCCTTGCTTATGCCGAATGTGGCTGTGTCCATATTCTACCATCCAGTGGGTTTTTTTGCAACTACTTTTGGTATTTTTTTCAAAAGAATTTGTTTTCAGGGATGTTTTGACAATTATCCTTCATAGCCAGGCTTCCCCAACAGGTAGAACATATTCCGTTTGTATGCCTCCACGCCGGGTTGGTTGAAGGGATTGACGCCCAGCAGGTAGGCAGAGATGCCACAACTGAGCTGGAAGAAATAGAATAACTCACCCAGTTTGGCTTCGTCCAGGGGGCCGAGATCCATGGTAATGACCGGCACGCCGCCGTCGGCATGGGCCTGGATGGTGCCAAGATAGGCGTTTTCGTCCACTTCGTCCAAATACCGCCCTGCCAGATAGTTCAATCCATCCAGATCCTTTACGTCATCTCCAATGAGGCACCGATCCCGGGGGGGATCAAAGCGAACCATGGTCTCAAACAGGTTCCGGCGGCCATCCTGGATCATCTGACCAAGGGAATGAAGATCGGACGTGAACACGGCTGTGGCAGGGAACAGACCCTGACCGTCTTTGCCTTCGGACTCGCCCATCAGTTGCTGCCACCAGGCACCCATCATTCGGAAGGCCGGTTCAAAGGATTCCAGAAGCTCAATTTGTTTTCCCTTCCGGTACAGAACGTTCCGGACGCCGGCATAGAGCCAGGCAGGATTTTCAAAGGAACGCAGATCATACTCTTCCTTTGCTTCCCAGGCTCCCTGAAGCACCTGGGTGATGTCGATTCCGGCCACGGCCATGGGCAGCAATCCCACGGGGGACAGCACGGAGAACCGGCCGCCCACATCCTCGGGAATGACAAAGCTCTCCCAGTCTTCCTCCACTACCATCTGCCGCAGGGCACCTTTGGTGCGGTCGGTGATGGCGAAGATCCGCTTCCGAGCCCCGTCTGTGCCGTATTTCCGTTCCAGCATCCATTTCAATGCACGGAAGGCAATGGCAGGTTCTGTGGTGGTGCCGGATTTGGAGATCACACAAAGGGAAAAATCCTTCCCATCCAATAGACGGCAAAGTTCATTCCATTGGCGGGTACTGAGGCTGTTACCGGCGAAGAGGATCATGGGGTCGCCTTTTCCCTTGCCCATGTTCCGGTTTTCTCCCTGTAAAAGCTCAATGGCAGCCCGGGCACCCAAATAGCTTCCCCCAATGCCGACGACCACCAGAGCATCAGAGGTTTCTCGGATTTGCTGGGCAGCGAGAACAAGACGCATTTGCTCCCGGTTTAGCTCCCGTCGGGGCAGATCCATCCACCCGAGAAAATCGCTTCCAGCGCCGGAGCCCTCCGCCAGGGTCTGGTGGGCAGAAGCCACTTCCCGCTCGGTGGAGAGCAGGTCCATCAGGGTCATTTCTCCCCAAACATTGGATATATCCACTTTTATCATAATTCGGATCAGCACATCCTTTCTATCAATCCTGTTCTATATAATTATGTTACCGCAAATTGCCCATAAACGCAAGGGTCTACCCAGGGACAATTGCATAATTTTCAAAAAATTCACCGGGGGCTATGGCTTTTTTCTGTGGGTTATGTATAATAGGACGTGGAACATACAAGCCCAGGGACAGCTCCCAGGCTTTGCCATGAATTTAGGAGGTAGATCAAAATGCGTTATGGATTTGGTATTGACGTGGGCGGCACCACAGTAAAAATTGCCTTCTTTGAAAAGGATGGAACCATGCGAGATAAGTGGGAGATCCCCACCCGGAAGGAAAATGGTGGAAGTGCCATTTTGCCGGACATTGCGGCATCCATTAAGGAATTCCTGGCCCGGGAGAACATTCCCAACCAGGATATCATTGGCATTGGCATCGGCGTTCCCGGCCCGGTGAGCGATGCGGGTATTGTGAACAAGTGCGTTAACTTGGGTTGGGGGATCATCGATCTGCACAGTGAACTGTCGGTGCTCACCGGATTTGGCGTCAAGGGCGGCAACGATGCCAACGTGGCAGCTTTGGGTGAATGTTGGAAGGGCGGCGGCCAGGGCTGCAAGGATATGGTTCTGGCCACCCTGGGCACGGGAATCGGCGGCGGCGTGGTCATCGGCGGCAAGGTCATTGCCGGTTACCACGGTGCCGGTGGAGAGATTGGTCACATCACCATGAACCCGGAGGAGACGGAAGTTTGCGGCTGCGGCAAAACCGGCTGCGCCGAGCAGTACGGCTCTGCCACCGGTGTGGTTCGTCTGGCAAAGCGGTATCTGGAGTCCCACGACAAGCCCAGTGTCCTGCGGGAGATGGGTGAATTTGAGTGCAAGGACGTGTTTGCGTCCGGCACCGCCGGAGATGAGGCTGCTCAGGAAATTCTGGAGCAGGTTTATGAAGTGCTGGGCCGGTTCCTGGCAACGGTGTGCTGTGTGGCAGATCCGGAGGTTATCGTTCTGGGCGGTGGCGTGAGCAAGGCCGGTCAGCCTCTGGTGGACGGTGTGACCCGGTATTTCCACAAGTATGCCTTCCATGCCTGCCGTTCCACTCGGATTACCCTGGCAACCTTGGGCAATGATGCCGGTGCCTATGGCGCATTCAAAATGGCGTTGGATGAGTTCTGCGTCCAATAAAAGACGGTTTGCGGGCTGCCCTGTGGGGCGGCCCGCACTTTTTTGGAAAACCAGGGGTTTTGTGTTGCAATCCAAGGCGTTGTGGGGTAGAATGGAAAAGAAATGAAGAAACGCGGAGGTAGGGAATATGGACAATATCCTGGTCATTGGCATCGCCGGAGGCTCCGGCAGTGGCAAAACCACCTTGATGAAAAATATTGTGGCCCAATACGGGGAGGACATCACGGTTTTGAGCCACGACAATTATTACAAACGCCACGACGATTTGACCTATGAGGAGCGGTGTTTGCTGAATTACGACGAGCCTGCTGCCCTGGAAACAGACCTGATGGCACGGCAGTTGGATCAGCTTCGCTCCGGTCAGGCCATCGACTGCCCGGTATACGATTTCACCGTCCACAACCGTTCCCAGGAGACAGTACATATCGAGCCGAGAAAGGTCATCATTGTGGAAGGAATCCTGATTTTTGAGAATCAGGCCCTGCGGGATCTGATGGATATCCGAATTTTTGTGGATACCGATGCGGATGTGCGGCTTTGCCGCCGGGTGAAGCGGGACGTGAACAAGCGGGGGCGGTCGCTGGAAAGCGTGCTGACCCAGTACCAGGAGACGGTGAAGCCGATGCACGAGAAGTATGTGGAGCCCAGCAAACGCTATGCCCACATTCTGGTGCCCGAAGGCGGTAAAAATGCTGTGGCGTTGGAGCTGATTATGAATCTGATCCACAAGCACATCCAGGAGAATCCATGAAACCGGAATCTTTGATTTTTGACATTGACGGAACGTTGTGGGATTCCCGCAGTTTGGTGGCCCGGGGATATAACCAGTATCTCCAGGAAATTCACCGGGAGGACCTTCTGGTGGATGAGGGGTACCTCACCGGGCTGTTTGGGAAAACCACCACCCAAATCGCTGATGAGATGCTGGCATCTATTCCCAAGCCGGAGCGGTATCAGGTGATTGCCGGGTGTATGGCCCGGGAGCATCAGGTGATGCAGAACGACCCATGTGCCATTGCCTATCCCGGAGTGGTGGATACGTTGAAGCGTTTGGGGGAAGAGTATCGGCTCTTTGTGGTGAGCAATTCCCAGAAGGGCTATCCCCAGTTGATGATGGAAAAGCTGGGACTGGAGGATTTGTTTGAGGGCTGCCTTTGCTTCGGGGATACGCTTCTGCCCAAAGGGGATACCATCCGGCAATTGATGGTACACCACAACATCCGTTCCGGCGTCTACATTGGGGACACCCAGGGGGATTTGGAAGCCAGCCGACAGGCGCAGGTTCCCTTTGTCTTTTGCCGATATGGCTTTGGCCAACCGAAGGAATATGACTGGGTCATCGATAGGTTCCCGGAACTGCTGACCCTTTGGAAATAATTTGCCATTTTCCGAAAAATCCCATTGCCATTTGACGATAGATGGTTTATACTGTGTTGCGCAAAGCCATCATACAATGGGGGAGGTGAATCAGATGGTGTTTGAAATGCTGCGGGATATGTTCATCGAATCCCTTGGCTGTGACGAGGAGGACATCACTCTTCGAAGCGAGCTGCGAGAGGATCTGGGCCTGTCTGATACCGAGCTTGAGGAAGTGATGGACGCCATGTCCGGAGAACTGGGATTCCGGTACGATCCGGAACAGCTGGAAGGGATCACAACCGTGGCTCAACTGGTGCGGTTTGTGTCCAGCCTGGTGTGAAAACCGAATCACAAAGTAGAAAAAGAGCTGTCTACCCGATGGGGAAAGACAGCTCTTTTTGATGGATATGAGATTACACAGGAATATTGGGATGATAGGTGGGGACGATTTCGGCCACCAGCTCCTTCATGTAGGTGACTTCCTCCAGATAAGCCTTTTCCAGGCGGGCCAATTGCTTTTTGAACTGGGCATCGTCCATTTCAATGGGTTTGCCGATGTGGATGAGTTGGTTGGCAGTGGACTGCATTCCCTCTTCCTTCATCAGAAGTTCCTCATAGAGCTTCTCGCCGGGCCGGAGGCCGGTGTACTCAATGGGAATATCCACATCCGGTTCATAACCGGACAGGCGAATGAGGTTCCGAGCCATATCGTCGATTTTCACCGGTTCGCCCATATCCAGCACGAAGATCTCACCACCCTTGGCGTAATATCCTGCCTGGAGCACCAGGCTCACAGCTTCTGGGATGGTCATGAAGTAGCGGATGATCCGGGGGTCGGTGACGGTCACAGGGCCGCCGGCGGCAATTTGCTTTTTGAACAGGGGAATCACCGAACCGTTGGAGCCAAGCACGTTGCCGAATCGTACAGCCACAAACTCGGTTTTGCTTTCCCGGTTCATCATCTGCACAATCATTTCGCACAGTCGCTTGGATGCACCCATGATGTTGGTGGGGTTCACGGCCTTGTCCGTGGAAATGAGGACGAAACGCTTGACACCGTATTTCGAAGCGGCCTGGGCCATCTTATAGGTGCCGAACACGTTGTTTTTAATGGCTTCGTTGGGGCTGTCCTCCATGAGGGGGACGTGCTTGTGGGCTGCAGCGTGGAACACCAGATCCGGCCGGTATTTGCCCAGAACAAAATCCAGTCGGGCGGTATTCCGCACAGAACCGATGAGGGTCACCAGATTCAGTTCGGGATAAGTCCGTAACAGCTCCTGCTGAATGTCGTAGGCGTTGTTTTCGTAGATGTCAAAGATAATCAACAATTTGGGATTGGCCCGGGCGATTTGGCGGCAAAGTTCGCTGCCGATGCTGCCGCCGCCGCCGGTGACCATGACCACCTTGCCGGAGATGTACTCCAGAATTTCACCCAGTTCCACCTGGATGGGCTCCCGACCCAGAAGATCCTGCACATCCACCTCCCGGAGTTTGCTGACGCTGATTTCACCGTTGACCAACTGGTAGATGCCGGGCAGAACCTGCACCGGACGGCCGGTGGTGGAGCAGATGTCCAAAATTTCCTTCCGGGTTTGGGCAGAGCTGCTGGGGATGGCATAAATGATCCGGTCAATAGCATATTTATCCACCATTTCGGGGATTTTGGTACGGTCACCCACAATGGATACGCCGCACAGCCGCTTGTGGAGTTTGGTGGGATTGTCATCAATGACACAGCAGACATGGCTGTGAATGTAGGCACTGGACTGGAACTCCAAAATCAGGACTCTGGCAGATTCTCCACCGCCGATGATCATCACATTTTCTCGCTGTTTGCTGGAACCGCTGAGTTGAAGGCGCATTTGCCGCAACAGGCGATAGGAAAACCGGAGAAATACGGTGGAGCAGAAGCTCAGGAGCAAACCCACCACATAAAAGCTCAGGGGCATATCTACATTCAGCACAGCATAGCACGCGATTTCTCCCAGGCCCAGGAGAATGTAGACACCGAAGATCCGGAACAGCTCATCGGCACCGGCAAAGCTCCAGACGCTGTTGTACAGTCCGAAGGTCGAGAACAGGGCCAGGCTCAGAATACACCAGCATGGCAGCATGGCAAGCAAGGTGTTTTTGTAGTCATCGGGAATGGCACTGAAATGGAAGTCGTATTTCAGCCACAGTGCCAGGGAAAAGGACAGACAGATGCACAGCACGTCGAGAAAGGCGATGAGGATGGCGCGCTTGATGTATGAGGGCCCTTTCCGAAAGGGTTTGGTTTGATTCGTCATAATCGTTCATCCTGAAACAAAAAATGTAGGAAATTACCGTGGGTTTCGGGGAAAGCCACAGGAATTTAGCATATTATAGCACAACCGGTTTCCCTTTACAAGGATAATCTTTCACCAATTGAAGTGGGGAAGGGCGAACGGAAACAGAAACAAAAAACACCGTTGAAACAAACGCGTTCAACGGTGTTTTGGTGACCCGTCGGGGACTCGAACCCCGGACCCACTGCTTAAAAGGCAGTTGCTCTACCGGCTGAGCTAACGG
>CAZSAZ010000036.1:0-11461 GCA_964604925.1 uncultured Oscillospiraceae bacterium | reverse complement strand
CCAATTGGTGGCCGAGGAGAAGGACCCATTGTACGCCGGTGTGCAAATGGCAATTTTGGGGAACTATCTGGATTTTTCTGCCTTGCAAGGGGAGGTCAGCTTTGAAGCGTTGGATCAAATGCTTCCTATGGCCAGAACCTTTTCCCTGGATCTGGAAACGGTGGAGCAATTGCGCCGGGATTTGGAACGGGGGAAGAATCTGTTATATTTGACGGACAACGCCGGAGAAATTGGATTTGATCGGGTGTTGCTGGAAACCATCCAGAAGTGCTATCCCCAGATTTCCATCACCGTCTGTGTTCGGGGAGGCCCCACCCAAAATGATGCCACTCGGGCAGATGCCGCTGCTGTGGGCATTTCCTTCCCCGTCATCGACAATGGCACCCGGATTCCGGGAACGGTCTTGGCTCTGGCCAGTCCGGCCTTGCGCCAGGCATTGGAGCAGTCTGATGTGGTGATTGCAAAAGGCCAGGCCAATGTGGAAACCTTGTTGGACACCGGCCATGGATACAACATCTATTACGCATTCTTGGTGAAGTGCCAACGGTTTATGGATCGGTTTGGCAAAGCCAAGCTCACCCCTATGTTGGTTCGGGATGGGGCGGACGTCAATTGAAATGAAACAAACAGGGTGCAGTCTTGTTATGAGACTGCACCCTGCATTTTTGAAATATGAAATCTTACTCGTGGAGCTCCAGCGGCGTTCCGTCGGGGTCGTAGAAAAAGACCACCGGCTTGTTGATGTTGTTGTTGGTGTCCATGAGGATGGGGCCGGTTTGGATGCCGCGGCTGTTCAGCCAGGCAATGGCCTCCAGAACGGAATCCACGTGGAAGGCCAGATGCCGCAGTCCGGCGGCTTCAGGGGAATCCTGGTGGACGGGGGGATTGGGCATAATGAAGATCTCCAGCATCAGACCCTGATCCAGTTCCAGCATCAGCACCCGGTCACCTTTTGCGGGGCGCTCCACGTCGAACACCACCGGGAAACCCAGTTTGTTGACGTAGAAATCGTAGGTTTTTTCATAGTTGGAGTTGATTACTGCAATGTGATGCACCGATGACAGCTTCATGGGGGTTCCTCCCTTGTATTTGTGATACCACGATTATACCAGATGGATGGATAAAATGCAAGATTGCCCTCTGTTTTCAGAAGAACAGAGGGCAACTGGTTATTTCCGCAAGGCGGAACTGGCATTGAGCACCAGGGTGCTATACATCATGAGAATATCTGCATCGGAAAAATCCACATATTCTCCCAGCAAGGCCGGTGAGACATACCGGGTGTCAATGAGGGTGATCTCTCCATAGGCCTGGGCCAGAAGAGGAGCCAGAGACGAGCCAAAGGAATCCCGGAAGAGGATCAATCGCTTGCTCTGGGGCGCATTGGGATTGGTGATGGTCTGGATGGCCATGTTCCCAGAGAGGAAGGATTCATAGGGATCTTTGGATTGGAGTTTTGCATCATCATACAATGCACTGTCCAGGCCGTTGTCGTAGGAGTGAACCACACATTCTTCCCATCCGTCCCAGGTCACCCAGGAAAGGGGCTCCGAAGACAAGGGAAGGGCTGACTGGCCATAGTAAACGCCCCGGAAGTCAGACAGTGGGGTGGTTACAGTCCAACTGCCTGTGACATCAAAGCCCACGGCCTCCCCCAACCGGGACACCACCGGTTCCAGACATTCCTGCCTCCAGTGGGTATCGGTGCGATAGTAGGAGCTGGTGGTGAGACAATCGGTCAGATCCACAAACTCTGCCCAGGGAAGCTCCTGGGCCATGGTGTCATACAGAGCATCATAGTCCATGGCCAGTCTCCCGGATTCCTGGGAAAGATAATAGTTTTTGTCGGGAACAATGGCGAAATACACGGTTTGTTCCGGGAAATAGGTCTCATACAGGTCGTTGAACCGCTGCGCGGCAAAGTGGACATAGGTCTCGTTGAGAGGGTACTCCATCTTGGCCAGATATCCGTCCCAGAGGTACAGACCGTTGCTGTCCTGCTGTCCCAGGGTATACTGACCTAACACATTTAAGCTCCGCCAGCGATCCCGCAGGGGAAACTGATCCACAGCGTAGTTGGCAAAGTCCGACATGAACGAACCGTCCCGGAGGGTTTGCCAGGACAGAGTGGGTTTTTGAGCGAGGGTTCGCCGCTCTGCATCGGAAAAATTCTCTGCCGGCTTGACCCAGGCCCAGACTGTCAAAGACAGCCATAGGGGTAGTACCAACAGGGAAGCACAATATTTTTTCATGGAAACCTCCTTAGAACCGGAAATAGAGGAAGGGATTGAAGCTCCCATCCACCAAACTGGCAGTGCAAAGGAGCAGCAGGATCCCCATGACCAGGGTGTCGGTGACCGGGTTGGAGCATCCCCTTCCCCAGGTTTTGACAAGAGGGGTGGAACCCAGAATTCCCAGTAAAAATACCCCGGCGTAGCTTTTCAGATAGTAAAGGGTCTCCTGGCTGCTGAAGGTAAGGCCACCCATGCCGAACATGGCCCCCAGATCCTGGCTTGCCTGGGTCAGAGATGTGGCATTGAAGATCACAAAACTCACCAGAACCACGAGCAGGACATACCCATGGCGCAGGGCCTTGGGCAGCTTTTGAAATCCAGGGAAGAACTTCTCCACCAAAAGAAGTCCGGCAAACAGCATTCCCCAAATCACAAAATTCCATGCGGCGCCATGCCACAGTCCGGTGAAGAGCCAGACAAACAGCACATTGCGCAGCCATTTGCCCCGGGAACACCGGCTTCCTCCCAGGGGAATATAGAGATAATCCCGGAACCATCCTCCCAGGGTCATATGCCAACGCCGCCAGAATTCCTGAACCGAGACAGACAGGAAGGGATAGTCAAAGTTCTCCGGGAAATGGAAGCCGAAGATCCGGCCCAGGCCGATGGCCATGTCGGAATAGCCGGAAAAGTCGAAGTAGATATGCAAACTAAAGGCCAGGGCGTAGAGCCAGTAAAACAGAACACTGGGGGTGCTGCTGCTGCGGAATATCTCAATAAAGGCCCCCAACTGATTGGCGATGAGGATTTTCTTTCCCAGACCCATGAGGAACCGGCGCAGTCCCAGGTGGAGATCCTCCCAGGAGGTGGAGCGTTGCTTCAACTCCCGATCTATGTCAACATACCGGACGATGGGGCCGGCGATGAGCTGGGGGAACAGCACCACATAGCACCCGAAATCGATGGGTTTTTTTTGGGATGCAACCCGGCCCCGGTAAACATCGATGGTATAAGACAGAATCTGAAAGGAATAAAAGCTAATACCGATGGGCAGAGCCAGCTTCGGCAGGGGCAGAGAAAGCCCCAGCATGGCATTGAGATTTTCTAAAGCAAAGTCGGCATATTTGTAGTAGCCCAGCAGTCCCAGGCAGGTCACCACGGAACACACCAGGAAAAACCGTTTCCACCGCAGGTTTTTGGCCCAGTCGATGGCAAGACCCCACACATAATTCAACCCGATGGAGCAAAGCATCAGTGTCACATATTTGGGCTCTCCCCAGGCATAGAAGCACAAACTGGACAGCAGCAACCAGGTGTTTTTCAGCACCTTGGGCAAAAGAAAATAGACGATCACCACAATGGGGAGAAAATAGTACAGAAATTCAATACTGGAAAATAGCATACGTCACCGCCTGATTCAATGGGATAGAAGAAAAACCCGAGCCGGGCCGGCTCGGGTTTGAAGAAGTTTGATTACCGGATCACCGTATCCACATAGCCGCCGCAGACGCTGACAAAGGCGTTCACGAGATCATCGGTGGTGACACCGTACTCGGGGCTGAGCATGACAAACATGGCAAGATCGCCGCAGACCACGGCCTGCTTTTCCGTGGCTTCCACGCAGATCCAACGGCGCATATTCATGTTGTCGAACATGGTCTGGGCCACTTCGGCAGCCTTCTCGTTGGACTCGGTCCGGACGAGGACCAGCTCATAGGCCTGGGAACCCATCATGGGCATGGAAACGGTGGCATCCACAATGCCGTCCTGGGACTCTAGAGCAGTGTTGAAGGTGAACATCTCCGGATCGGAAATGGCACCGTCGGCCAGATTGTCGCTGACCAGGGACAGATCCACAGGGCAGGCCTCGTAGATCTTCTCCACCAATTCAGCAGTGGAACCCTCGGGAGCCTGAGCCACGGGGGTGGAGGTTTCAGAGGGGGTGGTCTCGGTGGGCTGGGCGCCGCAACCGGCGAACAGGCTCATGGTGAATACCAGGGCCAGGACAAGTGCAAACTGTTTCATAGCGATTGTCTCCTTTTTGAAATGTAAGTGAACATAGTATGCCCCAAAGCGTACAAGGCCATACCGGTACAAAATCCGGCTGTATCGATCCAGACATCCAACAGACGACTGGCCCGACCGGGGACATAAAACTGGATGGTTTCGTCGATGCAGGCCACACTCAGGCCGAATCCGGCTAGCTCACGTCCAATAGCCTGGCCTTCCACGGCCCGCCGTCGGGCGCAGAGCAGTCCCAGCAGACAGAACTCGGAAAAATGAGCTCCCTTCCGCAAAAGGGTGTGTCCAATAGGTGTGGCGAACACGGGGAAAATCTGTCCCAGCAGGGTCAGCAGACCGCCGCTAAGATTGCCGGAACTGGTTCCGGTCATCAGGGAATTGCCCCAGATGAACCCCAGATTTATCAGGATCAGCAGATTCGGCCATCCCTTGCGGTGGTGGGTATTCATGCCAGAATTCCCAGGTGCTCCAGCAGGATCTTCAGACCCAGCACGATGAGAATGACACCGCCGGTGAGCTGTGCCTTCTTCTCGAACTTGTCACCAAAGATGCTTCCAACCTTCACGCCGATGGCAGAAAGGGAGAAGGTGGTCAACCCAATGAGCACAATGGCAGTCCAGATGTTTACGTTGCCTGCCATGGCCAGGGAAATGCCCACAGCCAGGGCGTCAATGCTGGTGGCAACGGCCATGATAAACATGGTCTTGACCGACAGATCGGCACTGGTCTGCTCTTCGTCCTTGGAAAAGGCCTCTTTGAGCATATTGGCACCGATGATGGCCAGCAGCACAAAGGCAACCCAGTGATCGATGGCCTCAATGGCATCGGCAAACAGGGTGCCCAGGAAGAAGCCAATCAGGGGCATCAATGCCTGAAATCCGCCAAACCAGGCACCAACAGTAATCATCCCCTTGGCACTGGCTCGCTGCATGGCAAGACCCTTGCAAATGGACACCGCAAAGGCATCCATGCTCAGACCAACGGCCAGAACAAATAATTCAACAAAACCCATATAAAAATACCTCCAAGCCTAAATGAATCGGCTCGGGGGTTATCGTAAGTGAATAGTCCGAGCCTGCACAACTGCAAGTCTCGTCAATTAAGGTACGCCAGAGAAAAATCTCAGTATGTTGACGTACCCCGGAACCGATCCGGCGACTACTCCCTTAACGAGGGGTAGTTTATCAAATTTCTTCCAAATTGTCAAGAAAATTCCCTGAAATTGGAATCTTAATAATTCTTAAGAAGGGAAAAGTGAAAAGAGACAAAATTTCCATCGAAACCGAAAAAACCCGCCGCCGAAGAGTTCGGCAGCGGGATCACATCATGCTTCTGTTAGTCAGCCAGAGATAGATCCGAAACGGCGGACAGAGCCTTCTTTTCCGTTACGGCATAGCCTTCCACCACAGAGTGGAGGCGGTCGTCTTTTTTTGCGTCGGTGGAGCGATAGGTCATCATGCTGTCCTGATCGGCACCGTCGGCCACATCATACACGTCATACACCACGTCCACTTCATCCTTGCCCAGGGTCTTGAATACCCGGCGGATGATGATAACCTGATCGTCGGAGATCAAGCCGTCCTCCCGGGCCTGCTGGGTCAGGGCGGTGTTCAGTTCGCTCTTTTCCTCGGCAGAGAGCCAGCTGGCCTGGTTTTCCGTGTTATAGTTATATACCAGGTAGCCACTGACACTGGCAACGCCCACCACGAACAAAATTACCAGCAAAGCCATTTGCTTTTTGCTGAAGTTCATGACCTCCCGGGTGGTGGCACCGGAGTAGGTCAGACCCATCCGGTTGGTGATGGGGATCATCAGACCCAGGAAAAAGGTCATGGCCACAGCCTCAATGGGGAACATGAAGGTATTTTTCACGATCCGGGGAAGGGTCAAAACCATGGTGGCCTGACCGTAGTACACCGTCTGGTACAGCATATCAATGGCAGTGCCCAAGATCACGTTGACGAAAATGCAAATGGAGAAGCGGCCGATCATGGCTCTCCAGGGGGTGGGCTTGGCCCGATACAGTAGCAGCGCCCAGATCAGAGAACTGGCGATTTCCTGGAGGGCATAGGGCAGGAAATAGGTACCCAGGCCTTCCCAGATCAGCACTCCTAAAAAATCCGACAAAAAGGCGGCGGGAATGGCCATCACAGGGCCAATAATCATGGCCCCCAAGGCATTGATGAAGCTGGCCACGTTAAACAACCGAAGGTTGGGGGCAATGGGGACGGACAGACCTTTGGTTGCCACACGCAGGGCGATCATCATCGCGGCAATGACCAGGGTCTTGGTGCTTTTCATCTCCGCAGCGGCATCATGCCAATATTCTTTGGAGAAGGGATGGGGGTAGAGCTTGGTGGATTTTTGATTGGTTGCCATGGTTGATAAAACCTCCTTTTGATGAGGCACTGACCGGGACGAATGCGCTGTCCTAATCCGGTTTCCACAAAAAAATCCCCAGGAACCGAAGTTCATGGGGAGAAATGGATGTGGAAAATACCGGTGGGGCAGGCAGACGCAATACGTTCTGGCCGTTGGCCCAACCGAGTATCGATGCTACATAAGGGGGCTTACCACCGTTATGCAACAGCGGGTGCAGATCCTCCATCGCAGGCACAGGCCTTCGTCCGCCGCACAACTCCCCATCACGGTGGCACTTCACGCGGAAGATCTTACTCTGTTCACGACCCATTGTACACCATCTTTTTTAAAATGTAAATCCCCATTTTTCGAGAAAGGAAACAAAAACCAGGAGGCCGTTTAACCGGTCTCCTGGGAGAAGATTATCAGTATACAAAGTAGTACATAATCAGCGCATTGGCCAGGCCAATGGTGATTCCCGCAAGCACCTGGAGAGGGGTGTGCCCCACAAATTCCTTCAGGGTGATATCGGAGGAATATCCCATTTTCATCCGCTCAAAGGTATCCAGCATTTCGTTGATGACCATGGCCTGCTTACCCGTTTCCAGCCGAACGCCGGTGGCATCATGGCAGACAATCACGGCCAGCACTGCGGTGACGGCAAACTGGAAGGAGTCCAGACCGAAGGTCAGTCCACACATCATGGCCAGGGAGGACACCGTGGCAGAGTGGCCACTGGGCATACCGCCGTCTCCGATGAGACGTTCCCAGACAAATTTCTTTTGGATCCAGGCGTTGATGATGACTTTCATCACTTGGGCGATGAACCAGGACGAAAGGCTGGTAATCAAAAAACGGTTGGAAAAAAGATCGGTGATCCAGTTCATAACGACATGATCCTCCTGTTTCGATTTGTTTCGTCCTATTAGTATACCATAGATCCCCGGGATTTCCAAGTAAAATAATCCTGAAAATGGAATCCTGCCAATCCTGCCAAATCGTAGCTTCAAAAATTGGTGATTTTTCAGGAATTACAGTTGCAATTGCAACCAAGTGGTGGTAAAATAACCACCATAATCCAATAAGGGGAGGAATTTTCTGTGATATTTGGCAAGCATATCAACCGATACTACCTGAAATACGGCTATATGCTCCTGCTGGGTCTGGCGGCGTTGATCGTGGTGGACTATCTCCAGTTGGAGATCCCCAACCTGTATCAGATGGTCGTTAATGGCATCAGCGCGGGGCAGGTGGAGCTGGATGGAGTGGTATACGCATTTGATATGGCGTTTCTGCTGGACAAGATCTGTATGCCCATGGTGGGGATCATTCTCTGCGTGGTATTCGGGCGGTTTTTGTGGAGAGCCTTTTTCTTTGGCGCAGCCATTCGGGTGGAGACCGACCTGCGGGATCGGATGTTTGACAATGCCCGGAACTTGAGCCGGGAGTATTACCAGGTGAACAAGGTAGGTTCCATTATGAGCTTGTTCACCAATGACCTGGACACCGTCCAGGAGTGTTACGGCTGGGGCATTATGATGTTCTGCGATGCTGTGTTCATGGGCGTGCTGGCGGTGAACAAGATGTGGAAGATGGATCGGCTGATGACGGTGCTTTCTCTGATTCCCATGGCCTTTTTGTTGGTGTCTGCCACTATGGTGGGCAAATATATGGCCCAAAAGTGGGACATCCGTCAGGAGGCATTTTCTCGGATGTCGGACTTTTCCCAGGAGAGCTACTCAGGCATCGCCGTAATCAAGGCCTTTGTCAAGGAAACCAAGGAATTGATGGCCTTTGAAAAACTGAATCAGGAAAATGAGAAGGCAAACATGGATCACACCAAAGCCAGTGTGCTGATGCGGGTGCTGGTGACACTGTTTGTGGAGAGTGTCATTTGCGTGATCTTGGGCTACGGTGGCTATCTGGTGTATGAAAACCGGTTTAATGCCGGCCAGTTGGTGGAATTCATTGGATACTTCAACTCGGTGATTTGGCCTATTATGGCGGTCTCGGAACTCATTGACATGACCTCTCGGGGCAAGGCTTCCCTGGAACGGATCAGTGAGCTGCTGGACGCCAAGCAGGATGTGGTGGATAAGCCCAACGTATCTGAACTTCAGAATGTCCGGGGTAAGATTGAATTCCGGGATTTGTCTTTCCGGTATCCCGATGGGGAATATGATGCACTGGAGCACATCTCCTTTACCATCCAGCCCGGTGAGCGGGTTGGCTTGGTTGGTAAGACCGGATCCGGTAAGACCACCTTGGTGGATTTGATTCTGCGAACCTACAACGTTCCCGATGGAACGGTATTTCTGGACGATCAGGACGTGAATGATGTGTCCATTCGGTCGGTGCGGGCCAACTGCGCTTATGTGCCCCAGGATAACTTCCTGTTTTCCGATACCATCGAGCAGAACATTGCCTTCGGTGTGGAGGACTTTGACCGGAAAGCCATTAGCCAGGCTGCCCGCTTGGCGGATGTGGACAGCAACATCAAGGAGTTCCAGTTGGGCTATGACACGGTTCTGGGTGAACGGGGCGTCACCGTTTCCGGCGGTCAGAAGCAGCGGATTTCCATTGCCCGGGCGTTGATGAAGGATGCGCCGATTTTGATTTTGGATGACAGTGTGTCCGCTGTGGATACCAAAACGGAAAAAACCATTCTGGACAATCTGAATACCGCCCGGGAGGGGAAAACTACCATCCTCATTGCCCACCGGGTGAGTACCATTGAAAAGATGGACAAGATCCTGTTTATCGACGACGGCCGTCTAGCGGCGGTGGGCAGCCATGGGGAGTTGTACCGCACCAACCCGGACTATCGAAAAATGGT
Organism: uncultured Oscillospiraceae bacterium; assembly: GCA_964604925.1. Lineage (GTDB taxonomy): Bacteria > Bacillota > Clostridia > Oscillospirales > Oscillospiraceae > Faecousia. The sequence continues at coordinate 2,008 of CAZSAZ010000036.1, read as the reverse complement.
GGATTTGCAAAAGTTGGAGGAAGAAGGAGGGGAGCACAATGGGTGAGTATTTGCCGATTCTGATTCTGGGCGCCATCATCGGGGTGTTCACCCTGATCTTCCTGGTGATCTACGCTCTGGAGAAAGACAAAAAGGAATCCATGGGCTTTGAACGGAATATGAACGACAGCGAGATCGTCAAGCGGCTGTTGCGCTATGCCGTGCCCTACAAAAAGCAGTTTGTGCTGGTGTTTTTCATCATGCTGTTCTCCATTGTCTATGACTTGGTGTCTCCGCTGATCATCGGTCATATCGTGGAGGTGGTTCAGGGAACCTTTCAACTGAATTATCTGCTGAAGGTGGTTCTGGGCTATGCGGGAATTCTGATTGTCAGCCTGGTATGTACCTATTTCCAGGCTATGATCCTTCAGGAGATTGGTCAGAAGATTCTGTCCCAGGTGCGCCTGGATGTGTTTACCCACATTGAGTCGTTGAGCCATGAGCAGTTAAACAACATTCCTGTGGGCAAGCTGGTGACGAGAACCACCAATGACCCCAACAACATCAGCTATATGTTCACCAATATTCTGGTGACGCTGGTGAAGAACGTGATGGTGATTGTGGGCGTACTGGGTGCCATGCTGATGCTCAACTACGCATTGACCTTGATGGTGCTGTGTTTTGTGCCCTTTGTGGTGCTGTTCACCGTGATCTTCCGGAAATTCTCCCGGAAAGTCCATCGCCAGGTCAGCGATGCGACCACCGATCTGAACACTTACCTGTCGGAGAATCTTTCCGGCATTAAAATCACCCAGATCTTCAATCAGGAGGATCGAAAAATGGAGGATTTCCTCCTGCGCAGCCGGAAGCTCCAGCGGGCCAAGACCGGGCGGATGTTCGTCTTTGGCATTTTCCGTCCCATGGTGTATATGCTGAACATCAGCTGTACCATGTGCCTGTTCTATCTGGGTTCCAGGGGATACATCCAGGAAAGCCAATGGTTTGGCCAGGTCATCAACGGAAGCGTAATTGTTTCCTTCTATATGTATATCTCCAAGTTTTTCAACCCCATTCAGACCCTGGCAGAGCAATTTGATATGCTCCAGCGTTCCTTTGCCTCGGCAGAGAAAATCTTTGCCATTCTGGACATGGAACCCCAGGTGGTGGATGAAGAAGATGCCATCGAACTGGAGGAAATCCGGGGCGAGATTGAGTTCCAGGACGTGTGGTTTGCCTATAAGCCCGGCGAGTGGGTGCTGAAGGGCGTGTCCTTCCACATTATGCCCAAACAGACCGTGGCGTTTGTAGGTTCCACCGGCTCCGGCAAGACCACCATCCTCAGCTTGATCTGCCGGAACTATGACATTCAAAAGGGCCGGATTCTCATTGATGGTGTGGACATTCGGAAGATCAAAATTTCTTCCCTCCGGCGGCACTTCGGCCAGATGCTTCAGGACGTGTTCCTGTTCGCTGGAGATATCCGCAGTAACATCCTGCTGAGGGCGGATGGAATCAGCGATGAGGAAGTCTGGAACGCCTGCCGGTATGTCAATGCAGATAAGTTCATTGGAAAATTGGAAAAGGGTCTGGACGAGCCGGTGCGGGAGCGGGGCAACAACTTCTCTGCCGGCCAGCGGCAGTTGCTGTCCTTTGCCCGAACCATCATCCACAATCCCAGTGTGATGATCTTGGACGAGGCCACTGCCAATATCGATACGGAAACGGAGATCCTGATTCAGGATTCCCTGGAGAAGATGAAAAACATCGGAACCATGCTCATTGTGGCCCACAGACTTTCCACCATCCAACACGCAGACAATATCATTCTGCTGTCCAATGGCGAAATTCTGGAACAGGGCAACCATCAGCAGCTTCTGGCTCTCCATGGCCGGTATTATCAGCTTTATACCTTGCAATTTAACAAAGAACAGCTGAACAAGCAGTAACCAATGTCAAGAAAGAGGAGTGGCCCGGTGGCAATGTCATTAAGTTAGTGGCATAGTTCCAGTGGTGGATAGCAAACAGAAAG
>CAZSAZ010000035.1:0-11827 GCA_964604925.1 uncultured Oscillospiraceae bacterium | reverse complement strand
ATATGTACAATAAAACGGACTCTTAAAGAAAAATTCCTTTTCCAAATTCCGGTTGAAAAGAAAGTCCTCTCTGAGGGTCATACTGGCTGAGATTGGTCAGAATTCCACTGTTGTCATCAATCAGATGGATGTCGCCCGATGCGGCTAAGGCTTGGAAGTGCTGCTCGTAAAGGTTCACACTATACTGCCCGGCTTGACGGTAATCGTTTCGGTTTGCTGCGCCCTGGGCAATTCGCTGACAAACTTCTTCGCCTTCGTCCATGGGAATGTATACGGTTTTGGTATTCTGGTCGATCATATGAAAATCTTCGGCTACGGTTTTAAAAGGGAGCATACAGCCGCAAATTCCACTGTTCAGGTGCTTTACCACATCACTTTTGTCCAGATTGTCTCCCACCAATGACCGCCAGACGGCGAAATACTTCTGGATTGTTTTCGTATCGTCAATAGACGAGGTGCCTTGCAGAACCTCCCGAGCCGCACCGATGTTGACCTGCTGCAATGGGGGAGCTGGCTGTTCTCCTTCAAAATAGGTAACAATGCTCTCAGCGACCGGGCGTTTCCCCTCCCGGTTGCATCGTCCTGCGGCCTGAATCAGGGAGGTGGATATCACGCGGCAGGGGAGCCCCTCTTTCAGCCGCCGCCGGACTTCGTTTAACACCATGGAGCGATGTTTCGGATACATCAGGGTAGACAAATGAAAACGCCCATCATCAGGCAAAAGTTCGAATACATCCTGAGCCATTTTTCGGGTATTGACGATGCACAGGACTTGTTTTTTGTCCGCTAGATTTTCAGCTAACTCCGTATTGCTCAGCTTTCCACCGTTCCGATAACTGACCCGGCGGAAATGTTCATAAACCGCTTCGACCTGAGGACAGATCTCTGTCACGGAAAGGCCCGGGCAGAAATCCTGAATTAAGTCTTCCAGAACAGGCTGGGTTGCGGTACACAAAACTGCCGTTGCCCGGAAATTGGCAACCAGATTGGCAATGGCACCAACACAGGGCTTTAACTGGGAACCGGGGATCATCTGGGCTTCGTCAAAGATGATGACACTGTTTGCAATATTATGGAGCTTGCGGCATTTAGAAGGAAGATTGGAATACAGGGACTCGAAGAATTGGACTGCTGTTGTGACCACTACCGGCGCGTCCCAGTTTTCCGATGCCAGCCTCTGCTGCAAGTTCTTCTGCGAAAGTTCTTCGTCACTGTCAAACTGAACATTGCAATGGTGCTCCAACACGTTCTGTTCTCCCAGAATGTCCCGAAAAACCTGTGCATTTTGTTCGATGATGGAGGTGTAGGGGATTACATAAATGATCCGATCCATTCCATTTTCCACTGCATGCTTCAAGGCAAAAGCCAGCGAGGCCACGGTCTTTCCACCGCCGGTGGGAACGGTCAGGGAGTAGAGCCCCCTCGGAGAGGATGCGGTGTCCAAACAACGGTTCAGAATTTGACACCGGTATTCATTCAACTGATTTTTTGCCGGAAACCATGGCAGAATATAATCGTTCAGACGCTGCAAAAGCTCCGGCAGGGAATCGTATTCCGCTCTGGCAATGGGAGACATAAATGCTTCCGTATCCAGATAATCCGCATCCACCAGACAGGAATAGAGCATACGTACCCAAAAGGATTGGGCGTAAATATCCTTAAATCTGGGCATAGGAATCCCGGCCTCCAATTGCCCACTCCACTCATATTGAGGATTTCCCAGTCCCCATTTTTTGACCCGCCCTATAAACGTGGGATCTCCTGGCAAATCATGCTGATTGCCGAAATTTGGCAGTCCGCCGTGGTGACCGACAACACAGCAACCGGCAAATGGCTCCCGAATTTTCATACATTCCACAGCTCCGGCGGTTGCGTGATCAACTTTTGGACCACCATTCAGGCGATGCTGGAAGGCAGACGAATTTTTGACGATATCATGGGCAGTTCCCAGCAAGGTACCTCGCTTTTCCTCCCCAAATGCGGATGCAAACTTTCCACTGCGCATAGCTGTTCCAGCCAGATGTTCAGCCACGGTTTGAAGTTGACCATTCTCCCGAATGTGTGCATAGTATGTCAAGAAAACTCACCTCTGAATCTGTTTGGTGTCATTATACAACTATCGCTCAAATATGTAAATAAAATTGATTCAATCTACACAGAAAATAAATAGAGCAGCAGGACTTCCTGAAAGAAGCCCTGCCGTTTAGAAAAAGCTGGTGGCAACCCAATAAACCACCCCATACACCACACTTGCGGACACGCCGTATACAATCACCGGACCGGCGATGGTGAACATCTTCGCTGCCGTTCCCAGAACAAAGCCCTCCGTCTGAAATTCGACGGCTGGGGCGGCAACGGCATTGGCAAAGCCTGTGATTGGAACCAAAGTTCCAGCTCCGGCTACCTTGGCAATATCGTCAAAAAACCCCAGGCCGGTGAGCAGTGCCGCTATGCACACCAGACTCATCGATCCAGCCATGGCGGCATCTTGTTGCTCCAGACCCAAGGTGGTATACCAATGAATAAATCCCTGGCCGATGGCGCAAATCAAGCCCCCCGTCCAGAATGCGTTGAGGCAATCCTTCCACACCGATGATTTGGGTGCCAGATTGGAAACCAATACCCCATATTGTTTTTCCGTCATAAAAATCCCTCCGGAGGCAGTTTGCCCGGAGGGATTTCAAATTATGTATGCTCTCTGATGGAAATTCGGGTTGCACCGGGATTCCACTGATACGCATCGAGAATCGTCGTCCCAATGGCATCGGCCACAATCTCACCACCGGCGGGATTCTTTACCGACTCCACCTTGCCCCGAATGGTTGCATGAACCACACTGTTTTCAAAGGAAAGGTCGCAGTCCACCATCTCACAGTCTTCCAAAACCAGGTTCTTGCAATAACACAGAGGCTGAGTTCCGATGATCCGGCAGTTCACCAGCCGCAGATTTTCAGAATACCATCCCAGGTATTCTCCCCGGATGACGCTGTCATACACCGTAACATTTTTGGAGTGCCAGAAGGCATCCTTAGTGTTGAGGTTGGAGTTGTGGATCTCCACATCGGTGCAGTATTGGAAGGAATACTTTCCGGTCATGGTCAGTTCATCCATGTGGACATCGCTGCATTGGAAGAAAGGATACTCGCTTTCCAGGGTGGTTCGCTCCACCTTCAGATCCCGGCAAAACCAGCCAAACTCCTTGGAGACGATCTTGCAGTCTGCCAACGAACAAGCATCCATCTCCCGAAATGCCTTGATGCCACCCAGGGTGGAGTGAGACACCCGCAATCCCCGGTCGTACCACATGGCTGCCCGGCAGGTCTCCGTCATTTCAATGTGCTGCACATCGCCGTTTTCCACGTGCCAAAAGGGGTAACGCAAATGAAATTTGCAATGATCCACCTGAATATCCCGACATTCCTTCAAGGCGGATTCTCCGTCCGCCGGGCCGTCAAAGAGGCAATTTCGAATCACGGCATCCCGGACACCATAGAGGGCTCGTTCCTCATCCAAGGTCAAATGTTCTATGATCTTCATAGTCACACTCCGTTCCATTTTTTGTTTTATTATACCCGGTTCTCTCCCAAATATCAAGCCCTGGGTGGAGTAGTCAGACATTCGTTGCGTCATAGACCACATTCCATTCTTCCTTGCAACCGATGGGATTTGATTCCGACGGACTTTCTGCCCCGTGTGACAAAACAGTATGGCCTTCCCTCATCCCCAGATGCCGCCCTTCAGGGCGGGATTTCCATGGGGAATTTGGAAGTTTGCTGCTTGGCACCCACCATTTGGAGCAGTTCAAGGGAAGATGGGCACCAACGGTATCACCCAAAGAAGAAAGACGCCACCCAACCGAAGTTCGATGGCGTCTATTCCTATTTCATTATGGTTCCGTTGAGCGCGTTTGTCCCTGCCTTCCTGGATGCTCCGGCCGATTTCCAGCCTTCTATGGCATCCATAAACAGAAGTCTTACTTCTCCACAATCTCCAGCACTTCCATGGGGCAGGCCTTGACGCAGATGCCGCAGGCAATACACTTGGAGGTGGGGCCATCGTCGTTGGCTACCATGACCTTCATGGGGCATACTTCCACGCACTTGCCGCAGCCGGTGCACTGCTTCTTGTTAATCATATATACGCCGGTCTTGGGGTTCTGGGTGATGGCACCAGCCTCACAGACCTTCATGCACTTGCCGCACTGGATGCAGACGTTGGGCTTTGCCTCGCCGGCCTTGTTCACACCGATCTGGATGCAAGACTTGGTGACATCATTGACCTTGTAAAATGCTTCCGAGCAGGCCTGCACGCACTGCAAGCAAGCCATACAGGTCTCGCCTTTTTTGACAGACAATTTTTTCATAACGGAGTTCTCCTTTGTTCTGGTTTTCCCAAGTGGGTTCCTAAGTAGGGTTTCATTATACTATTTTTCCCGGGAAAAAGCAACGGACTTTCCCGAAAAATACCATGATATCCAAAAATGTTTTCCATTTCTCCAATTGGAAGGGAAAAAACGGATATTTCATCATCGGTGTGTCATACTATCCCCGTCCAATCCAATTACAGGAGGAATCCATTCATGAAAAAAGGAAGCACCATCGCTTTGGCTCTGATGATGTGTCTAAGTCTGCTTGTGGGCTGTGGACGCAACGTTTCCACCGATCCCAGCGGACGAATCACGGAGCCGCCCACCACCAATCCCATTCCAACCATGACCACGCCTCACAGTGACCGATTTGAGGAAGAAACCGGGGTGTCTCCCCAGGAGCCGACGCTTCCTTCCACGGGAGAATTTGCCACTGAGCCCATAGACCATGGAACCGCCAACGAAAGCACGGATGATTTTATTCATCCGGAACCTTCTATGGCACGGGGTGGACACCCGGATCGCCGCCGATAAACGAAACCAGGCGCACGGCTGATGCCACCGTGCGCCTGGTTTTTTGTCTTATAAAATGGTTGTATACCGTGTCAGGTTCCGTTTCATCCGTTCTGCGGCCTCCACCGCCGCCTCCACCGGAGGCAATTCGCTTTCCTGCCAGGCTCCCAGAATGGAACGGCCGCCGCAGACCAACGCTCCGTGGCCCATCCGGTCAAAGGCATAAGAGGCGTTACGCCCATTGCACCCTGGTTCATCCAGCCCATCCACCAACAGGAACAAATGGGGGTAGTGCTCCCGCAGGATCTTTAAGCTCTGGCCATGGTATGCCCCAGCCAGAAGCCCCAATCGGGAATAGCCGCATCGTCCTAGGGCATTGTCCCCCAACCGGCTCATCAGATCTGCTCCGGCGGTATAGACCATTCGGCCGCCGGTTTGCAGATCCTGCAATTCCGATCCGGACTTGTTGGCGGTTTTCACCACCACAAATAGATCCTTCTCCTTGCCCCAGGTCTTAACCCAGGGTTTGACACAGTCCGTTCCTCCGTACAGGGAAATCACCACGCTGTCACAAGGCCATATCTCCTCCCGGAGTAGTCTCTGGGCAGAGCGGGAGGCTTGCCGGGGGGACTCCAATTTCGTCCAGTCCAGCAGCAGATAGTATCCCAATTCCCGAGCCCGGTGCAGGAGCTTAGAAAGATTTTCCTCCTGCCCCTCCAGAAAAAAAGCACCAGGATCCACCCGAACTGCCGGAATCAGACCCATCAGGGCTTCCAGCAGTTCCAGATAATAGCTTTCCGGTTCCATTCCCTGGGGCACCAGGGAGGGGTCAGGATCCAGCACCAGAGCCGAGGGATTTTTCCCCTTTCGGATCTTTTGTTGCAACACATCAATGGACATGATTCGTTCCTCCAGCCACTTTCTTTTTATTGTACCACATTTCCTTTCCCGGGAAAAGGAGGAAAATCATTTTTTCTCCGTTCTTTTTCCATATACGGGACATACTACTTTCGTGCCGGCACAAACTTCGACAGGAGGGATGGATCATGAAAGCATGGCCTTTGGCATTGGGACTAGGGGCGGCGGCAGGTGCTGTGGGGATTTTGATGCTTCCACGGCAGTGTACTGCCCGGCGCATGGCCGATGAAGCAGCGGAAAAGGTGGACGATGCCGTAACCATCGTCGCCAACCGCATGGTGGATGCCATCATGGACTGACCCAGGGAGTCTTGCGGAAAAACGTCCTTCCCCGAATCCAGGGAAGGACGCTTTTTCTTACTCGGTACGCAATGCGATGACAGGATCTTTCTTGGCCGCCTTCTTCGCTGGAAGCAAGCCGCCCAAAATGGTAATGACAATGCTGATCAGTACCAGAATCACCGAGGACTCCACCGGGAGCTGTGCCTTCAGATCCGGAATCCCGGACAGCCCCGTGATGATGGAGTTGATGGGAATTAGAGCCAGCCAGGACACCCCAATGCCCAGCAATCCAGCGCAGCAGCCTACAATGAAGGTCTCTGCATTGAACACCTGGGAAATATTGCCCTTGGAGGCACCCAAGGCCCGGAGAATACCAATTTCCTTGGTGCGCTCCATCACAGAGATGTGGGTGATGATTCCAATCATGATGCACGAAACCACCAGAGAAATGGCCACAAATGCAATGAGCACATAGGAAATGCCATTGATGATGGTGGTGATGGAGGAGGTGAGCATGGCCACATAATCGGTGTAGGTGATCTGGCCATCTTCAGAAGCCGTTTCGTTGTATCGGGAGATACATTCCGAAATGGCATCCTTGTTTTCAAAGCTGTCGGTGTAAATGCTGATGGAAGCCGGAGCGTCGTAGCTTACCTTGCCGAAGGCCTTTAGGTTTTCTTCATAGCTGCCACCTGCCAGATACTGGTCATAAACCCGGAGCAAAATTGCCTGATCCGGTTCTCCAGCCAGGTACTGGTCAAACACCGCGGCCATGGTTTGTTCGTCCATAGGGATACCACTCTGTTGGGGCATGGCAGCTCCTGTCTCGGACTGACCCATGTCCCCACTCTGGGCGGCATAATACTGCATCAGTTGATAAAACGATGCCTTTTCCGACACACCCAAGCCCGAAAGATAGGTCTTAGCATCCTCTGCCTTGGCCTCGTCATCCAGACTTTCAAAGTTCATTCCCGTTAGGACATTGATGGTCGGATCTTCCTGTTGAGCCAGAACCACCGGGCTTTCGTCAGTACGGGAGATCACATAATCCGTCAGAGCGGAGGTATACGCCACGGCGGTGGTAATGTTGGCGTTATCCCCGTCGGCCTTTGCCCGGATGATTCCGGTGATATTCAGCTCCAGAGCCTGCTCCATCCAGGATTCTTCTGCCATGGTGTCCTCTTCCACAAGAAGGAAGGTACCATTTTCCTGCTGCTCATACCGGTCGCAGTCCGGCACCAAATAGAACTTGTGGTTGCAGATATCCGCATAGGAGAAGCTCCATTCTTCCGGTTCTTCCCCCTGGCGAATCTGCTCCGACACCTGATCCAACTGTTCCCGGGTAATCAGACCCAGCTGATAAAGGGTCGTTGCCGATAGGCTGTTTTCTCGATCCAGCACCAGAACCACATCCTCTGCGTTTTCCGGCCAGGAGCCATAGAGCACATCATAGTTGTCGGTAATCAAGGGGCTGATTGTCTGGCCGTTGGCCCCCGGCATCAGCTCCGAGAAATTGGCTGCGCCGGAGGAGCCGGACACCAGTCCCAGAGTTCCCAGTCGATCCAGGATGGTACTTTGAGCAGCGAAGCCGCCACCGGCAGCATCCTCCGTTTCGGCATCCGTGTTCACCAGATTCCCTTCCGGATCCCGGGAATAAACCTGAAAACTCACGTCATAGGAGTAAATGACCCCATTTTCTCCCACATAGGTTTGGATTTCGCTGTCCGGATCGTCCAGGTATTTCTTGAACTCCGTCAGGTTGTTTTCCACAATGCTTGTGGAAAACTCCTGGGTCAGTTCCATCTGGGTGTAGTTGGCATAGACGCCTTCCCGGTCTGTGGTAACATGATTCATCTCGTCCCGGCGTTCTCCAATGATCTCCGCCCGAACCCCCATCATCCCGGACATATCCAAGGCCTCCGAGGTGATGGTGATGGGGTAGGAGGCCATGGTTTCCTTCTGGACGCTGGCAATATAGGCATTCATACCGGTGGACAGTGCCAAGATCAGGGCAATGCCAATGATGCCGATGGATCCTGCAAAGGAGGTCAGAAGGGTTCTTCCTTTCTTGGTGCGCAGATTGTTAAATGACAGACTCAGTGCTGTGAGGAAGGACATGGAAATTTTCCGTCGGGTTTTGGGGACAGAGGCCACCTCCGCTCCGTCGTAGGGGTTGGAATCAGAGAGAATCTTTCCATCCTTCAACCGGACAATCCGGGTGGAGTACGCCTCTGCCAGCTCTGGATTATGGGTGACCATAATCACCAATTTGTCCTTTGCGATCTCCTTAAGCAGCTCCATGATCTGAACGCTGGTTTCACTATCCAATGCGCCGGTGGGTTCATCTGCCAACAGGATATCCGGGTTGTTGATCAATGCCCGGGCAATGGCTACTCGCTGCATTTGACCGCCGGACATCTGATTGGGCTTTTTGTGGATGTGGTCAGCCAGTCCCACCTTTTTCAGCACCGCTACAGCCCGTTCCCGCCGTTCTTTCCGGGAAACTCCCGCCAAAGTCAGGGCCATTTCCACATTGGCCAACACGCTTTGATGGGGGATCAGGTTGTAGCTCTGGAACACAAAGCCAATGGAGTTATTCCGGTAGTAGTCCCAATCCGAATCTTTGTATTCCCGGGTAGATACACCGTTGATGACCAAATCGCCGCTGTTGTACCGGTCCAGACCACCGATGATGTTGAGCATGGTGGTCTTTCCGGAACCGCTGGGGCCGAGGATGGAGACGAATTCATTCTCCCGGAAGGAGACACTGACTCCGCTAAGGGCATCCTGGGTCAGATCTCCGGTAACATAGGTTTTTACGATATTTTTCAGCTGGAGCATGATTACAGTCCCTCGTAGAAGCGTACGGCCCCCTTCAGATCGTCCTGATTGGGATGATTCTTCGCAATGCCTCCAACCAGCTTAAAGGGGCCAAAGGTGTTGAATCCGAAGCAACCGTAGCTGCCCAAAACCTTGCACTGGTGCTTTGACGCTACCTGGCTGATGGCATCGGTGTAGCCCTTCTTCTCAGCGCCATAGGTGTACAGGAAGAAAACGTCCTTCCCCTGGGGCAAATGCTCCTGGGCATATTGGAGCAGGGTTTTGTGGAATTTGGAGTAGTAGATGCCCGAGGCAAATCCCACCCGGTCAAATTCCGTCAAATCCGTCTGGGATTGGGCGGTGACATCGATAAGGGTCACATCATGCTCTTTGGCAATGGCATCCAAAAGCTGTCTGGTATTTCCATGGTGCTTGGAATAGTAAACAATGGCAGTTTTCATGGTTGAAGCCTCCTTCTAAGAATAAGCAGATGATAGCATACAAAAATAAACTCCTCGTTACGGGAAGATAAACCCAGGATAAACTTCAAAAAATTTTTTCCTGTTTATCCTGACGTTACATTTCCGTGGTAAAATAGAAAAAAGGAGGCGATGTGCCATGTTTACCATTTTAGTTGTGGAGGACGACTCGGATATGCGGGAACTGTTTTGCACCGTGCTATCCGACCATGGATACCGGTGTCTTGCTGCCAGAGACGGCCAGCAAGCTCTGGATCTGACGGAACAGACCTATGTGGATCTGATGGTAGCCGACGTGATGATGCCCCGAATGGACGGCTACGACCTGACCCGAACGCTACGCAATGCCGGAGGGGACATCCCCATTTTGCTAGTGACAGCCAAGGATCAGTTTGATGATTTGCGTCAGGGGTTTCGCTCCGGTGCCGATGATTATATGATAAAGCCCATCAACGTCAACGAACTGGTGCTACGGGTGGAGGCCTTGCTCCGGCGAGCTAAAATCTCCAGTGAAAAAAAGATCGTTGTCGGCTCTACGGTGCTTTCCTACGATGCGTTGACCGTCACCGTCAATGGGGTGGAGACCACCTTGCCCCAGAAGGAATTCTATCTTCTGTACAAGCTGTTGTCCTATCCCAATAAGATTTTTACCCGTCCCCAGCTCATGGATGAGATTTGGGGAATGTTCTCCGAAACCGACGAACGGACGGTCAACACCCACATCAACCGGCTTCGGGAACGGTTTGGCTCCTGCAAGGACTTTGAAATTGTTACCGTCCGGGGCCTTGGTTATAAGGCGGTGCGTCACGATGGCTAAAAAACACCACTCCAAGCTCTGGCTGTATTTCACCGGGATTGTCTTTGCCACCATTGCCTTGGTTTTTTTGATTTTGTCGGTTCTGTGGCTTTTGCTGTTTCAAGCCGAGGTGGTTCCCATCGAGCTCCACGGCAGGCACGCACCGGTTTTGTTGTTCCTCCTGGGAAGTTTGCTGTTGGGATGTGTGATTGCCGTCTATGTGGGAAAACGAATCATCCATCCCATTGAACATATCAGCGAGGCCTTTGACGAACTATCCCGGGGAAATTTCTCCGTTACCGTCTCCCAACAAGAGCCGGTACAGGAAATTCGGGAGATGGCTCAGCGGTTCAACGCCATGACCCACGATTTGTCCCACATCGAGACGCTGCGAACCGATTTTGTGGCCAATGTCTCCCACGAGTTCAAAACGCCCCTTTCTGCCATTGAAGGCTATGCAACTTTGCTGCAAAATCAGTCCCTGTCCCCGGAGAAGCGTGGGTACTACATTCAAAAAATTCTGGACAACACCCGGAAACTCTCCGACCTGTCCAGCAACATTTTGATGCTCTCCAAGTTGGAAAATCAACAAATTGTTCCGGGAAGCCAGGAATTTCGCCTGGACGAACAGCTCCGGCGCACCATTCTTCTGCTGGAAGGAAAGTGGGCAGAAAAGGATTTGGAATTCGATTTGGATTTACCACGGCAGATGTATGAGGGAAATGAGGCGCTGCTGGAACGGGTGTGGAGCAACATTCTGGATAACGCCATCAAATATTCCCATCCCGGGGGAGTGATTCATGTCACCCTGGCAGTGGGAACCAAGGAGCTGTCTGTTACCATCCGGGATGAAGGGGATGGCATAAGCCCCGAGATCCAGCGGCATATCTTCGAAAAATTCTATCAGGGAGACCCTTCGAGAAAAGCCCAGGGAAATGGACTGGGCCTGGCTTTGGCCAAACGGATTGTGGAACTGTGCCATGGCTCCGTCACCGTTTCCAGTCAGCCGGGGGCCGGGGCCGCCTTTACGGTGAATCTTCCTTTGTAGCCGTCGGGCTTTGTGCTCCGAAAAATCATGATATTTGTTTTGCCGAATCGCCTGCCTTGCGACGATCGGTGAGCGTTCGGCGTTTTTAGGAAAATTCACACAAAACGTGCCTTCGTTTGCCTCGATTTGCGTGCCGATATCGTTGCAGACGAAAAAATCAATCGGGTTTATAGAAAAACCGCCCCAACAGGAACCCATATGGGTACTGTTGGGGCGGTTCATCTTGATTTTAGCCGTTCTTCATGGGCTTTTCCAACATTTTCCGGAATCAATCAATCCGATTCATGGAATCACCTTTCGTTGGTGGAGATTATTTGTTCGTTGCCTTTCGCTGGAAGAACTTCACCGTTTCCACCACTGGAATGACGAGAATCGCCAGTGCCAGCGCAATGGCATATTCCGTAAGTCCAATGGGCGTAAAGCCAAAGGCATTGGCAAGGAACGGGATCTCCAATACAGCAGTGGTCAGCAGCAGAGAACCTGCCATAGCAATCCACAAAACTTTGTTGTGAGATTTCAGGCTGAAAATGGACTTGCGCTGGGAACGCAGGTTACAATGATACTTCCGTCCCTTTACCGGGGCGGCTCGGAGCGATCCTCGGAGGG
>CAZSAZ010000034.1:0-12445 GCA_964604925.1 uncultured Oscillospiraceae bacterium | reverse complement strand
GGCCATACGATACAGGGCGAAAATATGTCCGCCCTGTATCGTATGGCCTTCAACACCCATAAGCAGGTGGATATTGTCGCCGGTGACCGGATCATCATCTCTGCTTCCGCCATTCCCGGCAACGAAAAGGCCGTTTCCAAGATCATCAACGAGCTGTACCGCAAGGGCGCTGACGTGGTTTACGAAAAGAGCGAAGGACTCCATGCCTCCGGCCATGCCTGTCAGGAAGAGTTGAAAATCATTCATGCCCTGGTGAAGCCCAAGTTCTTCATCCCCCTCCACGGCGAGCAGCGTCATCTCCAGCTCCACGCCAAGTTGGCCCGGAACATGGGAATGCAGCCGAAGAAAGTCGTGGTTGGAGAGATTGGCTCTGTGTTTGAGCTTTCCGGCCGTTCCTGCAAAATCGTGGACACCGTCACCGCAGGCAAAGTCCTGGTGGATGGCTCCGGTGTGGGCGACGTGGGCAGTGTGGTGCTCCGGGATCGGAAACACCTGGCTCAGGATGGCATGATTGTGGTGTGCGTAAATCTGTCCACCCAGGACGGCAGCATCATCACTGGCCCGGATATCATCACCCGTGGCTTTGTCTATGTCAAGGAATCTGAGGAGCTGATGGAGTCCTTGAAGGAAGTAGCCAACGAGGCCATCGCCCGTTGCCAGCGCAAGCGCATCCGGGATTGGAGCACCATCAAGAGCGCCATCAAAAACGACTTGAGCGGTTACCTCTACAAAACCACCAAACGCAACCCCATGATCCTGCCTGTCATCATGGAGATCTGAGGCCCCGTGCCGATTGGTGGTTTGTAATACCATACCCGTTAAAAACATTCTTTAATCGCAAAATCCGCCTGGTTCTTGAACAGAACCAGGCGGATTTTTTATTTCAACAAGCCATACAATTCCAGCAAGGCAATTCTTTCTTCCCCAATTTTCATCGCCTCGGAAGCCCGTCGAGCCTTGCCCCCCGATTCCTGGGCATAGTGCCAAAGGCGTTGGCTCCATGCCACCGGAAGCAACCAGGGAAAACGCTCCAAATAAGGATACCTTCCCTTCAGATCTTTTCCCGCCGGAAAGAGAGACGTTTGCAGGGCCATTTTCTTCCGTCTGCCACTTTTTTGGGCGGCCACCGCTTCCAACGTCAAGCGACTGCTATGGCGGCGACTCATCGTCGCGCCACCGTATACACCGCCGGAAAGAAGATCCTCCAACATGGGGCCCTCCTCCACCGGGCAGACCCACCACGATTTTGGGAAGCAGGCCCCCTCCGGGTCAAAGCCCAAATGCTTCGCTCCAATCCGGAACATGGCCAAGGCAAACTTCTCTGCACCCATGTCCTGACATCCCTGGTGAACTTGAACCCAATCGATCTGGGAGCCATACCGGTTGGCATACATCACCAGGTCGCAGATCTGGCGTATTCCAAATCCGCTGTGGAGAAAATGCTTCAAGCTATGGCAAATAAGGTACAGCAGGTGATCGGTGTGTCCCAGAGTATCCACCGGAACGCCCTGGATCAACTGGCTTCTTTTCCGCTGCTCCACCCCCTGGAACAGGCGGTTCAGATCACCATAGGCCTCGCTTTCCGGGGGAAACAGCGTCCGATGAAGCTCCAAATAAAGAGCCCCACCTTTCTGTCGGTATGGGGTCTCTGAGGCCGTTTCTCCTCCTGGGCTTTTCAGGGGAATCATACCAAATTCCTCCAATACCTCCAGGCAGACCGGTTCCTCTCCCGGCAGGATCAGCAGATCTTCGTCTCCGGAGGGACGATCATCCGGCCGGGGGTAAAGGCTTCGGCAGATGATTCCCTTTACCACCAGGGGACGAACGCCCCGGCGACTCCAAACCTGATACAGCTTCAAAAATGCGGCAGTTTTGGACGTCTGAAGCACCACCTGCTGGGTCACTTCCCGTTTCAGCCCCGGCTCCATGTCCCCTGCCCCCTCCCGAAAGGCTGGAGAATCATACACCCCTTCATAGCATAGCGGCAACAGCCGTTGTTCCCGAGCCAAGCGGAAGATTTCCTCCCACTGTTCCTGGGAGACGTTCTGGGGCAGCTCGGCCTTGTGCCCTTCCATGGAGGCCTTCACAATTTGTAAAAAAAGGAATTTCGTCTGTTCCATATCACTCCGTCGGCGCCATCAGCCCCAGCCCTTCCAAGGTCAGGCGAATGGCAAGCCCTTTGTCGAACCGTTCCTCCACAAGCTCCCGGCCAGCGTCTCCCATAGCCTCCCGCTGTTCCTGGGTCAGTTGGGCGAAGTGTCCCATGACCTCTGTCAGGGCGTTCGAGTCCCGGGCAGGGCACAAAAATCCGCTGACACCATCCTCCACCACTTCCCGGCATCCGGGAATATCCGAGGCAATCAGAGCTCGGCCAGTAGCCGCGCCTTCCAGAAGGACGTTGCTCAGTCCCTCATGGTAACTGGGCAGCACCACACAATCTGCGTTTTCGTAGTAGGAGTGAACCTCCGTTTGGAAGCCATGGAAGGTAATAATGCCATCCTGAGCCAGGCGTTCCACGGTGGACTTATAGCTATCCTCATAAAAGCCCACTACATCGAAGGCGACTGTCTCCCCCAATTCCTTTTTCAAAGTCTGGGCAGCAGTGAAAAACTCCTCAACACCCTTTTCCTTCATAATCCGACCCAAATACAAAAAGCGGCACACGCCGTCCCGCCGGTGGGGCCGGCAGGGGTACTCCTGCAAGTTGATGCCAGCTCCCGGCAAAACCTGGGTTTTTTCCGGAGAAACAATCCCCTTTTCCTGTAAAAATCTGGCATTTTCTTCATTTTCAAAAAACACCCGCCGGGCTTTTTTCAGGGCTTTTTTGTACATCAGCCCCACCACAACAGAAAGTCCCGGCTTTTCGAAAGCCGTTCCCAGCCCCTGAACATTGGCGCAGTAGGGGATTTTCTCTGCCTGGCAAGCCAAACCCAGATACACATTGGGCTTGACCGAATATGTAATCACCAGTTCCGGTCGATATTCCCGGAGCATCCGGCGATAGGTTTTCAGCAAACGAAGATCCTCCACTGGGTTCATCCCACGGCGGTGAAGTCCTGTCTCCACGCAAGTAAGGCCCATAGCCTTCAAATCTTCTTCATGGCCCACGAAAGGGGTGCTGAGAATCACCTCATGTTCCTGAAGCAGGCGACAAGCCAGATCCTTCCGGAACCGATAAAACATATAAGAGTGGTTGGTTGCAATGAGAATTTTCATGGTTGTTGCTCCATTTCATGGATGGTTCCGGTGCCCCCTTCCACCACGCCATCCCCCCGAAGCGCAGGGAAAATGGTGCCGAAGAAGCAGCGCACGTCAAAGGCAAAGGAGCAATTGGCCACATATTCTCCGTCCCGACGCACCTTGTCCGGAATTTCCAAGGCGTCTCTGCCATGGATCTGAGCCCAGCCGGACAGTCCGGGCTTGACGTCGTTGGCTCCCACCAGATCCCGCTGTTCGATGAGATCGTCCTGATTCCACAAGGCCGGACGGGGACCAATGACACTCATATCCCCCCGGAGGATGTTCCACAACTGGGGAATCTCATCCAGGGATGTACGCCGCAGGAATCGTCCCACCCGGGTGATGTACTGCTGGGGATTTTCCAGCAAATGGGTGGGCATATCGTGGGGCGTTGCCATTTTCATGCTGCGGAATTTATACAGTTTGAACCGTTTTTTATGCAGTCCGATTCGCTCCTGAACAAACAGCGCCGGGCCAGGGTCATCGATTTTAATGGCAATGATAATCGCCAAATACAGCCACGATCCCAACAGCAACCCGGCCAAGGACAGGAGAATATCCAAGATTCGTTTCCCATACCGTCTATACATCGCTTCCATCGTCCCAATTCTCAAGAATGATCATGCCTCACGCCGGAGGCAAATGTGAACAAGTTATGACTTTTGATTTCCTAAGTATAGCGCATTTTCTGGAATTGCGCAATGGGTTGTTCTAATTTTTTTGGGATTCTTCCTTATTTTTCTCGACACAACTAGCAAAATATGGCAAAAAAGTTCCGGCAGAAGCGCGATGCACCCTTCTGCCGGAGAATTTATTTGTTGTAAGCCGATGATCGGCAGGTCTTATGCCAGGTAGATGGCCTTGCAAGCCAACATGGTTTCGTAGCAGTCCAATTTGCTTACCAGCTCCAGAGGCGCGTGCATATTCAGCACGGGCACACCAGCATCCACGGTGACGATGTTCCGGTTGGCCATGTAGGCTGCCACGGTGCCGCCACCACCCTGATCCACCTTACCCAGGGTGGCAATCTGCCAAATGACACCGTTGCGGTCAAAGGTGGAACGGATGTGACCCATGGCCTCAGCGGAAGCATCCGATGCACCGCCCTTACCCCGGGAACCGGTGTACTTACAAATGGAAACGCCGTAGTTCAGCAGGCTGTTGTTCCGCTTGTCGCAGGTCTCAGCAAAGTTGGGATCGTAGGCGTTGGAAACGTCAGCGGACAGGCAGAAGGAGTTGGCAAAGCAGTCAGCCAGCTTCACGCCCTGGGCATCGCACAGGGTGCCCATGAAATGCTCGAAATATTCACTCTGCATACCGGAAATGCCCACAGAACCGATTTCTTCCTTGTCAGCCAAGATGCACACAGCAGTCTTGGTGGGCTGCTGGATAGTGAACAGTGCCTCCAGCTCGGCATAGGCACACACCCGGTCGTCATGGCCATAGGCAGAGATCAAGCTCCGATCAAAGCCCACCTCCCGGCTGCGGCCGGCAGGAACGATGGTCAGCTCAGCGGAAAGGAAGTCGCTTTCGATGAGGCCATACTTTTCGTTGAGCCACTTCATAATGTTCAGCTTCACCAGGTCGCTGCCCTCACC
The DNA here is from genome assembly GCA_964604925.1 of uncultured Oscillospiraceae bacterium. Taxonomy (GTDB): domain Bacteria; phylum Bacillota; class Clostridia; order Oscillospirales; family Oscillospiraceae; genus Faecousia. The sequence continues at coordinate 7,607 of CAZSAZ010000034.1, read as the reverse complement.
CTCGATGGGTTCGGTGCCCAGAATCACGTTGAGCTGCTCACCGGCAATGACCTTGCCGGCGGTTTTCTGCATCTGATCCCCAGCCAGATGGGGCAGCAGATCGGAAACCATCAAAATGGGATCGGTGTCCTCTTCACCAATGGTGATGGTGATAACTTCACCATTCTTCTTGTAGACCACACCATGGAGGGCCAGGGGAATAGTCACCCACTGGTACTTCTTAATGCCGCCATAGTAGTGAGTCTTGAAGTAGGCGATCTCAGAATCTTCGTACAGAGGATTGGGCTTGATGTCCATCCGGGGAGAGTCCACATGGGCTGCGCAAATATTGGCACCCTTTGCCAAAGACTCGGTGCCGATCACCGCCAATGCGATAGCCTTACCCCGGTTGTTATAATAGATCTTATCGCCAGGCTTTGCCTCCATGCCCGGGACAAAGGGACGGAAGCCCAGCTTCTCTGCCTCTACCACGGCCCAGGTGGTGGCCTCCCGCTCCGTCTTGCAAGCATCCATGAATGCCATATACCGCTGGGCATAGGCGTTCATTTCCTGACGCTGCTGATCGTCCAGCCGGGTATAGCCGTTTTTCGGCGCAGCCAGCAAAGATTCTCTCAGTTCATCTGTGGTCATAATTCATTACTCCTTTGCATAAGCATTGTATGTCCTATTATACCGCCTTCCCTGGGAAATGCAAGTATTCGCCACGAAAAATTCATGCTTTCCAGATGGTTTCCCGTTATAACCGATGGAAGATCGGTTCCCGATTTTCGAATGTACACACATATCCGAACAAATCCGACACTTGGCGAGCCATTTGCCCCGTGTATTGCCCCACTCGATGCTTGTCGTGGGCATCGGAGCCTATGGTGACAATCTTCCCCCCCAACTCCCGGAACCGTCGCACCATATCCATCGTGGGCAAAGGGCCGCCGCACCGGTCAATGCCACTGGTGTTGACTTCCAACCCCTTGTCGTGACGTACCAGTTCCGTCAAAATGGCGTCAATCACCTCCCGGTGTTCCTCATAACGGATCAGCTCACGGGTGGGGTTGGCCCGGGCCTTGGAAATAAACGTCAGATGTCCCAAAACGTCATAATCATCCTGAACAGCAACTGTTTCCAGGGTCTGCCCCAAAAAGCGATTCACTGCCTGAGACTGGGTCTTTCCCTGCCAATATGGGGCCAGATATACATCCATTCCATCCACAAAATGAACTGATCCGATGACATAATCAAACCTGCGGCGGGCCAGATCCCGGCGTAACAGCTCCTGATTCTGGGGCGTGATTCCAAATTCCACCCCACGGCGAATCTTTATCCCCGGCACTTCCAAATCGTCATATTCCCGGTGATAATCCTCCAGGTCAAAGACCATATCCATTTCTGGGGAATAGTCTATGTGATCGGTAAAACAAATTTCTTTCAGCCCCCGCTCCCGAGCCGCCAGAGCCATCTCCAGACCCGTGTCATGGCCATCAAAGGAGACCCGACTGTGCATATGATAATCAAACATCCACGATTTCCTCCCGAAATTGACGAAATGCCGTAGGCAATGCCGCCAGATGATCCATTTCCTCCAGCGTCAGCCATCGGAACGCAGGATTTTCCCGCTCCACCTCCAGGTAGTACCCCCGCATCTCCCAGCGAATGTGGGTAAAGATGTGGGTTCGGTTCACCTGCCGCTCCAGGGCCTTTGGCCCCATGCTCCGATCTTCCACCCAAGCCAGTGCCTCCTCTTCCGACTGATGCCCCAGCACATTGGGAAACTGCCACAGCCCCGCCAGCAAGCCTTTCTCCGGTCGCTTTTCCAGGGCATACCGTGTACCACAGCGCAGCACAAAAACCGTTCGCTCTTCCACTTTTTTCTCCCGTTTTGGGGATTTTACCGGGAGGCTCTTCCATTCATCCTTACCCAGACACAGATCTGCACAAGGGCAAACCTGGCATTGGGGGGCACCATTGGGCAGGCACACCGTTGCACCCAATTCCATCAACGCCTGGGTAAAGGAACCGGGGCATTGTTTGGGGTAAATATCCTCCAACTCCCGCTGTACCTGGGCCTTCACCCGAGGCAGATCGATGGGTTCTTCGTTCCGTTCCAACCGGCTCATCACCCGCAGCACATTGCCGTCCACCGCCGCCCGGGGCTGGTCAAAGGCAATGGAGCTGATTGCCCCGGCGGTATAAGGCCCAATCCCGGGCAGCGCCAGGATTTGTTCATAGGTCTGGGGAAACACGCCACCATATTGGCTCATGATAACCTGCGCCGCTTTCTTCAGATTCCGCACCCGGCTGTAATACCCCAGCCCTTCCCACAGCTTGTGCAAATGCTCATCGTCGCAGTGAGCCAGTGCCTCCACCGTGGGCAGCTCCTTCAAAAATCGCGTATAGTAGCCTTTCACCGCCTCTACCCGCGTTTGCTGAAGCATGATCTCCGATAACCAGATGTGGTATGCCTCCCGATCTGCCCGCCAGGGAAGATCCCGGCGATGAGCCTCGTACCAGGGAATCAACCGTTCCGGCAGGCCCTCCAATGTTCTCTGTTTCAATCCGTTCTCCCCTTTTCAAACAACGCTTCTCTTATACCATGTTCCCGGATGAGTGTCAACCCAGGAAAAATTTTTCAACTTTTTCGAAAAAAGTGCTTGCATTTTCTAAAAAGATGTGCTATTATATCCGGGCACTGATAAGTGTGTATGCGCCGGTAGCTCAGTTGGATAGAGTGACTGACTACGAATCAGTAGGTCGGGGGTTCGAGTCCCTTCCGGCGTACCAGAACCGGATACCCTTTGGGTATCCGGTTCTTCTTTTTTCCATTCTTCCAAAAAACAACGCTCCATATGTCCTACAGAACATGATCCTGATATCATCAAACGCCAGACACAATCTCGTGTCTGGCGTTTTCGTTTATTCTGATCCCCTTCCCGTTCCGGGATAGGTCCGGGCTTACTCCTCCGTCAACACCTGGAGTTGTTTCCCGATGGGGCATCCAGCCTGAAATGCGCAATTGCCAAAGGCACAATCCACTTCCTGGAGTTTGTCCTCCTTCAAAAGGGCTTCCACCATCCGGTGGTTGTCCAACTGTCGGCAGTACCCGGAAAAGAACCGTTCTTCCTCCACGGCCTTACACCTCCATCACCACGCAATAGCCGTTATGCCCCAGCACCAAAGCGTCCCGGGCTACGGTGCGCATATTGCATCCCAGCAGAATCCGTCCCACCGGAATCTCCCAGTCGTCGCTGCTCCGGTTGACATACACCCGAACGGTTTGACCATTGTAGCTCCGCGTAAAGCCCAATTGCATATTCCCTGCCTGGAAGAAATGAATGTCCCCCAAACGCAGCGCTTCACACTGCTTTCGCAAGTGACCCAGCCGCTTAAAATGGACTTGTATCTCCTGATCCTCCCGACCCCAGGGGTAGGGTCTGCGGCAGAAGGGATCTCCATATCCTTCCATACCTGCCTCGTCGCCATAGTAGATGCTGGGACAGCCAGGAAGGGTGTATTGCAGGAAGGATGCCACCAAAAGCCGCTCCACCGCCGTATTCCACTGGGAACGGCTGAGCTTCCGCGCAGCCTTAGCCTCCCGATCTCCGTCGAAATCATCCACCAGCGCCGTGAGAATCCGGGACGTATCATGGGTTCCCAACAGATTCATGGTACAGGCCATAACCTGGGGAGGATAATTTTCCACCAGGCTCATCACCGTCTGGCGGAACCCCCGGCCATCATCGATTCGGCGCATAAAATTGATGATGGCCGTCCGGAAGGGGTAGTTCATGGGAGAGTCCAGTTCTCCGTCCACAAAATACCGCCGACGCCGGCCATAGGCAATCTTATTGGACGCATCCTCCCACACCTCACCAATGAGGAAGGCATCCGGCTTAATCTGGCGAATCCGCTCTTTCAGCAGACGAACAAACTCATCCGGGATTTCATCCACCACATCCAGGCGGAACCCATCGCATCCAGCCTTGAGCCAGTGAGCCACCACACTGTCCTCTCCGGTGATGACATAATCGATGAAGGAGGGTACCATTTTGTTGATGGTGGGCAACGTATCAAAGCCCCACCAACTGTTGTAGCTTGTGGGATATTCAAAGAAGGTATACCAATCATAATAGGGGGAACTGGTGCTCTGGCAGGCACCCACCCCAGGGAAGGTACCCCTACGGTTGAAGTAAAGGCTATTGTCGCCGGTGTGGGAGTACACGCCGTCCAAAATCACCTTCATCCCCCGGCGATGGGCCGCATCGCAAAGGGCCGTAAAATCCGCCTCGGTTCCCAGCATGGGATCCGGGGTTTTGTAATCTCCCGTATCATATCGATGGGAGGAAAAACTCTTACTAATGGGGTTGAGGTAGAGGATGCTCACGCCCAGGGTTGCCAAATAGTCCAGCTTTTCCATGATTCCCCGGAAGTTTCCACCATAGAAATCATTGTTGAGCACCTTTCCTTCCTCATTGGGCCGCCAGTCCACTTCCTCATACCAATCCCCATGGACAGTATAAGGCTCCAGCTTTCCCTGGAGGTCCACCCGTCCGGCTTTGTGGAATCGGTCTGGGAAAATTTGGTAGATAATGGCACCCTTGGCCCAGTCAGGGGTGGTGAAATCTGCCGGAACGCAACTGACCTGCCACAGATCCCCTGCCTCCATGTTGGTATCGTCCCCCTGCTTGTACAGCCGGAAGGCACCGGTTTTGTTGGTGATGTGGAAGTAGTAGAAATACAGTCCGGTATATTCCAAAGAGAACTCTCCCGTGAAGATTTCATATCCGTTCTTCCGCATCCGGAATTCCAGCTCCACCGTCTGGCAGGGGGCTCCGCTCTCCCAGCTAATGTGGCACAACACCTTGGTGGTTTGGACGGAGGTAGGAATGTGGATATTCAACCGGCATTTTTGCCCGGGGGTCAGGATTCCAAAGGGATCCTTATGGATAAGCTGTTTGCTGTCGTACAGGATTCGCATAGGGGTGCTCCTCGCATGATTGATATTGTTGTCTTGGGAAACGGAAACGGGAAAAGGAACACCCAGGGCAGCCCCTCTGTTTTTCCTTTTCCGGCATCCATTTCTCCCCGGGGATGGTCGTTTCTCAGGTGTGGAAACGTTTCCCAAAAGGGGCATCACAGAGGGTCTGCCAGGGCAGACCCTCCGGATTGATTATGGCACGATGGCCCTCATTTGTCAAGATTTGTTGTGGATTTTACGCCTCGCACATCTGCTTGAACAGTTCCATATACCGTGCAGCAGGCACATTCCAACTAAAGTCGGTGGTCATTTCCCGAACCTGAAGGGCTCTCCAGGCTTCCTTGTCCTCGTTGTACAGCTTCAGCGCACGCTTCACTGCGGTGTGGAAGTCGTCTCCGTTGTAACTCTGGAAGCTGTAGCCCAGGCCGTTTTCACCCACGTCATCCACGCCGGGAACGGTATCTTTCAAACCACCTGTGGCATGAACCACAGGTACGGTACCATAGTGCATGGCGTTCATTTGGCTCAAACCGCAGGGCTCAGACTTGGAGGGCATCAGGTAGATGTCACCACCGGCATAGATTCGGGCAGCCAGCCCCAGGTTGAAAGTGATCTTGGCAGAGACCTTAGTGGGGAACTCTGCTTCCAGGCCCCGGAAGAAGCTCTCATACTGCGCCTCGCCAGTACCCAGGACAGCCAGCTGGATATTTTCCTCGTTCAGCAACCGCCGGGCAATGTAGCACAGCAGATCCAGTCCCTTGTGACCAGCCAGGCGGGTGACCATCACCAGCAGCGGCACATCGGGATCCACCGGCAGCCCCAGTTCCTTTTGCAATTCTGCCTTGCACACAGCTTTTCCATCTTCGATGGTCTGAGCATTGTAATGGGCAGGCAATGCAGGATCCGTCTCGGGGTTGAAGGTATTCACGTCAATGCCGTTGGTAATGCCGGTGAGCTTCCAGCTTGCGTCGGCAATGATTCCATCCAGGCCGTGGGCATAGTAGGGGTACATCAGCTCCCGGGCATAGGTCTCGGAAACGGTGGTCACCAGGTCACAGGTAACGATGCCGCCCTTCATCATATTCACCGAGCCATTCATATCCAGGATGTTCCGGCAGTCCCAGGGCAGGCGCAACACATCATCGAAGAAGTTGGCATCTGCCCAACCCTGGTATTCGATGTTGTGGATGGTGAACATGATCTTAGTCTGGGGGAACATGGAGCGGTACACCGCCTTGAGATAGGTGGGAACCAGCGCCGTTTGCCAGTCGTTGCACTGAATCACGTCGGGGATAAAGCCCACTACCGCCATGGCATCCAGGCAAGCCTTGGAGAAGTACGCAAACCGCTCCGAATCGTCACCATCGCCATAAATGGCACCGGGACGGGCACCGAAATAATACTCGTTATCCAGGAAGTAGACCGTCACGCCGTCGTTCCGGTTGGTGAGCTTCATCACGCCGCAATACAGCGATCTCCAGCCCAGACCCACCTGGAATTCTGCCACCCGTTCCACTTCGTACTTGGGGTTGTCCTTAATTTTCTTATAGTAGGGCAGGATGAGCACCACCTCGTTACCCTCAATCCGACTCAGGGCAGCAGGCAATGCCTCCATCACGTCACCCAGACCGCCGGATTTGGCATAGGGTGCGCCCTCGGAAGCTAACACTGCAATTTTCATACGGTCTCACCCTTCTTGATGACGATGGGATGCTCGGCAGTACCGAACACCTTGGCACCGGGGGTCACAGTAACATCCTTATCCAGGATCACATATTTCAGCTCTGCACCCTTGCCAATGACGCAGTCGTTCATCACGATGCAGTGGCAAACCTTGGCACCCTCTTCCACCGTAACCTGGCGGAACAGAACAGAGTCCTCCACTTCGCCTTCCAGCATACAGCCGTCAGCCACCAGCACATTGTCCATCCGGACGCCTTCGCCGTAGTAGCAGGGAACCCGATCCCGAACCTTGGTCCAAACTGCATGGTTGCCACCAAAAACATCCGCCCGGACGTCCTTGTTCAGCAATGCCATGGTGTTCTGGAAGTATTCTTCTTCCGATTCGTTGAACAGAGCCACGCCGTCGAACTCATAGACGTTTACAGTGACTTCGCCGGTCTGCCAGCCATTCATCACCAAGTCCCGATCCATGTGGCACTTGCCGTGAGCCACAGCAGTCTCCACCTTGTCGATAAGCCATGCCTTGGAGGTCACGAAAATGTCCATGGAGCCGTTGTATGCCGCGGATGCAGGGTAGTCCACCACGATATCGGTGATGGCACCCTCTTCCACCCGGATGGCCAGATCCATCTGCTTGGTGCCGTTGCAAACACCCTTCTTGGTAACCACGGTGACATCCTTACCGGAGGCAATGTGGGCGCTGAGCACGTCGTTCAAATCCACGTTGGAGATGATGGCAGAATCGATCATCACCACCAGCTCATCGTCCCGGCCTTCCTTCAAAAAGTCCATGCAGGTATGCAGGGAATCCAGCTTGCCCCGATAGGTGCCGGAAACAGACTGCGCAAAGGGAGTCAGATACTCCAGACCGCCTTCCCCGATCTCCAGGCCCCATTCCTCTCCGTCGCCCACATGGTTCATCAGGGACTGATAGCTGTGACGGGACAAAATGCCC